>JAIFKN010000094.1 GCA_020049615.1 bacterium | reverse complement strand
CTCATGTCCTCGGCATGAAGCCCCGCTCGCCATCCCCGCCACCCGAACAACGCGACACCAGCAACCCCGTGGCCGAAGCCTGCGGCGAAGTCCTGGAGCACGCCGCTGACTGGGGGCTCGAACTGCTGCAGACCGCTGGCGAAGCAGCACGCTCCGCTGGGAAAGGCGTGGCTGAAACTGCCGGGTCAGCCGCCAGCGCCGCTGGCGAGGCTGCGGAGACGGTGGCCACGGCTACCGGAGAGGCTGCCGGAGCTGTCGTCGAGGCGATCGGCAGCATCGCGCCGTGAGCGCAGCGGGTCGGCTGCGATCAGGTCCTGCTGCACCGCTGGGCTCGCCAGCACCTAGCCGGTTCGCCGGTTCGACGCCGTAGATCAGGCCGCCCACGTCACTGACCAGCAGGCCGACGGGGTGTTCGACCAGGCGGTGCTCGACGGTGATCACGGAATCTCCCACGTACACCCATCCATACAACGCCGCAGCCTGGGGCCTGCTGGCGATGTACGCCGTCTACTCGATCACCAGCGCGGTTGGGCTCTGGAACAACCGGGCCGGCGCTGAGACTCGGGCCTGAAGCCTGCCCCAATTCACAACCAAGTTCCACTAGCATGTCCAACGCCTGGGTCATCTGCCCCTACAACGCTGAGTAATTTACGACGGCGGAGCGGAACTTGGGCTAGCCGGCGAGCTTCAGACGAGCTTCTTCGTCACCCAGCGCCATTTCTTGTGCGCCATCTCCATGCACTTCTCGAAGGCCCGGTCGGTTCTGAGGAAGCTCAGGTTGCCATCCTGCACCTTGGGCAGGTAGTCCCGGTCCGCCATCAATTCGGCCAGCAGGACGCGCACGCGGGCCGTGGCCAGCCAGCTCAGTACATTCTTGTACTCCACCGCGATCGTCATGGACCGCCCATGTTCCTCGGCCAGCGCCTCGAGGTCCTCGTGGTTCAGCAGGCCTTGGCACAAGAGCGCCCAGAGCAGATTCCTGGAGCGGTGGATGAACGCGTACTTGTTCTGCCCCTTCTGCTCGATTTCGTGCGCGAATTTGCGGAGGTTGAACTGGATCTTGTAGCAGAGCAGGATGAGGCGGGAGTCTGCCTTCAGGCGCGTCGGCCGGAACACCTGGTCGTAGGTCCGATCGTCTTCGAAGACCCGGCGCATGTCTGACAGGCGGCTGATCATCCCGTCGGTCAATAGGAACGTCTGAGTCAGTTTCAGCATCTGGATGGCGCGGCTGTCCTCCCGGATTCCGTACTCGGCTAGATCCTCCGGGCCCAACTGGTCGAAGGCATTCTCCTGCCGTTCGTAGTACAGTCCCAGGTCACCACCGAACTTATCCTGCAATTCCAGTTGGATCAGGTCATTAGCGCGGAGATTCCAGGGCTCGACCGGATTCTGGCGGTTGTTGTTAATGGTAACCCGGGTAACGAATTTCTTGTCGGCGCGGGTCAGGATCTTGCAGGGAACCCGGATCTCATCGAATGCCGTTTTTCCCGCTGCTAGGTTCGGATGGTCCTTGTTCTTCTCGCGGAACAGGACCGTCGTCGTCACAGTCTGGGCTCCGTTGAGCAGTCGCGGAGCCCGCAACCGGCACCCATCATCCGTAAGTTCCACGTGTTCGGCGAACAGCGTGATGCCATTATGGTTAAAGGCGAAGACGCCGGGATGTTCAGAGCGGTCAAGCACGATCTTGTACAGGGTGCTGGCAATGGCTCGATTCACCGACTCGCCATCGCCCAGTCCGTAGCGGATGTTGCTGTCAAAGAACCGGTGGCCGAGGACCGCATGCATGCCCCAGAGGTCGATCAACCGGATGAAGCCGAAATGCATCCGTTCACCGTCCGGTCCATCCATGGTCGCCAACGCCGCAGTCTGCACCGGAAACACTGTCGTTTCACGCAGGTCCCGTGCTGCGCTCACCGTGCCGGATGACGAGCGGTATTCGACGATGAAGCCGACCTTGCGTTCGCCGAAGAACTGGTCCACCAGGTACTTCTTGTCCTCCAGGTCCTCGCGCAACTTCTCGAGCACCTTGCTGCGTTCGGCCGCCTCGGGATCACCAGTGAAGACGAAGCGGAAGCAGACCTGATCGATCATCGACCGGTTGTCGAGCAGGCAGCTGCGCAGTTGCAGTAGAATCTGGTTCTTCGCATCGTCCTTGTTCGGTGACTGGAAGATTCGCTCCATGCCGGCATCGATCAGGCGCTGCAGCGTCCCCTTGAATTGGGCGTGTGATTCCGTGAATTTGAACTGGAAGAGGTAGAGATTGCGACGTTGTTCGTCGAAATGGAAGCCATCGAATCCGTAGTCGTTGCCGCCGAACGCGATCTGGTTGACGGCCTTGTCCCGCGGAACCTTGTGTTCCTTCTCCAGATACAGCAGGCCGAAGTAGTCCTCGCGTACGCCTCCGCACGCGCCATGCATATCGGCGTAGGCCTGGTCGATGAGGAGTTCGTTCATATGATCGACTATGCGATACGGATCTAAGGGTCAACCCGGTCGCCAGGAGAGCGATGCGATGCTTGGCGACTAGCTCACCCCGCCGGCCAAGAGTATCTCCCGCTGGCCAATGTCGCCCAGCAGGCCGGCCACAGGCCTTTGACCTCGATCCAGCAGTCGTCCACGACGAGGTCGCACCGCTTCCTAGGTTCGGCGGGATAGGGAACCTCGCGTCGGCAGCCGAGCCGCTGCGCGAGTGCCCGCGTCCACTCGACCTCGGTCTGCGGGCGCTTGATGTCACGGCGCGTCCAGCCGCCGTACCAGTTGAGGCCGGTGGGCGTGCCGTTGATCGACTGAGCCTCGGCATCCATGGCGCGGAGGACGGTGACGATCTGGTCGAACACATCCGCCGGAGATCTAGGCGTAGAGGCGGCGTGATCATCCTACTCGACCACGACCCCGGTGCCGTAGCACAGCACCTCGGTAGCACGGGCCTGCGTCCCTACATCTGAGGATTCGTACCGGACGCCGATCACTGCGTTACATCCGAGTTCATGCGCATGCTTGAGCATCAGTTGGTGCGCCTCGGCTCTGGCCTGCTCGCACATCTCGGTGTAGGCCCCGATGTTGCCGCCGACGAACTGCTTGAGGCCGCCCATGAATCCCTGACTGATCGTCGGGGACCGAACGATGATGCCGCGGACCATCCCCTTCACAGCGGTGATCCGCTTACCAGGTATCTCCATGATGGTGACGGAGATGATGCGGCTGGATGGCTCGATCGTCATGGCCATGAGGCGGGCTCCTGCTCGGCATCATGACTACAGAGACCATCAGACCAGTGGCTGTCGCCTCCTGGCATGCAGATGGAGGCCTCCTTCACGACCAGAGCAAAGACACCGCGATCCAACCCCCAGAACACGACCTGGTAGCTGAGCTTGGCGTTCTTGTGCCGGATCACCCGCTGGGCCAGCAAGGCTCCAGGCCAGCCGCCGAGGAGTTCGAGGACATGCAGCGTGGCCTCGGGCGTCCTGGGCCGACCGAGCTGGGCAGCGCGCTTGTCGAGGTAGTAGGCCATGAAGGTGATCAGGCTCATCGTCCCATAGGCGATGCTGACCGCGACCAGCAAGCTGTTCATACCTGCCGCCTGGTCTGTGCCGCCAACCAGTCCGGCACCCGGGCCTTGGGTACCCGCATCAGATCCTGGAGCAGGCTGAGGTCGGGCTCACCGGCGAGTCGCTCGCGGAGTGTTGCGAGGAGGCGGCACCACAGCCGTGCCGTCATCTGGGCGTCGCCCAGGGCGCGGTGGGCCTGGTGGCCGGGTGGTTGTTCCAGTCCGAGGTAGTCGACGAGCGCTCCCAGCCGATGACTGGGAGCACCGACGATCAGCCGTCGGGCCAGCAGCACCGAGCACAGGAAGCGGCGTTCATGCTCCTGCCCGGCGCGAGCCATCTCAGCCATGAAGAACCGGCGATCGAAGCTCGCGTTGTGGGCCAGGCAGGGCAGGTCGCCGAGGAACGACCGCAATTCGGGCATCACCGCCTCCGGCCTCGGCTTCCCTCGCACCATGGCCGTGGTGATGCCGGTGAGGCCGGTGATGAACGTGGGGATGCGGAAACCGGGGTCCATCAGGGTCGAGAAGGAGTCCGTGACCGTGCCATCGCGGACGATGACAGCGCCGACCTCGATGATGCGGTCGGGCCCTGGCATCATGCCCGTGGTCTCGAAGTCGATGACAGCGATCGCGGTCACACAAGCCCTTCCAGGTATTCCTGCCGTCGCGGGTTCCATCCCTGTCCGCTGCGTGAGCGTGCTGTCCGGCACGAATTCGCTAGAGACGGCGCAGCGTCCAGGGCTAGCGATGTGCCAAGGGCGACACATCGGCGATCATCCGCCCGTTGAGCACGAGACCATTCGCGCCGCGGGCGGTCAGGGCGAAGGAGATGGCCGTGCCGCTGACCTGCTCGATGGTGAGGGTGCCATTGGTGACCTTGGTCGTGACGTCCGGCGGGATGTCGACGCGGAGCCGTACCAGGGTGGTCAGCGGGTAGGTGCCGGGCGTGGTGGGCAGGTTGAGGCTCAGCGCTGGTGTAGCCTTGGCTGGCGTGCCATCGGCGGCCGCGACCAGCACATCGACGCGGATCGTGCCGGGGGTCACGATGGGGAAGTCGGCACGGCGGGCGTGGGTGGGGGTCCACGCGGCACCGTTGATCAACCCGGCGAGGGGCCGATCGAGCAGGGCGTCGGCGGGGCGGTTATCCAGCGCCTGCTGGGTCCGTGCGCGATCGACGGCGGCCTGGTCGTACGGAACAAGGTCCACGACCCCCTCGCTGGTGGTGAGGCGCAGTCCCTGGCCGGCAGCACGGATTGTAGCGGGCTGGTCAGCCCCTGTGGGCGAGCGCAGGAGGATGCCGACGCTGGTGGGTGTCCGCTCGGCGATGGTGTAGGTGGCCGTCGTGGTCGCCGGTGGTCCCTCGCCCACATCCAGCGTACTCACATAGGTGGTCGGACTGATGGTGATGACCAGGGCGCCAGGCGCGTAGCCCACGCGGGTGATGGTGTGTGTGGGCTGCTGCGCTGCTTCGGACTGCGTTGCCATCCAGGTGCCGGTGATGTCGAGGTCGGCGGCAACCAGGGCGGCGGCAAGGATGCCAAGGGACAGCACACGCAGCATGCGGGACTCCAGACCAGTGATGGCAGCCGCATGCTCGGCATTGCCTGC
>JAIFKN010000295.1 GCA_020049615.1 bacterium | reverse complement strand
CTCGCGCCAGAAAGAGAGGATGCGCTTGGCCCCGTCGGCCGAGACACTGAGCCGGAACAGCGGATTGCGGTCCTCGGCGAAGAGATCGCGACAGGCCGGCAAACGCCCAACCTGACGCACGACATACAGCAGATACTGCACATCCGAATGATCGGGATGCTCGCTGATGTAGGCTTCGCGGTTCTGCGTGGCTGCCCACAACCGGGACTTGGCGCGATCGGCATCATCCGGCCCGCTGATCCACGCCTCGTCGATCAGCCGGTTATCCTCCAGAAAGCGCACGAACACCGTCGCCAGCACCCACGCCACCGCCGCTTGGGTCACCTGCTCGGACAGCCACGCCCCCTTGGTGATCCCGATGACCTTGTCGGCCAGGGCTTTCTCGTACTGCGCCGCAATCGCCGGATCACCCTCGGCCCGGGCACGGATGTCCTGCTCCAAGTCCTTGACCAGGCGTTGGCAGTCTTTGAGGAGGTCTGTGGCAGGGTACATCAGGGATCCAGGATGAGTTTGGAGCGGCGCAGGGTCATGCTGCCTGCGGCTTCTGTTGCGCGATCCATGCCCTGGGCAGGACCAGGGTCTGGTGCGAACCGATGATCGGGATGGCGACGCCGTCGATGGTCGGATGGCTGCCGAAGCTGCCCGTCGGCACCAGCACCCAGACTCCTGGCGGACCAGAGGTCGTGCCGGCTGCATCGCGCAGGTCACTGAGCAGGCCGATCTGATCGTAGCGGGCCAGCAGGCCGGGGTTGGTCAGCAGCAGCGGAGACGGGCTGGAACGCAGGCGAGCCGTCATCGGCTTGAGGGCGTCCCTGACCAGGCGACGGAGGTTCTGGGCGTCGGTGGTGCCGGGCTTGGCTGCATCAGCGGTGACCACCGTGGTCCAGGGAACCTTCATCTTCGCCGCGCTGTCCCGGAGGGCGGCCAGGAGGTCGGCTTCCAGATCCACCACCGACAGGTCCGGGAAGGACGAGCGCAGAGCTGACTCGGCCAGGATCGTCCAGTCGATGGCAACCTGGAGCACGGCGAAGCCACGACTCGTGCGGCTGGATGCCAGACGCTGGGCGCAGGCTTCAGCTTCGTCCTGGTCTTCGGTGCGGGTCGCCCGGGGGGCGTGGCCGCGGCTGGAGCTGAGCAGACTGAAGCCGGACGCGGTCGGCAGGTTGGACGAGCGGCGGCGGGTGTAGGCGCCCTTGGTGTCGGGGAACGTGGGGTCGGGGGCGAGGTTGCTGTCCCAGAGTAGGCCGAGTTCGGCCTTCTCGACCAGACGATCCAGCCCCGGCCGGTCAGGAAGAAGCTCGGCGTCGGGATAGCGGTCGCGGACACGCTGGTGGATTTCCCGAACCGGGATGGCGTCGAGTCCGGCCAGAGCCCCACTGGCGAGCTTGAGGGCTTCGATGGCTGCCATGCCCTTCGGATACAACTCAAGCCGATTGGGGCTGAGGCTGGCTTGGGCGCTGGCCGCGGCAGCCAGAGCCAGGGCCCGGCGGTCGTCGAGGCTGAGGTCGCCAGGAGCAGGGATGACCCGCAGACGCTCGATGGCCTTGGCCGGGCTGGCAGGAGGCAGGGTGGCGACCAACTGGTCGGCGATGTCGCCCAGCCGGTCGGCGTACTGGCCGAGTTCGTTGTTCAGAGCGATGATGGGCGTGTGATGGCCGCGATAGAGGACGAAGCGGGGGTCCTGGAAGTCGGCTTCGACATCCAGGGCTGCTTTGAGGACGGCCAGGGACTTCTTCCGACGGGTGGCCGTGTCCTGATCACGGCAGCCACGCTGGGCCAACAGGGCGTCGGCCAACTCGACGGCCGTCATGACGCCGGATTGAAACGTCAGGATGTCGAAGATGGCATCCCGGATGCTCCTGATCGTGCCGGACTTGGTCTTCCAGCGCCCGCAGATCTTGCCGTAGGCGATGTTGACCGTCGGCCCGGCGATCTGGTAGTGGCGAGCCACGGCGGTCTGGGACGGCCACGGGAAGCTGGGATCTGCGGGGACAGGACCAAGACCCAGCAGGGCCAGCTTGTAGGCTTGGGCGCGGCTATCATCGACTTCGCCTTCGTGGATCTTCTCGATGCAATAGTCGATGGAGAACTCGCCCAACGGCCCGTTGCCGACGGTGGAGAACTGCGTGACGCCTCCGACCGGCATGCTGGGGAGGTCCTGCTCCTCGATGCCGGGGAACTTGTCCGCCCACTTCTTCTTCGCGTCGCGAATCTCGATCTTGGTCTGGTGGGTGATGCCCTTGGTGCCACGCAGATCACCGAGGCGCAGCTTCAGCAGTTTGTTGACGGTCGTGACATCCAGGCGGTCAAGGACGTTGGCCGAGGACGGCGACAGGCCGATGGCGACGATGGGACTGTCGAGGGTGATCTGGTCTTCATCCAGGACCGTGCCGTGCCGACTGGTCGCGGTCTTGGCGGCGTCCTCGAAGATCTTCGACCAAGCACGGAGCATGTCGCGAGCGTTGTCGAAGCGGCCCTCGGGGTTGCGATGCAAAGCCCGACGGAAGAAGCCGTCAAGCTCTTCCCGGATGTTGGCGGGGAAGCGGTCGGTGGCGAGGTGAAGGACGGCTTCCTTGTCGTAGCGTGGATCGGTCAGGCCGTCGCCCCAGGCTGGCAGGCGGGCAGTCGCCATCTCGTACAACGAGAGGGCGGCAGCGTAGCGCTCGGCATGGGTGTCGTAGCGGGGGATCTTCCGTTCGGGCAGGAACGGATCGAGGTATTGGCGTGTTCCGACCTGGAGCTTCGTTGGCGCCGTGTCGGTCAGCGAGAAGTCGAAGAGCACCAGGGTCTGTTTGCGGGTGCCTTTGGCCTCGCCCACGCCCATGTTGTCGGGTTTGATGTCGCGGTGGGAGACACCCTCGGACTCGAGGAAGTCGACGGCATGCAGCAGGTCTTCACCCAGCCGCCACAGCATGTCGTACTGCGCCGGGCCGTCGGAGCGCAGGCGGGCGGCCAAGCATTCGCCGGCGTCGTCCATCAGGATGGAGACATGGCCGTCGATAGAGCACAGTCGGTGGACCAGGACGATGTGGCGGTCGCGGAGCTTCTTGAGGGCGTCGAACTCGTGCTGGAGCGTGATGTCGTGTTCGGGGGCACGGGCGACCTTGAGCACGAAGACCTTGCCGTCGGGGTCCTTGACCCGGTAGGCGATGGCCGAAGCACCCGAGCCAAGCCGGGCTTCGATGGTGAAGACCTGACGCGTCGTCTCATCCTGAAGCTGCTCGCCCTTGTGGGCGGCCAGGGCGTCCTCGGCGAGGTGCTCGGGGCGATCACCAACGACCCCGCCAAGGACCTCTTCCAGGTCGTCGACGAAGTTGTCGATGTGGGATCGATGAATGAGGTCGGCCCGGGTGGCGTTCCAGATGAGCTTGTCGAGGCCAGGTGGCACCCCGTCGATGGCACCGGTCAGCTTCAGTGCGCCGTGGGCGGCGAGCTGGCGATCGATGTCGAGGTGCGTGGCGGCCGGCGGCTTGCCGGTGAACAGCAGCCACGCGAGGCAACCCAGGGAGAATACATCCGCCCGGTCGTCGGCTTGGTCTGGTGATTTCAGCGCTTCCGGAGCGCAGTATGCGGCGGCCCGGCTGTCGAGCAGGTCTTCGACATGCAGGGTCCCGGTGGTCTTGGCGTCGCCGGCCAGGGCCAGGGCCGTCGCCCAGTTGGTGAGGGCGACGTCGGGGATCTTCTGCGGATTCTGCTGATCGGGCATGACCAGGATTGCTGCCGGTGAGAGCGCCCGATGGACCAGGTGGTGGTTGTGTGCCTGCCGCACGGCTTGCGTCAGCTTTTCCAGCAGTTCGAAGGCCGAGCAGGCGTCCAGGCGCTGTTCGCGCTGGGCCAGCCAGTGGTCGAGCTGCACCGCCTGAGGCTGGTAGTCGAAGGTCAGGGCCGGGCCGCGCTCGGTGCTGATCAGCTCCCGAAAGGCGAGAATGCCTGGATCCCTGATGCACTGCAGGATGTTCGCTTCGCGTTCAGCAGCCCGTTGGATGCGCGCCCGTTCATCGGCCTCTGCCTGGTCGCGAACCAGGTACCAGCGGATGCGGCGGTTGGTGTTCTTGAGCGTCTGATGGGTGCCCAGCCAGTCCTGATAGCCGATGCCCTCACCCAGGAGCTTCGTCAGGTTGTAGTCGCCGACCTTGGTCCTGGCCGTGACGGAGCGGGTCACCTGGGCGATGGCTCGGCTGATGATCGTCTGCTGCCGGCGGTTGACCGGGGACACCTGGCGATGATCGACGCCAAGGACCTGGCCCGTGGTCAGCGCATGCGTGATACCCGTGACCCGGCCCTTGGTGACCGCTGCCTTATGGTCCGGGAGGACGACATGGGCGATCTCGGATTCCTGAAGCCCAAACTCCAGGCCGGTGCCGGCCAGCAGGACCAGCGGCGCGACCCAGGGGATGCTCTCGTGCTGGTTGCCGGCGGCCGTCTGGAGGGTGCCCTTCAACGCCTTGGCCTTGCGATTGGTCAGGAAGACGGGGTTCTCGATGGTATGGCGGCGTCCCTCATGGTCGAAGACCCAGAGCCCGTCTTCGCTGCGAAGCTTCCCTGGCTGGCTTTTGATCTCGACGACGAAGAGGCCGACCGGGGAGAGGATGAGGGCGTCGATCTCATAGATGGCGCCACTACTGGTCAGGAACTCGCAGTTGGTCCAGACGTGCCACCCATCTTCATCGGGCAGGTTGTCACGGAGCCACTGCAGGGCTTCCTGCTCCCAGCGGTACTGGCTGGGGGTAACCTCGGTCCAACGGGCGGCAGACAGGGTCATGACGGCTTGGCTCCCGGCGACCGCTGGCTGGGTGCACCGCTGCCGTTGCGCATCCACTCATCCACTTCGCTGATCTTGAACCGCCACACCCGGCCGGCGCGGTGGGCGGGGAACGCCTTGCGCTGAATCCAACGGAGGACGGTGTCCTCTGCAACTTGCAGATGGGCAGCGATTTCCGAGATGGTAGACCAGTGTTCTGGCTTCACGGGCGGTCTCTCCGGCGGCCAGGATCGATGTCGGCAAGAGTCGCCGTCGGTCGCTCTGGACCGCTGCAATATGTAAACCGCGGTCCGAGCTTCAAGCCACGGGCTGATGCCCTGGTGAGGGCCTGCCTCCTGACCGGCTACCACGGCGGAATCTCGCCGCCGCCGTCGAGCCGGGTAGCGACCTGCCAGGCAGCCCGGACGGCGGCCAGGGCACGGCGACGCTCGGGGCTGGCAGCAGCCTCCAGGACCAGATTCCGCAGCGGTGGCAAGGTGCGCCTGGCGGAAGCCGGGTCGGACGCCGCGAGCGCACGGACCTCCATGGCGAGCTGATCAGCGACGGCCATGCCGCTACGGCGACCGAGGCGCTGGGAGACGATCAGCAGACGGGTCAACGCCATGGCTCGGTGGTCGGTCGGCGCCTCATCACTCCAACCCGCCAGGAGGGCACGCAGGCTCTGTTCGGCATCCGCCCACTTGAGGCCGGCGCGGGCCTGGTCGGTCGCAGCGAAGGGCTCGATGGCGGATGCCGGCAGGCTGAGATCCGCAGGGTCGTCATCCGGCCCTTCGTCAGTCTCGTCATCATCGGAGCCGAACGAAATGACGGGCGGCTGACGGCCAGGGCGATCTGGGAGAGCCTGCTCCAGGAACGCGTGCAGGTTGTCGATGCGCCGTGTCCGACCAGGCTTCGGATCGGGCCGGAAGCTGACCAGGACTTCCGGCGTCGCGAGGCTGGCTGGCACCCAGATCCGCTGTGCTACCAGTTTCTGGCCATAGAGGCGCAGCAGCTTGCCGAGGGTCCAGCCGTGCAGGTGGTCCGGGGTGTAGACCGGCGGGGCCTGGAAGCGGAAGGTGGCGAGCGGCGTCGTTGCCGACATGCCGGTCTGCGGGTCGGCGATCCGGGCTGCGACGGTTGCGATCCAGTGGCGGTGACCTGCGGGCATCAGAATCCTTTGCCGAAGTTGTCGTTGTCGCCCATGAGACTCTTCCCGAAGTTGGCGTTGGAGCCGGTGAGGTCGTTATCGTCATCACTGTCGCCGGTCGGCGGTGGGCGTGAGGATAGCCCAACCAGGACTGCTACCAGCACGATGCCGAGCGCCGTGATGAGGATGATGGCGATCATCACCCCTCCATCTCCACCACGATCTCCGCATCCAGCCACGGCCCATCCTCGGGATCACGGACGCTGACCAATCGTGCCCGCATGCACTTGCCCGCATCCAGCAGTCGGGCCAGCACGGTGTTGTGCTGCCTGGGGATATAGCCGACCCGCTGACCGTCGAGGTGCACGGCGATGGCGTCCTCGTCGTGCTCGTTGTCGGGCTCGCGGACCAAGGCCAGGACCGGGGCGTTGATCAGGCGGTGCCCGGTCTCCTCGTCGCAGTGATGTCCGGTGCCGGCGATCTCGCAGCGCAGCAGTTCGATGGTCTGGATGAGCGGCACCGGCACGGTCAGGCCGTGGCCGCCGATGAGGCTGATGGACTTGCCGGGGACGGTGATCAGGGACATGGCTCAGTTCCAGGTCGGGTCTGGCAGACCGACGGGGTAGAGGGCAGCGAGCTTGTCCTGCCACTGGACGGAGGCCTCGCGCCAGGCGGCCTCCTGGGCCTGGAACTCGGCGATGCGGGCCGCAATCCAGGTGGGATCGGCCAACTCGCTGCGTAGCGACAGCGGTGGACGCTGCTCCAGGACGACGCTGGCGGCGGACAGGGCGAGGATGCTGTCCTGTAAACGCTGACGCTGGGCCTGCAGCACCTCCAGGGCATCTGGCCCGGCAGGTAGCGGCTGCGCGGTGGCGACCGTCTCGGCCAGCACGCGCAGACGGGTCAGGTCGCCGTCGCGGTAGGCCTCCTGTACCTGTTGCCAGAGCTGCCGCTCGCGTTCGCCCTGTTGCGGATTCGCGTCGGGGTGCAGCTGTTTGGCGAGATCGCGGTAGAGGCGCTTGAGCGAGGCAGTGTCGTCGGGTGACAGCGCCTTGGTGAGGGCGCGGGTTGCCTGCTGGACGCCGTCGGCCATGGCGGCTATGTGCTTGCGCCAGGCAGCGAGTTCCTGCTCGACCTGGGCGGTCAGGCCAGCCAACGATGGCGCGCTCTGACCCCGGTTCACCGCCTGCATGGCCAGTTCGACCAGACGCTTCGCCCGCTGCGCCTCGACCTGGGCGTGCAGCGCGGCGAGATGCGCCGGGCCGAGGGCCTGCTGGTAGACCGCCTCCAAGTACGGGATCGCGGTGTGACGTAACTCGTCGTGGTAGGCGACGGCACGGGCGAGTTCGTCGCGGAGTGCACGAATCTGCTCGTGCAGGATCGCCACCTCGGGATGCAGCTGGAGGGCGTTGCTCATGTTCAGGTCCTTTGCCGGGTGAAGCCCTTGCGCTGGCGCCAGGCCAGGCGCGCGGCGGCGTGCTGACGGCAGACGCCGGCAGCGCGGTTGGCCCGCGCCTGCTCGTCGGTCAGCACCGTGCGGATGGTCCAGGTGTCGCCGTTCGATGGTGTCACCGGCAGCCAGATGCGGCCCAGCCCGACCTCGACGCCGAGCAGTGGATCCATGCCCGCCTGCTGCAGTACCACATCGGCGCGGGCGGCCTGCGCCGCCAGCCAGTCCTGGGCGCGGTCGAGGGAGACGGCGAGATCGGGCAGGCGCTCGATGAGGCGCTGGATGGCGTGACGGCTGGCGCGGTAGTGCGGCATGGCTGGGTCCTCCGATGCCCGTCATCATGCCGGAAGATAGCCCCATGTGTGCATGCTGGGTTGCACATTGACGGCGAATTCAGAGGCAAAATGAACCCATGGGGCTGGTCCGGAGGCACGAGTGAGACCCCATAAAAAGTGGCCCAACCAGAAATTTCCAGCCAAGAGGATCGGAAAAATGGTCAGAAGGCAAATTTTCCAGCGGGCCAATGTGGACCCGGGTCCTCCATCACGGTGTCTGGTCGGTTCCCATATCAGCGGATTTGGGCACCACGAGGGGACGCGGAGGTTCGGCGCTGATTTCGACCCGAATTACGCAACGGTGCCGAGGCTGGAGGCGACGCGGTCCGCGATCTTGCCGCCGACCTCGTGGCGCAGGGCATCATCGTAGTGGGCGATGCCGTCGGCGGATCGATGCCGGGAAAAGGCCATGATGTCCCGCAAGGGGAGGCCCTGAGTAAGGGCGGACGAGATCGCCGCATGCCGAAGGCCGTGCGGCCTGGTGATGATGCCCGTTTGGCTGGCGTGCAGTCTGACCATTTTGAACAGACCGCGGCGGGTGATGGGGCGACCGCCATGGCCACGGTCGAGCCGATAGAAGAGCGGGCGGACTTTGGACTCGCGCACACGCAGCCACCGCCGGAGTGCTTCCATGGCTGGGTCGGGGATGCAGACGGGTATGCGCTCGTGCAGGCCCTTGCCGGCGACGTGGAGGATCTGTTGCCGTTCGTCAACGTCCGTGATGCGGAGGGACGCCAGTTCACTGACGCGCAGCGCGCATCCAAACAACAACCAGAGCGCCGCGGTGTCCCGGATACCCTTGAGGAGATTCGGATGCACGAGCGCAGTCGAGATGATGGAGCGGACCCCTGTCACGCCCGGACCACGAGCGTCCCGGATGCGCCGGGCTCGGAGGCGTTTGACCTGCAGGCGCCACGGAACGAGGCCGACCCAGTGGGCATATGAAACGACACTGCCGAGGCTGGTCAGGTGCCGATTGACGGTATTCGGCGCCAGCCGTCGTCCGATGAGGTGCTGCCGGTACCGATGGACCAGACGATTCGCTGCGCCTGCGCCTCCTTCCAAGAGGAGGCGCACAGCGGCGATGTCGTCGCCATCCGTCACGAATCGGGAGAAGGAACGGATGTCAGCCCGGTATCCCTGGCGGGTCGCGGGTGACTTGCCATCACTGAAGTCCCGAACGAAGCCGGCGGCATCAGCAAGAACCGCCCCCTGACCATCACGGTGTAGCGTGATGGTGGGGGCGTCCTCAATTATGACTGCGCGGTCCGTCGAGGCGGGGTCACTCGTCATCCTCGGCGTCCTCACCGTCGTCGTCGTCGGGCGTGCAGTATTGCTCACGGACATCGTCCGGCATCGGAACGCCGTGTTCCTCGAAGAGGTCAGCAACGACCGTCGGATCGGCCATGACCTTTCCGTTCTTGATGACGAAGTTTTTCCCGGGCAGATTCTTCAGCAGGGTCAAAACTTCATCCTCCTCCATATCGAAGAGTTTGGCGATGACGTGGATGGGTTTCAGCATGGGGTCCTCCTGGTAGGGGGTGATGGAACCTATCCTGCTTGGCAGCGATCTGGTGTCTCTGACTATTCATTGCCAGACATCGGTGATACGGGCAGTCGAGAACGTATATCCATCAGATGCATGCCGGTCGCCGCATCTGGTTCAGCGAACAATGAGTTACATCTGGCAAGGGGGGATAACCATAACCGTTACTGTTACCTATCTTCTTGTTGGATAACGACTTATATTGACTTTGCCGGTTCCCACATTAAGGTGCCGGCATGACTCTGAATGTACTAACTCGTCTACTCCTCGTCCTTAGGGATCGGGACGCCAAGGGGTGTGCCGTCGCCATTGGTATGACCCCAGCGCATTTCTCAAAAGTGATTGCCGGGCAGCGCGGACTACGCCCCGGTCAGCTACAGCGGTTGGGGGAGGAACTTGGTTGTCCGTCACAACTACTCGTCGAGCCTTCTATTACACCTGGAATGATACTCCGAATTTTGGTTCGTACACGTTCCGATTATCTACCAACGCCTGCAGCAAAATAAACAACCCGTCAGTCGCCCCAGCTATCACAGAGCAAACATGAGCGCCAGTCCAGATTATACCGGTGATGAATTCGAGGTCATGACCTTGTCGTACTCGGTCCTCTATCGACCGGCACCAGGCCTGCTTCAATGGATTGGGCAAGCGGCAGATCTTCTAGCGGTAGTTCCAAAGAAAAACAAGAAAGAAAGAGAAAGGATTTATGCCGAATACTTTCCGCGCATCGAGGCGACGGCTAAAGCTATCCGCAATCGAATCCCGCATGGCTACGGAACGCTAACCGTATCGCAAGGGCTTGGTCCATTCCCATTGATGTGGGCAGCTTATCGTGGATACAACGGCATATCCGAATTGCTGAATATAGGTATGTATGTCTATCTTGAAGATTCGCCTGACAAACCTCTGCCTATAACGAGGTCGAATTGCCATTTACATGGAGTTGCCAACGATGACAAGCGTATACGGCAGGCAAATCTCCGCGCTGGAAAGCAGAAACGCGGTTTTACGCCAGGTATA
>JAIFKN010000306.1 GCA_020049615.1 bacterium | reverse complement strand
GCCCTCGCCTGCCTGCTCAAGTTCGCCGCCCGCGGCGAACTCAAGCGCACCGACCGCGTGGTCGTGGTCAGCACGGCGCACGGCCTGAAATTCACCGAGAGCAAGGCCGCCTACCACCTCGGCGGCAACCTGCCCGGGGTCAAGCCGTCGCACCCCAACCCGATGATCGAACTGGGCGCCGACCGCCAGGCGGTCTACGACGCGGTCATGCGCCACATGGAGCGCACCTTCGGTTGACAAGGGTTGCACAGCCGAAGCCCTCAGCCAATCTCCCCGCAACCCAAGGAGCACCCCATGAGCAACGAGAAGCGCATCCAGCGCGAGACCAAGAAGGCCCCGGCCAAGACGATGAAGGAAAAGCGCGCCGAGAAGGCTGCCAAGCGCGCCACGCGCTGAACCATCCTCGTCCTGATGGATGCAACGGCGCAGGCCGGGTCTTCGGACCCGGCCTGCTTCGTTCAGGTCAGGTGCGCAGCGCCTCGACCGGATCCATGCGCGCTGCCTTCCACGCCGGGAACAGTCCGAAGACGATGCCGATCAGCACCGAGATGCCGACCGCGAGGATGGCGATCAGCGGCGAGAAGGCGACGGCGAAGCCGAACACGGCCTCGACCGCCAACGCCCCGGCGACGCCGCCGAGCAGACCGACCACGCCGCCAACCGCCGACAGCATCGATGCCTCGACCAGGAACTGGGCGAGGACGGCGCGCTGGCTGGCGCCGACCGCGCGGCGGATGCCGATCTCGCGTGTGCGCTCGGTGACCGTCGCCAGCATGATGTTCATGATGCCGATGCCGCCGACCAGCAGGCTGATGGCGGCGATGACGATGATCAGCAGGTTGAACACCTCGCGCGTCGCCTGTGCCTGGCGCAGCACCTCGAGCGGGACGGAGACGGTGAAATCCTCGGCGCCGCGGTGCAGGTCGGCGACGATGCGCCGCGCCAGCTGGCTGCGCTCGACCAGGCCGTCGTCGCTGCGCATGCGCAGGGCGATGACGTCGAGCTGGCTGTCCCGCGTCACCTTGCGGTAGTACGCGCGCAGGGTGCTGAACGGCAGGTAGACGTCGCGATTGCGGTCGGCGATGGCGATGTCGGAGATGTCGCTGGAGGCGTAGGCCTTGCGGCCCATCACCCCGATGACGGTGAGCAACTGGTCGCCCACGGTGACCGCGGTCCCGACCTCGGCCCCGAGTTGGCGCGCGACCTCGGCCCCGAGAACGCAGACGCGGGCGCCGGCCTCCTCGTCAGCCGCCGACAGGAAGCGGCCCTGCTCGACATGGAAGTCGAGGACCGCCTCCAGATCGCCGGTCACGCCCTGGGGCGTGGCCTCCTCGGCGACGCTGTCGCCGAGGCGGACCTCGGCCTTGACCCCCTTCCACGCCGCCGCCGCCTCGATCCCGTCGACATGCCGGCGCAACGCGTCGAGGTCGACCGCAGTGAGGCCGTCGGGGTTAATGCGGCGCTGGGCCAGCAGCCGCGAGCCCTCCAGCGGCATTCCGCGCACCTGGATCGCGTTCATGCCGATCTGGCGGATCTGCTCGAGCTGGCGCTGCTTGCCGCCCTCGGTGATCGCGGTCATGGCGATGACCGCGGCGATGCCGAAGACGATGCCAAGCATGGTCAGGGCGCTGCGCATCTTGTGCGCCAGCAGCCCCTCGTGCACGGCGATACGCAGGGTGTCAGCCGGACGGATCGCGCCGTCGCCCTGCGGAGACGGCACGTCGGCCATCTCGTGCTCGCCGGAGCCGGTGCCGGCGACGCGCTCCTTCCGCTCGTCGCTGACGATCCGGCCGTCGACGATGCGCACGGCGCGGTCGGCCTGGGCGGCGACGCCCGGGTCGTGGGTGACCAGGACGACGGTGTGGCCGGCGGCGTTGAGCCGGCGGAACATCGCCATGATCTCGGCGCCGGTACGGGTGTCGAGGTTGCCGGTCGGCTCGTCGGCGAGGATCAGGCGCGGTTTGCAGGCCAGGCCGCGGGCGATGGCCACGCGCTGCATCTGGCCGCCGGACAGCTCGTTGGGGGTGTGCGCCAGGCGGTCGCCAAGGCCGAAGCGGGTGGCCAGGGCGGTGGCGGTGGCGCGTCCGCGCTCGGCGTCCTCGCCGGCGTAGACCAGGCCGAGGGAGACGTTCTCGACCACGCTGAGATCGGGCAGCAGGTTGAACGACTGGAAGATGTAGCCGATCTCGCGGTTGCGCAGGCGCGACAGCCCCGCGTCGTCGAGCCGGGCGACCTCGACCCCGCCGAGGCGGTAGTCGCCGGTACTCGGACGGTCCAGGCATCCGAGCAGGTACATCAGGGTCGACTTGCCGGAGCCGGAGGGGCCGATGATGGCGATGAACTCGCCCTCATCGATGGTCAGGTCGACGCCGTCGAGGGCGCGCACCTCGGTGTCGCCCATGCGGTAGATGCGGCTGATGCCGCGCAGTTCGATCAGGGCGGGCATCAGCGGTTCCTCGTCCGGACGATCACGACCTCATCGCCCTCGGCCAGCCCGCCGCTGAGCGCGAACCACAGCGGTCCCCTCGGCGAGCCCTCGACCGGCTGCAGGCGGCCGTCGCGCCGCCGTACCAGCCAGCTCCCCTTTTCCCCGGCCAGCACCGCGGCCAGGGGCAGGCGCAGGACCGTCTCCGGCGGCCCCAGGGCGATCTCGACCCGCGCGGCCATGCCCTGGCGCAGTTCGACGCCGGTGGTGTCGGCCAGACGCACCCGCGCCTCGAAGTCGACGACATCGGCGAAACCCGCCTTCCCGGCATATTCCGGCCGCGAAAACTTGTCGCGGCCGACGCCGGCGATCTGCACCACCTCGCCGCGCATCTCGCGGTCCTTGAGCGCCGGGATGACCACACGGGCGGCCTGGCCGGGGCGCAGGTGGCGGAGGTCGACCTCGTTGACGCGCAGCAGCACATCCATGTTCTCCGGCGGGTAGATCTCGACCATGGCATCGAACTCCCACGCCTGATCGCCGGCCTGGCGCTGGCGGTCGCCATTGCGCATCACGTTGACCAGCCCGGCCACCGGCGACTTGACCACATTGGGCGGTGATCCGGCCGCGGCGGCCTGCTGCTCCTTGAGCTTGGCCAACTGGGCCTCCACCATCGCCCGATCGGCGGCCTCCTCGGGGCCAAGCATTGCCAACTCGCGCTCGGCGAAGCGGATGCCTGCCTCGATCACCGCCGGGAAACCGGCCGAACGCACATCGATCTGCGCCGCGGTGCGCTCCACCTGGAGCAGCTTCAGCGCCAGTTCCTGCTCGAGCAGGGCGATGGCGCGGCCGTAGGCCGCCCTGGCGTCCTCGGCCCCGATGCGCGCCTGCAGCAGCACCGCGTCGGCCTCGGCGATGGTCCTGGCGTCAGGTGGGCGCTGGGCGATGGCCAGCCGGGTGCGGATGACCAGAAGGGCGTTCTGCTGCTTGGACTCCTGGTCGGTGAGGCGTTCCAGCTCGCTGCGCGAAACGGTGCCGCTCGCGACCGCGACCCGGGTCTGCTCCAGTTGGCGACGCGTCTCAGCAAGATCGATCGCCGCCTGCTGCTCGTCCAGCTGCAGCCGGGTCTGCGGCAGACCCTGCTTCTCGACCTCGGCACGGAAGCGCAGGTCGGACTCGGCCGCCTCGGCGGCGGCGAGGGCGGCAGCGGCCTCGTCGCGTGGACGCTGCTGCTCATCCCGGGCCGAGCGCGCCTTTTCCAGGGCCTCGGACAGGGCCGGGGAGCGGACGCGCTCGGCGTCGATCGCGGCGCGCAACTCGACGATCTGGGCTTCGCGCTCGGCCTTGGCCTTGACCGGGTCGGCAGCCTGCGCGTCGCTGCCGGCTTCCAGCTCGTCGAGCTTGGCCTGGCTGCGCAGGACGCGGTCGCGCCCGCTCTGCCAGGCGTCGAGCGCCTCGAGATAGCCGTCGAGGGCCGTCTGCCATGCGTCCTGCGTGCGCTCCGCCTCGTGCCGCGCCGCCCGAGTGGCGGCGTCGAGCGGCCGCAGCGCTTCGGCCAGGCGGACCAGTTCCATGCCGCCGACCGGCTTCGCCTCGACCAGCCGGCGGCGGACCTGGGCCAGGGCGTAGGCGCGCTCGGCCGCCTTGAGCTTGGGGCCTTCGATGGCCTCGCCGTGCTCGAGCTTCATCTTGGCCAGGCGCAACTCGGCCCGGCCCTGGACAAGCTGGGCGCGCAACTCGGCCACCCGCCTGATCTCGTCCTCGTCGCTGAGGATGAACAGGTCGGTGCCCGGCTCGACCCAGGTGCCATCCTCGATCACCCACTGCAGCTTGGCATTGAACGGGGATTTCGCGATCACCGGGTCGCGCGGTGCGAGCACTCCGAGTTCGCGCTGCACCGGCGCCACCTCGCCACGCTCGACCCGGACCACCTCGGTCTGCTGGCGTTCGGGCTCGCCACGCCGGCCGGCGACAAGCAGTGCGAAGACGGCCAGGGGCGCGGCCAGCGCAATGATCCACCAGATGCGCCGTGGGGATTTCCTCATGGGAGCCTGACCCATCCTTTCGCACCGGTGGAAAGCCGCCGACGCAGATCGTCGGGCGGCATGAAGCTGATCACGGCCTTGAAGGCGCGGCGGTTGGACACCGCCTCCTCGGCATCCCCGACCAGACGGTCGCGCGGGATGAGGAAGGCGCGGCCCAGCTCGCAGAACTGCGCCTGGACCGGCCGGCCGGGCGCGGACTCGAACTCGATCTCGCAGGGGCTGCCCGCCGCCAGGGCGGGAAAGCGGTCCTCGGGCAGTTCGGTGGTGAAGCGCAGGGTCTGCTCGTCGACGATCTCGGCCACGGTCATGCCGCCCCAGACCGGGAACTCGCGTCCGATCTTCTCGCTGCGCTGGGTCTGGTCGTTCCAGCCGGTCTGGAAGAGGATGCGGCCGGCGACCGGTGCCTTCAGGTTGCGACGGGTGGAGAAGTGCCGTTGCCACCAGTCGCCCTCGACCGCCCGCTCCATGGCAATGCGATCGGCCAGGGTGTTGATGCGCTCCTGCACCGCCGCCTCGGCCAGCTCATCGTCCCGTCGCGCCAACGCGGTGACCGTGTCGATCCAGGTCGCCGCGAGGGCGCAGCCGGCGAGCCAGTCGAAGCGCAATTCCCATTCCGCCGCGGTCAGGGCAGCACGTTCGCGGTCGATCGTGGCGACCGTCAGGGCGTGGGCGGTCTTGGCGACCTCATCGGGATCCGAGGCGCCCAGGCCTGACAGGCGGCGGCTGCGATCTGCGGCGGCGGCGAGGCCGTCCTCGGCCCTGGCCATCGTTCGAACGAGGTCCTCGCGCCCCAGCGGATCGTCGTCGAGATGGCGGCGCAGGCGCAGGCGCGCCGTCGCCTCGGCGACGCGGCGCACATCGTGATCGTCCTTGGCGCGGATCAGGTCCTGGCGCCGCCGCTCGGCGGACGCCACCACCCGCTGCACCGCGGCGCGGCGCTCGCGTTCGATCTTGTCGCGGTCCGCCTCCATCTGCGGATTGTAGACCGTCAGGACGATGTCGCCGGCCTGCACCTGGCCCCCATCCTCAACCAGGGTCTCGACCCGGCCCCAGATCCAGTGCAGCGCGACACGGGTACGGGCGCCGGGCACGACCTCGCCACGGAAGCGTCCCTGGACGTCGGAAACCGGCCCGACCTGGCGCGGACCCGGCAGCACCAGCCGATCCGGATCGAGCTGGGCGGCGACCACCGTGGCGGATCCGAGACGCAGCGCCTCCACCGCCTGGTCGGATGCGGCCCCGTGCACGCGCACCGCCGCGCCATCACGGTCGATGCGCACGAGATGCGGAGGCAGGGCCGAAACCGCGGGCGGCAGGACGAATCCGAACAGCACCTCGACCGTCTCGCCCTGCACCAGGCGTCCCGCAACCGATGGATCCGGGCGCAGGCGGACCTCGCGGGCTATGGCGTCAGCCGGATTGCCGCCGTCCCAGGCGCGATCGCCGGGTTCGTTGCGCACGTTCTGCGCCCCGACCGAGGCGACCGCAGCGGGCAGCCGCGAGCCGTCACGACGGCGGACGACCACGCCGCCGAGCGCGACGCGCTCGGCCAGCGGCGCCTCGCCGGTGGCGGGTTTGCGTCCAGGCGTCAGCAGCGGGGCCAGTTCCTGCGGCACCAGCAGGTCGATCACGCGGGACTCGGGGGAGGCAAGGAATCCGAGCGACCAGCTCGGGTCGTTGACGCGGAAGCCGATGTGCGCATGGCCCTGCCACACGATCGTTCCGGACCTTTCCGCCCGCACAGCCTTGGTCTCGCCGTCGCCGATGAGCAACTCGAGGCTGCCGTCATCGACCTGGACCTCGATGCGGTGTTCTGTGCGGCCCGGACCCAGCCGCGGCGGCAGCGCCAGCGCCCGGCCTTCGACCCGGACCGCCGCACCATCCCAGCTGCGGTCGTCGCCCAGCGCCACGGTCACGGCGTACCGCCCAGGCGGCAGCGGCAGCGACCATACAGCCGGGCGGGAGATCAGCGCCACGCCACCGGAGAACGAGCCCCCACCGCCCTGGCCGCCAGGACGCTTGCGGTTGCCGCGCGGCCGATCGCCGGATGGACGCGCTCCGCCCTCGGCCGGAGCGCCGCGCGCGGCGGCCTGGCGCAGGATGAGTTCGTCGCTTCCGAGGGCGCGGTCCCAACCGCGGCCATCCCGCCGCTCCTCGCCGCGATCGGCGGTCCAGCCTGCCTGCGGTTCGCTCCGCCCGGGCAGGAAGGACACCCGCGCCAGCGGATCCGGCTTGCCGACCGCAGCGACCTCGATGGCGACCAGCGGGGTCCGGTCGAGGACGTCACGCTCCGATTCCTTCAGTTCGTCCTCGATGCGTTCGAGCTCGATGCGCCTGCCAGCAAGGTCGGACTCCCCCTGGGAACGGCTGGCCTGGATGCGCGCACCGATGCCCAACCCCGGATCCTCGCTGCCATCCTCCTTCAGCCCGATCCGGACCGCGAGATCCACGGCCTTCAGCCGCAGTGCGGCGAGCTCGACAGGGATCAGGGCCGGATGCTCGTCCTCGGCCATGGCCAGCTCGGGCCTGGCGATGGCCAGCCGCGCCGCCATCGCGCTGCGCTGCGCTTCGGCCCAGGCGATCTCGCTGGCGCGCCCCTGCTCGTATTCGACCCGGGTGCGTTCGGCCTCGCGGGCGGCGATGCCGGCCGCCAGCCGGGCCGAGGCGACGTCGGCGCGCAGCAGTTCGCTGCGCTGCGGATCGCGTTCCTCGGCCAGGGCGATGGCCAACCGGACCACCGTCAGTTCGGCGCGCAGCTTGCGCCGTTCGGCCTCGAGCGCCTCGACCTCGGCGGCGCGCGAGGCGACCTGGCGCTCGTGCTCGATACGCGCCATCTCAGCTCCGCGCCGACGGTCGAGCAGTTGCCGCTCGACCAGCGTGGTGTCGAATCGCAACAGGATGTCGCCGGCTTGCACCGGCGAGCCGTCCGGCGCCCGCCAGGAGATGACCTGCTCCTTGGCCGGGGCGTTGATCTGCACGGTCGCACCGCTGTCGATCACCACCGTACCGGTGGCGACGACCTCGACCGCCCGGCCAGAAATGGCCATGGCGCACAGCAAGAGAGAACGAGTCACCCGTCGCGCAGCGCTGGGGCGGGGGTGGAGCTCCCGAACCAAAGGCTTACAGGTCGACATGGACGGTGGAACCGGGCGGCAATTGCGCCGGGGTGGTCGGAGTGAAGGAGATGGTGACCTGGAAGATGCGCTCCTCGACCCCGAGGGTTCGGCCGAGTGCGACCTCGTCGGCGAAGCTGCTGGGCGGCAGGAAGGCGTTGGCCACCGACACCACCGTCGCTTCGATGCCGTCCGCCGCCCCGGAACCGTGGATGCGCACCGTCGCCCCGGCGGTGATGCGGCCGAACAGGCGCGCCGGCACTTCGAAGGTCGCGCGACGCTCGTTCCCCTCGGCGACGCGGAAGGGTTCCCAGCTCTCCAGCCGTCGACCCGGCCGCGGCGGGCCATCCCAGGTGCGAGCGTAGACGAGGCGACCGTCAGCCGGGGCCAGCAGTTCCTCATCAGCGATGTTGCGCAGGTTGCCGTCGACTCCACGCCGGGTCCCGTCGAAGCGCGCCGCGGCCCCGGCGATGCGCGCCCGGTAGGCCTCGCCGGCAAGGATGGCCAGCTCACGCTTGGCCGCCTCGTTTTCGACGGCGGTCAGCATCGCGGCATCGAGTGTGCGCAGTTCGAGCCAGGAGGGTCCGAGGACACGCTCGGCGGCGTCGAGCCTGGCCCGGGCGAGGAAGGCCGCCGCCTTCTCCACAGCCAGGCGGTTCTGGCGCAGGGCGTTGTCGCTGATCCCGCCGGCATCGCGCTCCTCGACCGCGGCGGCCAGTTCGCGCCCCGCGCGCTCGTGCCCGACCACCGCCGTGGCGAGCGCCGCCTCGGTACGGGCCTGGGCGACGGCGTCGTAGGCGTTCCGACCCACCCAGGCGTCCAGCTGCGCCCGCTCGCGCTGCAGCTGCGCTCGCACCCAGGCGGCCCGCGCTGCAGCCCGGTCATCGGTGGCCGACAGCTGGGCGATGACCAGGTCGAGCCGCCCCTGGGCCAGGTTCAACTCCGCTTCGGCCCGCACCTGGTCGGCGCTGCGCCACCAATCGACCTTGATCAGTCGGGCGATCCGCTCGCCGCTGCGCACCAGGCGGCCCTCGGGCAGCACCTCGAGCACCTCCCAGTTCCAGGAGCGCAGCCGCACCGGTACGAACCTGGCCGGCTCCACCAGGGCGGAGAGCCGGATTCGGTCGCTGCGGGCGGCCGCTTCCGGCACCTGCACCCGATCCCCCGGCGCGAGCCCGCTGAGGGCCACGAACCAAGATCCGATCGGCCAGCCCGCCAGGTGTCGGACGGTGCCGTCGGCCAGGGTGACCTGCGGAGCCGCGCGATCAGCGACGCAATACGCCGGTATCATCGCGGCACCCGGCCCGGCATCGACCGTCAGGCTGCATCGGGCCGACATCCCTGGACGGATCGCCGGCGGGGGGTTGGCCAGCCCGGCCCTGGCTGGAAAGATACGCTGGCCGTCGCTGGCCGTCTCCGGCGAGGCCGAGACCACGGCGATGCGGCCGAGGATGGCGTCCGGGCCGAAGGCCGGCGAGCGCAGCGCGATGCGGGCCCCTTCGACCACCAGCGGGCGCATCTGCTCGGGCACGGAGACGTTGGCGGCAAGTCCCTCTGGGCCGAGGACGAAGACGCAGGAGATGTCCTTGGCCAGCTTGGCCCCGATCTTCACGTCGGCGTCGCGCAGTTGGGTCACGCCAGCAGCGCGGGATCGCATCGCCGGATCCTGCAGCACCTTGAGGATCTCCTCGTGCCGCCGGAGGCGCCACTCGCCGCGGCCGCGCGTGCGATCAAGCAGTCGCCGGGCGCGGCGCTCGGTCGCGGTGCGCAGCTCCGCCTCCAGGCCCTCCTCCGGGCTGGAGCCGAGCTGGGCGTCGATGTCGGCCAGGGTCAGTTGCAGTCGCCGCACGGTGGAACGCGCCGCAGGCAGGCGGGCCAGTTCGAGGTTGACCTCGGGAGCGGCACGGGCGGTGCGGCTGCGCACCTCCTCCTCACGAGCGCGAGCCAGGTCGGCTCCGCTGACCGGAGCCCCAGCGGCAGCCAGTCGTTCGAGAGCCTCCCGGCGACGCAGCGCTGCGGCGTGCTCGGTGACGGCGTCGGCGAGCTGCAGCTCGGCGATGCGCACCTGCTGGGCGTCGACCACGCTGGCCGCGGCCAGCTCCGCCGCTACCGTCTCACGACTGGCGCGCAGCTGCCGTATGCGGCTCTGCAGCGCCGAGATGTCGC
Source organism: bacterium (assembly GCA_020049615.1). Next base: position 651 of record JAIFKN010000306.1, on the reverse strand, counting down.
TGTCGTTGCGCAGGATGTCGAGTTCCTTGCGCTTGGCGTCGCGCTCGATGCTGAATGAGTCCTGGGCGTCCGTCGCACGCAGGGATTCGGTATCGTAGCGAACCAGATCGTCGCCGACCGCTACCGTCGCGCCGTCGCCGACCACCCAGGCCGCCGGAACCCAGGCCATGCTCGCCCCGTGTCCGACCGGACTGAGATGCTCGGCCTGGGCGCGCAGGCCCAGCCACAGGCCGTCCTGGGGCGGCGCCTCGGCGGCGACCAGCCGGAGCGGCGGAGCTGCAGCCGGAGGCTCGCTGGCGCAGCCGGCCAGGGCGAGCAGCCCGCCGGCCAGCCAGGGCGATCTCACCGCGCCTCCTCGGGCGGTACCAGGGCCTCGCGCGAGGCCAGGGCCAGGACCAGATCGATGCGCGACTCGATCAGGTCGACCTCGGCGCGGTCGAGGGTCTCGCGAGCTCGGGTCAGCTCGAGGTTGTCGACCCGGCCGGTGCGGTAGCTGGCCTCGGTGGCGGCGAACTTGGCACGCTCGGCCTCCAGGCGCTGCTGCGCCAAGTCGACGCTGCGCACCTGGTTGTCGATGCGGCGGCGCAGTTCGCGCACGCTGCGCTCGAGCTCGACCTCGGCACTGCGCAGGCGCAGGCGCAGGTCGCGTTC
>JAIFKN010000191.1 GCA_020049615.1 bacterium | reverse complement strand
CCAGGGCGGCGGCAAGGATGCCAAGGGACAGCACACGCAGCATGCGGGACTCCAGACCAGTGATGGCAGCCGCATGCTCGGCATTGCCTGCGTCACGGGAAGTCCCGTCCTGCTTTCTCTGCTACTACCAGTGGATTGAAAATTGAAACGGCGGTTGCCCGTCAGGCATCAACATGATCATCTCGCCCATGCCCCCGGCAAGTTCTCCGTCGCCAAGTTGGCCAAAGCCATCGGCGCCAACGTCCAATCGGTGACGGCCGTCCTGAAGGGCAAGAGTTCCCCCAATAAGACCACGGCTCCGAAGTACGCCAAGTTCCTGGGTCTCTCAGCTGAAGAGTTTCAGGCCCTGACGAAGCCGGCGGCGAAGGCGGTGAAGGCCAAGCAGGGGAAGAAGTCGAAGAAGTCCAAGAAGGCGGTCCCGGTGAAATCCGCAGCCAAGCCGGCCAAGGTGGCGAAGGTCAAGTCCGTCACGCTGGCCGAAGCTGCTGAGTTGGCTGCCGATGCTCTGGCTGTGGCGACCCACCGGGCGACTGCTGAGCAGCGGAAGTACATCGCGATCATTCTCAGGAACTGACCCGTAGGGACTCGGGCAAGCAGGCATGTCTCGCCGCGATCCAATGGACGGTGGTACACGGGGTGGCGTCCATGTGAGGCTGGCACTCGGAAACCGCGTCCGTAGCCTCCCTGCATGAAACTCACGGGCTGGCTTGGCGCGGTTGGCATCGTTACTTTGGTCGGTGGCGTCATTGCCGTCCAGCGCACCTGGAACAGTCCTGGAGAGTACGCCTACTTGGCGCCGTATGTTCATGAGGAGCGGCAGTGGTCGGAAGCCGACTATGCGGGGTTTCTGGCGGCACTATCTCCGCGGCATCTCGTCGAGGTGGCGCTCGGATGTGGGATTGACGGCGTTACGGCAGAGGATCTCGCCGAGGGGCGAGCCGAGGCTGCCGTGGCGCGGCTGGGTGGACGAGACGCCCTGCATCTTGCCATCGTCAAGGATATGCTGTGGGATTCGTCGTATGCCGCGACCTACCCGATGAAGAGCAACCGGGTGCCGTACCATGGGATCGTCGCCTGGGCGGCCGCCAAGAAGGATGCGACCATTCGCGGGCAACCAGCCGCGGAAGGCAACACGACCTATGTGCTGGAGCAAGCGCTGCTGGCACAGGTGTTTGCCGAGACGTGGGACAAGCTGAACCCCCAGCAACGCGCGGCGGTCATTGCCCAGTCCGGCTTGAGCGAACTGACGAGCGAGCAGCAAGCGGCCATCATCGCTGGCACTGGAGCGGCTGCCGCAGCGGTGGTGTCCGCTGCGGTCGCGACGCTGGGCTTCAGCGCCTACATGGCCATGTCGAGCGCCATCGCCTCGGCTGCTGGAGCCCTCGGACTGACGTTGGGTTTCTCCGCCTATACAGGCGCCTCCACGGCCCTCGCCTCGCTGACGGGACCTGTCGGGTGGGTCATCATCGGCGTCGTAGCCACGGGTGCAGGCATCTACGCCACAGGGCCGAACCCCAGCAAGACCACGCAGAACATCCTGACGCTGCATATCATGAAGACCCGCGCTCTGACGGACGCCAAGCGACCGTAGCACCGGGCGCCGCGCATGTCGTTGGCCTAGCCCACCTGAATGGGGATATGCGCGGATGACGACGCAGCACGTGCAGGGCATACGCCACTGCGAGCAGCAGAGACTTGCCGCCGATCCAATATCCAATTCACCACGAACACTTCATGCTGGAGGCTCAGATCTTGGATCTTGCCGCGACTGAGCGACCCGCGCATGTTCAAGTCCCGGGCCTCACCTGTTCCATCCACTCAAACAGATCAAAAACATCGCATTTACCGTGTCCGGCAGTTAAACAGGCTAAACGCCGGGAAAGTCTTTGCCGGCGCGGGGCGGGCGGCCAAGCCACACCCCCGTCACCTCTACCCTCTATATCATTCCCATAATCCTTTTTGGAGAATACCCTGTTTAACTGTTTAACGCGGTAAAATGCCTGTTTGTCACCTGCCTGACAGATGTTTGACGTGATTAACTGGTAAAAGACGGGGTTTCTGTTCATGGCTTGCCCTTGGCCAGACTTGCCGAGACCCGCCCGTCTGCCGCGAGGGGTAGCCCTGGGGCCCATGGGACAGCCCGTGTCAGCTCGGTGATCACCGCCTGCTTGGTGGCCTCGGCCTCCTGCTCGGGGCACATGGCGATGACCTCGTCGTGGATGTGGAGCACGACCTTGATGCCACGCTGTTCGAGCCGAAGGATCGCTTCGACGAAGATGTCCCTGGCGATGGCCTGGGACAGGTTCTCCACGATCTTGCCGCCGAAGAGCCGCGTTTTACTTCCGTAGACCAGCGCATCAGCAGTCGGGGTGAAGGCCTGCGTGCTGCCCTCGCTGTCGAGGTATGCGATCTCTCCGCTGTTGGGCTCCAGGCGAACCTGGGGGTACCGCAGAACCCGCCCCGAGGGCAACCGTAGGTCGATCCTGCCCTCGACCGAGAGCACCTGCGCGTGGCCGATCCACGTTGATCCGCCACAGAGAACCGTGTTCCGGAGGGCATCGTCGGCGGTCTTCCATAGCCGAGGTACGCCGGCAAATTCTTGTCTGAAGCGGTCCGTGATCGCACGGCACACCGTCGGCGACAGGAGTCCGTCATTGAACAGGCGGGCTGTCTTGGGATCGGCCTGGAGCGACTGCATGAAGCGGAGGGCGCCCATGCCGAATCCGAGGCCGAGCACCTCCTGTTTGCCGGTCTGACGCATGGCGTCGAGCAGCGCTTGGTCTTCTGGAGTATCGGCGGAACACGGCTTCCTGACCTCACGGCAGAAGATGGCGCTGGCCTCCCTGGAGTAGATGTCGATGCCGTCAGCGAACGCCCGTAACAGTTGCTCTTCCCCGGCAAGCCAAGCCGTCACCCGGCATTCGATCTGTGCCAAGTCGACGAGGACCAGCACCTTGCCGGCAGGAGCTCGAATCAGGTCACGGATCGCGCTGCCCGCCCCGCATTTCGTGAGGTTCTGCAGGTTGAACTTGCCGCCACCGGCAAACCGCCCTGTACCTGCCCCGTGATAGACGAGGTGCACGGGCAGCTGACCGCCGGTCGCACGAGCGATCCGCCGTAGCGTCTCTAGCCGTGCCACCTGCTGCCCCTCGCTGCCCTTCGCGAGCCTGGCATGGGCGAGAGCGGCGACGACGGGGTCGGCGTCCTCCAGGAGATCGACCATGGCCTGGTCCTTCTTGCTGGTGGCGGGGATCATGCCGCCTTTGCCAGGCTTAGTCGGCACTTCACGGTTGGTGCGTGCGAGGGCTGCGCCCAGGATACGCGCGAAGTCTTTGCGTGACCCGGCCTCGGTAGCGGTGACCCCGGCCTGTGCTAGCCAGGTCTGGGTCTCAGCCTGCACGGCACCGATGAGCGCATCGATGCGCTCCGTGTCGACGGTTAGCCCGCGCTCGTGGTGCAGCCGCAGGGTGTGCGCAGCGATCGGCAGCTCGACGTCCGGCCGCGACAGCTGCGGTAGCAGGATCTCGGCAGCCCGGTAGGTCAGTTGGACGTCGTATTTTGCGTATTCTGCCAGGTCGCTCCGTTGGCGGCCGTCAAGGAGGCGGCAGCCCTGGAGGCTGGCGATGCTGCCCTTGGCCGGCAGTCCGAGGCTCTGCGCGAGATCGGCCAGTTTGGCGCTGTGGCCGCCCTCGCTCTTGCGGCCGTGCAGTGCGTGCGCGAGTTGGAGGGTGTCCACGGTGTATGGGGGCAGGATCCCGAAGACCTTCGCCATGACGTAGAGGTCGAAGTGCCCGTTGTGGACCAGGACCGTGATGCGTTCGAGGTTCGTCCCGTAGGCTTCCTGCAGTCGGCGCAGCGCCGCGCCGGCATCGAACTCGAAGGTGGCCTGGCCGTCCGGATGTCGGACGGCCAGGCCATGGATGTGGAAACGCGCATCGTGCACGTATTCCGGGGTGGTGAGCTTCCCCAGCGAGTAGCTGGCGTCGAAGTAGGTCTCGAAGTCGAGGGTGAGGAGTTTCATGGTCATGCCTTAGTTAGGGAACCCGGCGGCGGCCAGGATGTTGGGAGTTACGGCAGGGGAGACGTCGGTTGGAGTTGCACTGCCGGTGGTTAGGCCCACGAGGGCCGGCGGCGGGTTGTCGTCTGGTATGGGCGGTAGAGCCTCGTTCAGGACTTCTTCCCCGCGCTTGCAGGGTGTGGCGTTCCTGAAGCGCATGGCCCAGCGCGCTCCGTGTATCTTGATATCGATGGAAACCGGCGGTTCCGCGAACCCGAGGACATCGTTCCAGGACGCGGCCTCCAGGTTGGCACGGACCGAGTTCCGCCAGGCCTTCTGGTCCTCCTCGTCCTGCGCCGAGAACACCGAGATCAGCGTCTTGGCCTGCGGTGCACTCAGGTCGCACCAGCCGCGCGGGAAGGTCAGGTCGCGCTCGAAGAGCACACGTCCGCCGAGTTGCCCCTGGGCGTACCGGTAGAGATTCCGCAGGTTCTCGGGGTCGATGCCGTCGGCCCCATCACCGATGGATCCGAGGTTCAGCACATTGGCCACGCAGGTATCCGAGCCGTCGAAAACGAAGTCAGCGGCTGCGCACATGGCATAGGCGTGGGTTAGGATGCTGTTGCCGACGAGCGCGTTCTCCTTGGAGCGGTTCCGCCAGCTAGCCGAGTCGCCACCGCTGGTGCTGCGCCAGTTCGGCACCCTGGCCGTCAGGTGCACGCCTCGAGTTCGGCGCAGGAACTCCGGCGAACTGCGCAGGAATTCCGGAAACCGCACACAGGGGAAGAACAGCGCCGACGTTAACCGTGCCGTCGTCAGGCTGTTGGCGTACAGCAAGCGGTAGGTGATCGACTGGCCGAGCTGCAGGATGCAGGCCATTTTCTGGTGCAGATTACGGATTTTCCCGAACTCATCGAAGACGAGCGCACGGCATCCGGACGTGGTTGCGGTCCCGATCTGGCGCATGAAGGCCTCGGCGTTGTCGTCCAGGGTCACCTTCACGGGGGCGTCACCCAAGAACGAGGCCGCGATCGCCAGGGTCTCGCCCTTGCCACTGCCCGAGGGACCAGTGGCCGTAAGGCCAGGGGGCTGGCCGTTGCCCATCTCGGCGCAGATCATGGCCGCCAGGCTGGCCACCAGGTAGGTGCGGCTGATGCCCGGGAACGGCCGTTCCAGCCGAGCGAAGGCCTCGTCAAGCGGTAGCGGGTCGCCCAGCATCTGGATCGGATGCGCGAGCTTCGGCGGCGTCTCGATCGGGGTGTAGCCCTCCGGCCTGGCGAGCAGGATGCCCCGGTAGGGCTTGAGCGGCCGGAAGCCTTTCACCAGGCGCGACTTGATGTTCGAGCGCGCAACCCGGTTGGTCTCAGTACGTGGGGGCTGACCTTGTGTGGGCGCGGCCAGGACTTGGACGGCCGGGAGGCTGTCGACGAGGTCGTCGTCCAGCTTCGTCGGCTTCAGCGTAACGGCGTCTACCCACCCGCCGACGGTGTAGATCGCTTGCAGATCGTCATTGAAGACGGCGGGGATGCGCGGATCGCTAGCGCCGTAGCGCTGCTTGAGCGCGATGCCGTAGATCTGCTTGCGCACGCACGGCGAGAGGTGGGGGTACTCATGCTGGAGCTCATACTGCGCGTGAGGCCAGTGGACCCGAGCCTGGGTCAGCCGCTCCAGGACCGTCGAGGATCCGCGCATCAGGGCGCTGTACGGCACGAAGCCGGCCTTGGCCGACTGGCCATGGTGGAGGCCTTTCCCGGCGCACCGGTAGCAGTAGAACCCGGTGTCGAGTGGCTGGACGCACTCCCCCGCATCACTCGATTCGTCTCCGGCTATGGGGCACTTCTCGTGGGTGTAGCGCTGACCCCTAGCCATGCCGTGCTCGGCCAGGTAGGCATCGACATCGCCCATGTCTGGCGCTCCGACGAGGTTCAGGTCGGGAATGCCGTCTCGACGCGGGGAGTTGTGGTGGACTGCCCCTGCAGTGCCCCCGTGCTTCGTTGACGTCGAGCACGGGTGCCGGAACTCGTGTTGGATCTCGACTTTGAAGTCCCTGGGTACGGTCATGGCCGCCAGGTGGGCGTGCTCGTTGGCGTCCGCGCCGAGGTAGAGCAGCTTGAGCCCGCGACCGTGCGAGGGGAACCAGAGGTCGGCGGCCGGGTAGATCCCGGCCGCCACGGCCGCGAGGTGAGGGTCCGACGGTTTTACAGGCCAGTGGTGGACATCCGCATCCAAGACCGCCGTGGCGTCGGTGTCGAGGAGGGCGACGATCGTATCGGGCGGATACGGCGTGCCGAGGAACGCGCCCAGGTCGGTGACCGTCACCGTGGCATGGGTGTCCCGGTATTCACGCATGCCACCCACCCGGACGGTGAGTGGCTCGTGTACCACTGTAGCAGGAGCGTCACTGGCGACCTGAGAGTCTGGTGCCGAGGGGGTGGCCACCTGCGGAGGTGGCGCGAACGTCGCCGGAACTTGGTCGGCACGGCTATCTGTGGCCGTGATGGTCTCGTCGGGCAGGAGCGCCGGCGTCAGGACCGAATCCGATATCGCAGAGATGGTCGGGGCGCTTGGGCCGCCGACGAGGATGTTGTCGGCCTGTGGGCTGACGGACGTAGTGGTGGACATGGTGTTTCCCTTGTCCCGCCGCGCTTTTCGGCTACGCTGCACTTACTGAAGGTGGCAGCAGAAGCCTCGGCGCGAGCCGGGGTTTTTGTGTTTAGGTTAGGCGCTCCTCGAGCGTTGAGGTTGGTGCTGTGGTGCAGTTAGGTCGGCGACCATGTTGCTGATTCCGCGGGGGCACGACGTCGGAGGTGTTCCTTCATCCCGTACTCCACAGCGATAGGGTGGAGGCGCTGAAATACCCGTCGAGGTCCGGTAGCTATGCAATCGGAAGAGACGTGGGCGGGCGAAAAAAGTCGTAAAGCTCTACAAATTAACGAGATGTGATTTCCCTGTCGCTGTCGTCAAATTGCAGGCAATCTTCGGCCTCAAGGCAATTTCAGCATGACCACGAGTCCCGAGGCGTCGGAGGGGGTTTCCACTCCGCCGACATACCTTGCTCCAGTCCTCACTGGCATTTGGCCGATCTGGACTCGTATTCTCTACCTGCTTGGTAAGGAGCATTGCTACGACCATGATGGGCCACGCCCCATCGATCATGCCGGGCGAATTGCCAAATTTGGCAATTTGTTAAGTGCCTTTATCGATCAGAAATCGAAACAACAGCCGCTCTTTAGGTCGATCGACGACAATGTTTGTGGAAAGTTCGCCAAGGCATTTGATGCAAGGGCCTTGTATTGTGATCCCGAAGATGTCGGCGAATCGATACGTTCAATTTTAATGTCCATTCTATCCAATTTGCCAGATCACCAATACAATGATTTGTATCGATCCACGTTTATACAACGGTTAATCTGCGCGTATTCATTTATCAACGAGCATCTTCTGGGGATTGGAATCGTAGAGCGAAAAACACGTTGTTTGTTTTGGGCTGGAATCGGCATAGAAAGTATATCTTTGAGCGAACTGTATTTCGAGGTATTTGATAGCCATGTGGTCACTCACTGCCCAGGTATCCATATGGAGGCAAAAGGTGAATCAGTAAGCATTGGCCTGCATGTTTCGTATAGCGAAGCGCTTGAAAAAATTAAGCGCCACTGCCGATTGCGTATTGAAATACACAACGACAGGGTCGACATCAAATTGAGTTGTTGTCTTGTTGATTCCTGTAGGGTTTGCGCCTTGCCGCCTTCAGGAAATGAAGAGATTGAATTTTCCGAGGCAGATATCGAACTTATGGCAGCAAGTCTACGCGGGTCGAAATCCGATACATTGAAACATCATATGTCTTCATCTGCCCGGAGTCGTAGAATCAGAGCAATTGTGGCTAAACTAAATGCGATATGCGATCGTCATCATATCTTTAAGACTTCGTGTTTTGAGGTTAGGGGGGAACGAGGGAAGGGTAAAGGTATAGTTCCGAAGATTGAGAACGGAGACCCGGATTATGTCGATTTTGTTGTATCGAATAGTTGACATGGATAGAGTTGAAAAAGCCCCAAAACGACCAGGTAAAGCAGAGCCAATTCTGATGGTATTGTAGTTTCTGCAAGTCGAGTGATTGCAAAATGTTGAAGATATCGAATCACTTAACATAAGTGTCAAGTCAATCGGGATTTGATCCACAGGAGATAAAGGCTGAATTATCCAGGTAATATTCTATATCGGCGACTGGCGACCCCCGCCAGGGCGTTTGCCTGCGTTAGCCTGCGCTACGGAATGATCCTCCGGGGACAGGTTACATTCGGTGTCTTTTGTCGTATAATTACTGGGAAGGTCTAGCTGTCAGTTGACGGCAGCGAAGTACCCATCACCGCCTACCCCCGCGCCGGGGTGCAGGCAACCAACACCATAGTCTGGAACCCCAGACCTTCGGCCAATCCGGCCAGGAGTAGCCCCACCATGTCCCTGTATGAAACCGCCTTCTCCAACCTCGACCACCCCCTGTCGCTCAGCGAGTCCTCCGGCGACCTCAGCGTCGCCCTGGACATGATGCCGGCCCGCCGTCATCAGGTGCCACATGACTGGCCTAGCCCGCTCCTGCGGTTCATGGCCCCGAACCAGCCGAGCCCGCGTCCATCGGACAAACGTGCTGCTCCTGGCCGGCGTACGCCGCCGATGGCAGCCTAAGCATGGTCACGCCCGGCATCGATCCCACGGGGTCGGTGCCGGAGTTGTGACCGTTATGACCATGCGCACCAATACGACCGTTTGCCTTGGAGGTAGTCAGTCGCCAACATGCAAGCGTTTCATGACCAAGGTCCGAAAGTCCCAGCGTGTAACGGCATCCTTCCGCGTCGATAAGGCGCTGCTGGAAGAGATGTCGATCTTCGTCCGTGACCAGGCCGGAGCGCCACTCTATCTGGAACGCGGATCCTTCATTGAACATGCCATTCGTCGCGAACTCGACCGCCTGCGGTTTCAGATTCAGAGCGGGGATGCCCGTGAAGTTGGATCGATAGGGAACGGATTGAGCAGACGGATATAAACAACCAAATCAAAGGAATAACCCATGCTTCGTATGAGCTCCTTCCAGGGGTGCCTACTCGCGTTGCTGTGCGGCGCAATCTCCTCTGCGGAACAAGTAACAATTCGAAATGCGGATGGAAGTACAACTGTGCTTACCGGACACTATGACCAATACGGAAACCCCATAATTACAGAAAAGTACTCGCCGCCACCCCCCGAATTCCCTGTTGGAGTTGCTGTCGCGGCGACTATAGGCGCAATAATAATCGATGCTATTAGATCAAATGACGAAAAGAGTAAGGCAGACGCCGAGCGTCAGCAGAAAGAATCCGAAAATAGAATTCGAGAACAAGAGATTGCTGCGCGACGTAAACTGGAAAATGAAAAACGCGAAGAGGAACATCGGATAAAGAGCAAGGAGCGTTCTGATCGTATTAAAATCGCAAACCATTGGCTTAACGAAGATTCATCTTTGATGGATAATAACTTTGAAAGAGTCGTTAACGGATTGGAGAATGACCTAAAAAGCGAAGGTGGAATATCTAGTGAGTGGTCTCAGTACATAGAGAAGAAAAAAAAGATCAGATGGCTGACGCTAAACAACGCTGCACTATCTACTCTGATCTTGCAGTTGGGTCAATTACGCGGTGGCTCAATCGTGGAGTTCAATTCAGCGGAATCGAATCTTAAAGGTCTTCTGAGTGATTTGAGAAAGCACTCAATGGAGCCCACTGTCAACGACGCTGACCAGCAAATACTTGAAATACGTAGATCTCATGACCGGGATGTTCAGCGGGCAAGGGAAAATGAGCGGCGGCTTATCGCGATTGAGCGAGAGAGGAAAGACGATATGATTAAAGCGGCTTTTGACCGAGTTAAGACCTCGACTACTGTAGTGCTGTGGTCTGACTGGCGTGGTGTAAAAGAAACAGTTAGCGAAAGGAAATTTACCAATGACGAAAACGTTGATGGTTATATGACGGCTTTGACGGATCGTTTAATGAGTGATGGTGACAAAATTGCTAGTGAGGTGTTGTTTGACATCGCCGTAGCGTACGACGCAGGTCGATTGCATGCGAAATCCGAGGGGGTGTACGTCGAATTGGTTGGCAGGGGTGTCCATCACGCCATGTTTAATCTGGGACGACTATACGCAAACGGGAAAATACCGGGCAAAGACATTCACAATGCCATACCTTTATGGAAGCGTGCGGCAAAATATGACGACAAAAAGGCTATTGAAAAGCTGTGTTACTTGTATTATGAGGGTGTAGGTGTCTCAAGGGATGTCGGAACGGCTGACTCTTATGCCCGACGTTTGGGGTACCGTGACGCTCTATGCTTCAGTGTAGGGTATTGATTATGCATCGTTCTTTCACTTCACTGGTTTCTGCTATAAAAATTTGTTCGTTCTCGGTTGTGCTCATTGCGCTGTTGGTTTTTGCGCAGTCCTGTGCTCGATCTGCTCCAGAATTTGACTGCACTCCTGATATCTCTCCCTACACGTCGATCCCGTATGGTTCTGTACGGTAAGTAATTCTGTAATTCACCTCGAATTCTTCGCGCCTCCCACTTACC
>JAIFKN010000289.1 GCA_020049615.1 bacterium | reverse complement strand
CTGATGGCATGGAACGAGACGACGATCGTCGGACTGCTGCGCCGCTATCCCGACCTGCTGCTCGGCCATGACGATCTCGGCGCCCATGTCGCGCAGTTGCCGTGGTCCGCGGCCTTCGACATCCAGCAGGCCAAGTACGATGGCGATTGGAACGGCACCTACTATCGGCTCGGATCCGGCAACAACCTCTATGATGATTGGCAGGCCGGCTGGGTCGGCGGCGGCATGACCACGCTGCCACTGCTGGCTGATGGCACGCGGACGCACCAGGCCCGGGCCCTGCGCAACCTCGATTGGATGGTCAGCGAAGGCCAGGGGCCGGCGGGATGGTTCCATGGCATCATCGCCCAGGGTCGGTTGATCGGGGATGGCTTCGGACGGCCCGGCACGACGACCTGGCATCTGGTGCGCAAGAGCGCCGACGTCCTGCTGTTCCTCGGCAAGCAACTGGTCATCGCCGAGCGCGTCGCCCCGGCCCACCCGGGCCTGCCGCGGTGGCGCGAGGGTCTGCGCCGCTGCGCCGATGCCTTCGCCGCCCTGTGGCGGCAGCACGGCCAGTTCGGCCAGATCGTCGATGTCGAGCATGGCGGACTGCTGGTCGGCAACTCGGCCTGCGCGGCGATCGCCCCGGCCGGCCTGGTCCTGGCCGCCCGCCTGCTGGCGCGCCCGGAACTGCTGGCCGTGGCCGAGGAGGCAGTCGCGGCGCATCACCAGCGCTGGATCCTCGCCGGCCTGTCGACCGGCGGCCCTGGCGAGATCCTGCAATGCGCGGATTCGGAGTCCGCCTTCGCGCTGCTCGAGAGCGCCGTGGCGGTGGCCGAGGTCAGCGGATCGGCCGCCGCCTGGCAGCGCGCCGCCGATGCGGCGGCGCTGGCCGCCACCTGGGTCTTCGCCTACGACTTCGCCTTCCCGCCGCATTCCACCTTCGGCAAGCTGGGCATGCGCAGCCGTGGCTCGGTGTGGGCGAATGTGCAGAACAAGCACAGCGCACCGGCCATCTGCACGCTCTCGGGCGACGCCCTGCTGCGCCTGGCCAGGGCCACCGGGGACTGGCGTTGGCTGCAGATCCTGCGCGGGATCGCCCGCGGTCTGCCCCAGTACCTGTCGCGGGCCGACCGCCCGATCAAGGACCTGCCGCCGGGCTGGATGTGCGAGCGGGTCAACACCAGCGACTGGGAGCGCACCTGGTGCCCGCCGGGCGAGGTCTTCCGCGGCAGCTGCTGGTGCGAGGTCTCGCTGATGCTGACCTGGTCGGAAGTGCCCGGCGTCTATGTCCGTCCGGACCTGGAGAGCTGCTGGGTGCTGGATCAGGTCGAGGCCAGCCTGCAAGGGGATGCGTTGGAACTGGTCAATCCCACGACCTTCCCCGCCACCGTCCGCGTGCTGGTCGAGGATGCGGCGATGGCAGCCCGCCCCCTGGCTGTCGATCACCTCGCCGGCGTCCTTCAGGTAGCGGTGCCGGCTGGTGGACGCGTGCGCGTGCCGTTGGCGCAAACCATTCGACGCGTGTGAAGCGGCATGCCACGATGCACATGCGCATGTATGGAAGACAGGGAAGATAGCTCGCCATGACCGCTCCCTGGCTCCATTCCTTCGCCGAACCACCGGCCAAATCCCGCCCCATCCCGTTCTGGAGCTGGAACGAGAAGATGGAACCGGACGAGATCCGGCGGCAGATCCAGGCGATCAAGGCCGGCGGCTGGGGTGGAGCCTTCCTCCATGCCCGCCAGGGTCTGCGCACGCCCTATCTCGGCGAGGAGTGGTTCGCGGCCTGCGGCGTCGCCGTCGAGGCCTGCCGCGACCTCGGTCTGCAGGTCTGGCTCTACGACGAGGAAGGCTGGCCATCCGGCATTTCTGGCGGCTCCGTGCCCCTGGCCGAAGCGGAATTCCGCATGAAGGCGCTGTTCGCCCGACCCGTGGGCCAGGTCCCGCCACCAGGCAGCGTGCCGTTGGGCGAGCCGCAGTACGGGTTGCAGGTCTACGCCTGGACCTCGCCGCTGGGTTCGTGGCGCTTCAATGGCGCCTGCTTCGCCGACCTGCTCAGCCGACCGGCCATGGCCCGCTTCCTCGACGACGCCTACGCCAGCTACCACCGCCGCTTCGCTGCCGACTATGGCACGACCATCGCCGCCGAGTTCCTCGACGAACCCTCGGCCATGGTCCCCGTGCTCGTGCCTGGTGGAGCCCTGCCCTGGACCACCGGGCTTGGCGAGGCCTTCGCTCGCCAGCACGGCTACGACCTGACGTCCAGGCTGCCGCACCTCTTCACCGACCACGCGGACAGCGTCCGCCTGCGCATCCACTTCGCCCGTACGGTCAGCCAGTTGTTCGAGGACAACTTTACACGGCAACTCGGTGTCTGGTGTACCGCCCATGGCATCGCTCTGACCGGCCATTTCATGGAGGGGGGTCTGTACAGCCAGCAGGCAGGCGGGAACCGGGTGATGCCCAACTACCGCCACCTGGCGATCCCCGGCATCGACCACCTGTGCTGGCAGGTCAGCGAGATCATCACCGCCAAGCAGTGCCACGCCGTGGTCAACCAGTACGCCAAGCCGCAGATGCTGTGCGAGGCCTTCGGCGCGGCCGGCCAGCACCTGACCTTCGCCGACCGCTGGTGGATGGCCATGCACCTGGTCTCCCTGGGCGTGACGCGCTTCGTGCCGCATCTCGCCCTCTACTCGATGACCGGCTGCCGGAAGCGCGACTTCCCGCCCAACCTGTTCCACCAGCAGCCGTGGTGGCCGGTCAACACGGTCATCGACACCGCGCTGGCCCGCCTGGGCGTGGCCATGTCGCAGGGCCGGCCACGGTCAGAAGTGCTGGTCCTGCATCCGCAGGAGACGGCCGCTGCGCTGTTCCGGCCACGCACCGATTGGGCCGAGCCCGCAGCCCTGGTTACCTGCGTCGACGTGACGAGCGAGGCGATCAAGGCCTTTATCGGAGAGATCGACCGGGATTTCCAGGAGGTGGTATCGACACTCCTGGGAGCGCAGCGGTTGCTCGACCTTGGCGATGAGGAGATCCTGGCCGAGACCGGAACCGTCGCATCCGCTGCCGGAACCCCGCTCCTGTGCGTCGGGGCGATGGCCTATCCGGTGGTGATGCTGCCCTCGATGCTGACGCTGGCACCGAGCACCCTGCGCCTGCTCACGGAGTTCCACGCCGCCGGCGGCATCATCCTCTGCGCCGGCGAAGTGCCGACCCTGGTGGATGGCGAACCGTCACCGGCGCTGACCAGGCTGCTCTCGGGCTGTCCGCAGGTCGCCCCCGCCGCTGCGCCCCAGGCCTTGGCCCAGGTCCTGCCGCCGCTGGTGCGGCTGTCCTCTGACCAGGGACTCGACCAGGTCTTCATCCAGGTGCGCGATCTGGGTGACGGTGATCGCCTGGTATTCCTCGCCGATCGCCGGCGGAGCGGGCCGCCGTTGGCGGCGGTGCTCGCAGCGGTTGGGAGTTTTTCCGCCGTCCACCGCCTCGATCCGCTCAGCGGGCGCGAGACGGCCATGGCAGGGGACCCGGCGGCGCTGCCGTTGGAGTTCCATCCGGCCAGCGGCCTCCTGCTGCGCCTGTCGCGCCAGCCCCACGCCATCCAACCCCCGGCCCCGGCTTCCCGCCGCATCGTGCTGCCGCTGCCGCCCGAGGCCTGGACGGTCGAGCGCTGCGATGACAACGCCCTGACCCTCGACACGGTCCTGTGGCGCGAGGGGCCGGACGAGGCCTTCACCACCGTGCCCATCCCGGTGGTCGCTGTCCAAGGCCGGCTGGATGAACTGCGCTATCACGGACCCCTGACCCTGCGCTATCCCTTCGCCACCGCCGGCCTGTCCCCAGGGCGGCCGGTCCATCTGGTGATCGAATACCCCGAGCGCTACCGCATCGTGGTCAATGGGACGGAGGTCGCGTACGCCGGTCTGCCGCCATATCGCGATCATCATTTCAAGCCCATCGACATCAGCGGACTCGTCCGCGCCGGTACCAATCTCGTCGAGTTGCACCTCGCCACGTTCCACTGGGCAGAAAACGATGCGCCGCGCGAGCGGCAGGCCGACCGGACCGGCACCGAGATCGAAGCGGTCTACCTGGTCGGCGACTTCCAGGTCCGGGCCGAGCGCATCCAGGATGGCCCCGATCCGGTGACCACGGTGGTGCCGTTCTCCAGCGGTCCGCAGGATGTCCCGCCCATCCACCTGCACTACCTCGCCTCCGCCTCGCTCGCCCTGAGCGATCCGGCAACGCTGGCCTGGGGCGACGTCACGTCGCAGGGTCTGCCGTTCTATGCCGGCCGGTTGCGCCTCGTCACCACCCTGCGCGAGCCGCTGGGGCCGGGGGCGTGGGAACTGGCCCTCGCGGATCACGATGCAGCCGTCGCCACGGTCGAGGCGGACGGGGTCGCGGTCGGCGCCCTCTTCGCCCGGCCCCTGACCGTGGCCCTCCCGGCCGGCACGCGGACGATCGCCCTCACCCTGTTCTCCTCCCTGCGCAACCTGCTCGGGCCGCACCACCACGAGGCAGGCGAACCGGTCAACCTGGCGCCGTGGTTCTTCCTGCCCTATTGCGGGCATGGCGCTGAACGGGCGAGCAACACCCGGGCCTGGGGCGAGGGCCGCTTCCACCCCGCGAACCATCGGGACTCCTACGCATGTGTCGGGTTCGGACGGGTTGATGGCCTTCGCCTGCAGGGTGAAGCACCCACTGGCGCATGACGGCCTCCCCATCGCTATAGGCAGAGGACCGAGGCGGCCTAACGTGAAGGGTCATGAGCGTGTCGCCAGCGTCCCGGACAGGAACAGGCAGGGGGCGGCGCTCTGAGCAAAGGATCCGTCCGTGCCTGTGGTACGCCGCGTCCTGCTGATCACCGATGATGAGACGCCGTCGGATCTGACGGTCTCCGCCATCCGCCGCGAGGTGGCGGTGCATCCTGGCTGGCAACTCCGCCTCCAGAACGGGGCGCCCAGCGCCGCCATGATGCCCGTCCTGAAGGCCTGGCGTCCGGATGGCATCCTGACGCTGATCGAGGCGCTGCCGGCGGCACTGGCCGCCATGGGGCCGGTGGTGACGCTGCGTGGAGGATCGGGGGAATTCCAGGTCGCCTTCGACGAGGAGCAGATCGGGGCGACGGCGGCCGAGGCCCTGCTGAACCTCGGCCATCGCAACCTCGCGGTGATCAAACGCAGCGGCGTGCCGGACACCGGCTGGCGCATGCTGCGCAACCGCGGCTTCGTCAGGCGGGCGCGGGCGGGCGGCGTGGTGCCGGCGACCATCGCGGTCAGGGATTCGCCCGATGGCGACCATCTGCAGACTTTCGTCCAGGGCTTGCAGGCCCTGCCATTGCGCCCCTGTGCCGTATTCACCGGCAATGACACCTTCGCCATGTATCTGCTCGAAGCGTGCGAGAACCTCAGGCTGCAGGTCCCCGACGACCTCGCCATCCTCGGAGCGGACGACCTGCCGGCGATGGAGGAGCAGAGCGTCGCCCTCTCAAGCGTGCAGTTGCCGCATGACGCCCTCGGCGTCCAGGGCCTGCGGCAACTGCAGGTCATATGGGATGGGGTCAGGGCCCCTGCCATCCTCCGCCTGCCGCCCGCGGGCGTGTCGCTGCGGACCAGCACCGAGCAGATGCCGAGTTCAGATCCGGCGGTGGTCGCCGCCCTCAAGTTCATCCAGGCCCATGCCGATCGCGCCATCGGTCTGGACGAGGTTGCCGCCGCGGCCGGGATCTCGCGCAGCACCCTGGCCATGCGCTTCCGCACCGCCCTGCGGCGGACGGTCAAGGAGGAGATCGACCGCGTGCGCGTGGCCCGGGCCATCGTCCTGCTGACCGCCCGGAAGATGTCGGTCACCGACGTGGCCCTGGCCATCGGCTGTTCGGACAGCTCGCATTTCACCAGGCTGTTCCGCCGCGTCACCGGCCGGCGACCCTTCGGCTACCAGCAGCAGGAAACGTGAAACCAGGCTGCGGGTCGCGCTGGTCGGTGTCCTCGGACTACCGCACGGGCTGGCGCAGGGCGCGATAGCCGTTGTCGAACCACCGCTGGTAGAGCGTGGTGGTGTCGGCCAGGCCGTTGCCGCCCGCCGGGGTCATCACCACGCTGCCGGTCGCGGCATCGACGCCGGTCGGCACGTAGCAGTCGCCATCGGGGTCGAGGGCGAGCACCACCTCCTTGTTGGCCTCCGCCACGACGGAACCGCTCAGTTCATTGAACACCTGGCCGCGCACGATGACGCGCCAGAGGTGGCTCTTCCGCTCGGCGAAGCGGTTGCCCATGGTGAACTGGCCGGTCAGGCTGAAGTGGGCTCCGGCCTTGATGGCCGGCCCTCTGCCGGTGCCCAGGACGCTCGACGGATAGTCGAAGTTCACCATCTGATAGCGGGGATAGGTCTGCGAGCCGGGGATCGTGCCGCAATCGGAGGGCGCAGAGCGCAGGTCCGGTTCCAGGGCATCGACACCAGGATCGTAGACCATGTCGTTGTCGCTGTCCCGCCAGGTCAGGTGGCGGGCCGGGCGCAGCGTGGTACCGGGCAGTTGGGCATAGGTGCTGACGTCCGCATCGCTCATCTTGGCATAGGCGCTGCACATGGCGTAGCCGTCGCCATCGAAATCCAGGGGGCGGAAGTCGACGTAGTCGCGGCTGGATCCGAACAGGCTCAGGCGCCAGTCGTTCAGGGCCAGTTCCATCAGGCGGGCGCGGCGGTAGTTCAGCGAGCGCAACTGGACCTTCTGCTTCTGGATCTCGTTGGGGATGGCGATGCCGGCCAGGGTGGGCTGGGAGGCGGGTGGCGCAGTCGCCAGCAAAGCGGGATTCCCGGTGGACACGTGGCCGGCGGTATCGTTCTGGGTCCACGGGAAGATCAGCCATGGCAGGGTGTTCAGTCCCCAGGGCGTGAAGTCGGTCCAGTTGCCGCTGGAGTCGGTGGTGAAGTCCATCGTCGCCCGGTCCGGAGCGAAGCGGAAGCACTTGGGCCCCGGTGCGGGCAACGCGTCGATGGTGGGGACGTCCCCGTTGGCCGGGGCCCGCGGGTCGAACTCCTCGACGGCATAGAGCATGCCCAGCATCATGCCGCGGATGTTGAGGAACGGCCACGTCGTATTGCTGCCCGAATTGCCATTCACCTGAGCGCCGGAAATGTTCACTCTCGCGGCGTTGTACGCCTGCCCGACGGTGACCAGGCCGGGATAGGTGATGGCCGGTAAGGCGTAGGTCGACAAAGTGGTCGCCACATTGCCCAGCTTGGTCGCCTTTTCATCGGGCGCAGGCCAGGTGCCGGAGGCGAGCGGCGCCGAGGTCCCCATGACCGGGCCCGCGGGCACCCAGAAGCGCAGGAAGGCCGGACGCTCGGCGCCCTGGGGATCATCCCAGCTCGAGCCGGTGGTGTAGCTGGGGCGTCTGTCGAAGTTGATCCGCGGTTTGAAGGCGAAGGTGCCCATCGGCACTGGGCCGTGCATGAGGTGGGGTCGGGCGTTGCGCGCGCCGGGCACCTGCTGGCCATTCGCGCCCTCGCCAGCCGGGGCTTCACCGAGCAGGAAGAGCATGTTGCGGTCGACATCCTGCAACTCGAACCGGCGCCCGCTGGAGGCCCCGTCAAATGGCGAGGTCGGCCAGCTATCGAGAATGCCATCACCATTCTGGTCCGTGTTCGGCGCCGGTCGCGTGCCGCCAAGCGTGTTTGCCGAATTATAGGGATCCCACTGCCACCGCGCCATGGTGAGCGAGGCCTCGGTCGCGGTCTCCAGGTCCCAGAAGTAGGAATAGACGTGGCGCAGGTGGGTGCCGCCCAGCTTCGCCCGCCATCGGCCCTTGTCCGGATCGCCGGCGTAGGCGGGGAAGGCGACGTTGCCCGGGGTCACCGGGGAGCCATAGCCGGCCACCGTATGCGTCATCCACCAGCCCAGCGGTGGTCCGTTGAAGCCCCACTCGGGCAGACCGAGCTGGTTGATGCGGTACTTGGGCGTGTTTCCTGCCGGATCAGGGTCATAGTTGAAGGCGTCCGGTTGACCGCCGTCGGTACTATCGAAAGAGCAGGGCCAGCCACTCGGCTGATCGGAGCCCGACTTGAAACCCAGACCGCGGCTGCCGGCGAACCAATACGGGTGGCCACGGCCCGACAGCCGGTACTCCAGGGGCAGGTACTGGCCCTCGGTGTTGGTCCAATCCTTGCGGTCATCATCGGCCAGGGTGAGCGAGGTGGTCGGGTTGTTGCGCGGCAGCCATTTGCCGTTGCCGTTGGCATCCGGGTAGACCTTCACCACCCCGTCGTAGCCGGCGAAGAGGGTGGCATCGAACTTCTTGGTCCACAGGTCGCTGCCAGCCGGGATCATCTGGTCATCGCTGACGGTGATGGTCACCGAATTCTTCACCACCCAGTTCTCGTTCAGGCTGGTCGCTGACGGCGGACTGGCATCATCGTCGTGCTCGAGGTCCTCCTGGGTGACGCCGACATCCTTGGCCCGCACCGATACCAGTCCGTTGGTCATGCTGCGCAGGGTCGCCGCCGTGGCGGTCAGCAGGTTGATCTTCCACGGGGTGGCGCAGCGGCCGGCATCCCAGGCATTGCTGGCGTTGGCGGCGAGCGGATCCTTGGCCGGACGCGCGAAGGGCGTGTATTGCCACCAGGCCACCGACTCGATGGCAGGCGTGTCCCCGGTCGAGGCGTCGCCGCTGCCCTTGGTGGCGGTGACCGCCTGGCCCCAGCCGTGGTGGACCCCTGAGGTGCCGCGCCAGACGCCGGTCCTTACTCCGCTGTTACCCTGCCAGTTCCATGCTAGGCCGACCTCGCGGCCGGGATTGTTGCCGTTGTCCCAGGATTCGGCGACGCGCTCGTAGGTCGCCAGGTTTTCACCGGAGCGCGCCAGGCGGATGGTCTCGCCGTTGCGGAAGTTCGCGAACGGCGTTGGCGACTGGTACGCCGACGTGGTGCGGGCGAAGGCGATCGACTGTTCCCAGGGCGCCCAGCCGAGACCGAGCCAGGAAGGCCAGATCGACTCCCCGCGGATGCGGATTTGGTCATGGGTGAACGACCCCATGGCCCGCAGGCTGGGGGAGTAGCGGCTGGCCAGGGCGAGATCGACCTCGTCGTTGGTGCCGGCCAGCGTCCCGTTGCGGTCCGCCAGATACGAGCCTTGCGGGCTGATCCCGAGATGGCCCTGCAGATCCTCCAGCATAAGGGCGTAGCGCAGGCGGTAGACGGCCTGGTGGCGGAAGAGGACGGGCTGCCATTGGGCATCGAAGTAGAGGGCGCGCACGCTGGGGATCGACACCGTCGAGACCACCGCGCCGGTCTTGTCGAGCTTCGGCACGCCCGCGGCGGATTCGGTTCCGGCGGCCTCGTCAGGGGTGACGTAGTTCACGTCGAAGGGCGTGACGCAGCGCGCGGTATCGGACCCGAGGGTGTAGGACTCGTAGAACGCCCCGGGTTCGAACCAGCGGGCCATGCCGTTGTTCTGGGTGACGCCGATCTGACCGGCCAGCACCTGCCCGGTGCCGACGTACTGGCCCATCTCGACCTGGCCGCTGAGCGGGGCGAGCAGATCGTTCTCGCACTTGACGTCCATCTCACCCCTGTCGCCGGGCGACAGCGAGGCCCCCATGGCCGGGTAGTAGGTCGTGTCCTTGGTGCTGAAGTTCCACGGATTGGTCGTGGCATTGATCGGGGCGACATGGGTGCGCCAACTGCCGTGCATGGTCGTCGGCAGGCTGGGATTGCGCAGGTAGTCGTCGATGAGGATGCGCTGGGCGTGGGCGACGCCCTGCTCGGCGGCGATGCGCGCCTGCTGCTGGCCGATGGCACCCGAGGCACTGTCGCGCTCGCCGCGCATGGCGATGACGAAGGCGAAGGCGAGCACCACTGCGGTGGTGATCAGGGCCATGGCCAGCAGCAGCATGGATCCGCGAGTATGGGTCATGGTTTGGCCGGTGGGGGCGGCGGCAGCAGGGTCGCCGTGGGGAAGGAGTAGGAGAACTCCTGGGTGATGCCGGTCTCGGCATCGGCCAGGGTGAAGGCGACCCGCACCAGCGCGGGCCGGACGCTCTGCGCAGTGGAGCCGTTGGCCACCTGGGCCTGGGAGGCGGCCGCGTCCGTGCCATCGGCGGCTGCGGTGTAGGTCGTCATGGTGGTGGCCGCGGCCACCACCCGGGCGTCCAGCCAGGCGCCATCGACCAGCAGAGTGTTCACCACGCTGGAGAAGCCGCTTTCGACCGCACCGGCTGCGGTGTTCGAGTAGGGAGCCCAGCGCACGACGCGGAAGGCCGCACCGGAACCGGTGTCGATCGAGCCGGCCTGCACCGTCGCGGCCCGCCGATCGACCCAGCCGATGCGGAAGTCGGTGACGCTGGGGTGGACGACGCCCATGGCCTGGTCCAGCACGGTCCCATCGCCGGGAGTCCGCGGCACCGCGTAGGCAACGCCGGCCGGCAGGCCCTCGGC
>JAIFKN010000201.1 GCA_020049615.1 bacterium | reverse complement strand
CTCGGCGTGACGGTGATGCGCTTCTTCAACATCACCGGCCCGCGCCAGTCGCCAGCCTACGGCATGGTCCTGCCGCGCTTCTGCCAGGCGGCGGTGCGTGGCGGCGTGCTGGAGGTGCACGGTGACGGCGAGCAGACCCGCACCTTCCTGCACGTCGCCGATGCGGTCGCCGCGATCATCGCGCTCGCCGGCTGCGACGCGGCGGTCGGCCGCGTGGTCAACGTCGGCGGCACCGAGGAGGTGTCGATGCGCACCCTGGCCAACGCGGTGCGCGCCGCCGCCGGCAGCGGCAGCATCACCCTGGTACCCTACGCCAGCGCCTACCCGACCGGCTTCGAGGACATGCGCCGCCGCGTGCCCGACACCACCAGGCTGCGTCAGATGACCGGCTGGAAGCCGACGCGCGAGCTGCGCCAGATCATCGCCGACGCCCTGGCCGACGCCCGGCGCTGAGCCAGGACCGCGGGCTTCAGCCCGCGTCGAAACGCGGGCTGAAGCCCGCGGTCCTTGTCCGTCCCCGGCCCGCCATACCCTCCGCCGCCCATGGACGCCACCGCCCGCTTCGCCGCCGCCGCCACCGAGGCCGAGGCCGTCTTCGCCGCCGCCACCACCATCGACGAGGTCGAGGCCGCGCGCATCCGCTTCCTCGGCCGCAGCGGCGTCGAGGCCGAGTTGCAGGCGGTGTTCGCCGCCGCCCCCGGCCCGGAGAAGCGCACCCTCGGCCCGGCCTTCAACGCCGCCAAGCAGGCCATGCGCAGCGCCTGGGAGACGGCCAAGGCCCGCGTCGCCGCGGTCGAAAGCGATGAGCCGATCGACGTCACCCTGCCGCCGCGTCCGCGCCGGCCCGGCTCGATCCACCCGCTCTCGCGCATGGCTCGCGAGGTCGAGGCGGTGTTCAGCTCGATGGGCTACGAGGTCGCCGACGGCCCGCACGTCGAGCTCGACGAGCACAACTTCGGCCGCCTCAACATCCCCGCCGACCACCCCGCGCGCGACCACCAGGACACCTTCTGGGTGAAGGCCGGCACGGAGCGCAAACTGCTCCGGACGCAGACCAGCAGCGTGCAGTCGCGCACCTACGCCGAGGTCGGCGCCGGCCTGCTGACGCCGCCCTTCCGCCGCGTGGCGGTCGGCCGCGTCTTCCGCAACGACGCCATCGACGCGACCCACGACGTCACCTTCACCCAGGTCGAGGGCTTCGTCGTCGACCGCGGCATCACCGTCGCCCATCTGGTCGGCGCGATCCGCACCATGCTCGGCGCGGTGCTCAAGCGCGACGATGTCGAGGTGCGCATGCGCCCGAGCTACTTCCCCTTCGTCGAGCCCGGCTTCGAGGTCGACATCCGCCTGAGCAAGGAGCCCGAGGGCAGCCGCCTGGCGCGCTGGATGGAGCTGCTCGGCTGCGGCATGATCCACCCCAAGGTGCTGGAGGCCGGCTCGCCGACCCTCGCCGGCTGGACCGGCTTCGCCTTCGGCATGGGCCTCGAACGCCTGGCCATGGTGCGGCACCAGATCACCGACATCCGGGTGTTCAACGGCGCCGACCTCAGGGCCCTCCGGCAGTTCGCATGAACGATTCACACGGAGGAACGGAGGGAACGGAGTCGAGCCAGCGGACGACTGGTCGGCGACGCGTTTCCGACCTCCGTTGCCTCCGTTCCTCCGTGTGAACATCCAGAGCGCCGCCGACGCCATCCGCCGTGGCCTGCTCGTCGGCATGCCGACCGAGACGGTCTACGGCCTCGCCGCCAACGCCCTCGACGCCCGCGCCGTGCTGCGCGTGTTCGAGGCCAAGGGCCGGCCGCGCTTCGATCCGCTGATCGTGCACTGCGCCGACCTGGCGATGGCGCGCACCGTCGCCCGCTTCAGCCCGCGCGCCGAGCGCCTCGCCGCGCTGTGGCCCGGCCCGCTGACCCTGGTATTGCCGCGCCTGCCGTGCATCCCCGACGCGGTCACCGCCGGACTCGACACCGTCGCGGTGCGCATCCCCGACCATCCCCTGGCGCTGGCGCTGATCCGCGCTGCCGGGGTGCCGCTGGCGGCGCCGAGCGCCAACCGCTTCGGCCGCATCTCGCCGACCACCGCCGCGCATGTCGCCGAACAGCTCGGCGATGCCGTCGCCTGCATCCTCGATGGCGGGCCCTGCCGCATCGGCGTGGAGAGTACCGTGCTGCGGCCCGATCCCGCACCGGTCGTACTGCGGCCGGGCGGGGTCACCCGCGAACGACTGGCCGCGGTGCTGGGCGAGCCGGTGGTGCTGGCAGACCGCAGCGCGCGGGTCGAGGCGCTGCCGCAGGAGGCGCCGGGTCTGCTCGCCAGCCACTACGCTCCGCGCTCGCCGCTGCGACTGCGCGCACCTGGCGAGGCCTGGCCGCTCGACGCGGCGCTGCTGGCGTTCACCGGCGAAGATCTGCCACTCGGGGCCAGGTCAGCGGTGCTGAGCCAGTCCGGCGATCTGGCCGAGGCGGCAACGAACCTGTTCGCTCGGCTGCGCGAACTGGATGCAGCGAAACCAGGGCTGATCGTGGCAGAACTGGTGTCGGATGCCGGCCTGGGCGAGGCGGTCAACGACCGGCTGCGACGCGCGGCTGGACTGGGATAGTCACCATTGCCCCGCGGCAGACTGAAGTCTGCCGTCCGTGCCGACTGAAGTCGGCGCTAGCCGCGCTTGGCGCCGCCGATGGCCGGGGCGAGCTGGGTGCTGTTGCCGCGCTGGATGCCGCGGAACATCATCTCCATCTCCTCCGGGTTGTCGGAGTTGGCCAGCGCATCCTCGCGGCTGATGTGGCCCTGCTCGTAGAGACCGAAGAGGCTCTGGTTGAAGGTCATGCAGCCGAAATGCAGGCTGTCGCGGATGGCGCCGCCGAGGTCGGGCGTGCGGCCCTCTTCGATCATCTGCTTGATCGTCGGGGTGGCGATCATGAGTTCGAGGCCGGGCACGCGGCCGGCGCTGTCCTTCCTCGGGATCAGGCGCTGCGAGATGACCGCCTGGAACACCAGCGACAGCTGCATGCGCACCAGCGAGTGCTGGTACGGCGGGAAGAAGTTGATGATGCGTTCCATCGTCTGCTGCGCGTTGATGGTATGCAGGGTCGACAGCACGAGGTGGCCGGTCTCGGCTGCGTCGATGGCGGCGTTCACCGTCTCGACGTCGCGCATCTCGCCGACCAGGATGACGTCGGGCGCCTCGCGCATGGCGTTGCGCAGCGCCGACTTGAAATCGCGGGTGTCGATGCCGATCTCGCGCTGGTTGATCAGGCAGCGCTCGTCGACGTAGCTGTATTCGATCGGGTCCTCGATGGTGACGACGTGGCGGTTCACCGTCTTGTTCATGTACTGGATCATCGACGCCAGGGTGGTCGACTTGCCCGAGCCGGTGATGCCGGTGACCAGGATCAGGCCGCGGCGCAGCAGGGCGATGCGCTCGAACTGCTCCTGCGGCAGGCCCAGGCCCTTGAAGTCGGGGATGTCGCTTTTGACGTGCCTGAGGACGAAGCCGATGTTGCCGCGCTGCATGAAGCAGTTGACGCGGAAGCGGCCGATGTCGGGATCCTCGAACGAGCAGTCGCACTCGTGGCCCTTCTTGAATATCTCCTTGGCGTGCTCCTCGACCAGCACCAGGAACGCATCGCGCATGTCGTCCTTGGTCATGCTGGTGTTGCCCAGCTGGCGCACTGCACCATCGATGCGCACCCGTGGAGGACCGCCGACCTTGAGGAACAGGTCGGAGGACTTGAGCTGCACCATGGCGCGGAGGACTTCGCGGATGTTCATGGACTAGGAATACGCTGCACCGCGGGTAACGGCAAGGGTCGAAGCCACACCAGCGGACAACGCCTGGTGCATCACCGCCGGGGAAAGGCCGAGGCTGCCATTGCCCATCCAACCGGATACATATCTTCCCAGACCGCATGAACTTGGGACTCACCATCCGCCTCCCCGGGCCGCGCTGACATGCCCACGCCGATCACCCGACTCGTCGTCCTGCAGCACGTCCCGCTCGAGGGCCCGGTGCGCATCGCCACCGTCGCTGAACGCGTCGGGCTCAAGGTCGAGATCGTGCGCCTCGATCAGGGTCAGCCGGTGCCCAAGGCGCCAGCCGGCGCCGTGCTCGTGGTCATGGGCGGGCCGATGGGCGTGGCCGACATCGGCGGGGCGAAATACCCGTTCCTCGCCGCCGAGGTCGAACTGCTGCGCCAGTGCCTGGCCGAGGACCGGCCGGTCCTCGGTGTGTGCCTGGGCAGCCAGCTGCTGGCGCACGCCGCTGGCGCCGAGGTCGCGCCGCTGCAGTGCGGCGAGCCGCCGGTCCGCCACCGCGAGGTCGGGTGGGGCGCGATCCACTGGCTCAAGGATCCCGCCGAGGAGCCGGTGCTCTCGGGCATGGAGCGGGCGGAACTGGTGCTGCATTGGCATGGCGACACCTTCGCCATCCCGCCCCAGGCCGAGCACCTCGCCGCCACGCTCGCCTGCCCCGGCCAGATGTTCCGCGTCGGCCGCTGCTACGGCCTGCAGTTCCATGTCGAGGCCGACGAGGCGACGGTGCGCGCCTGGGTCGAGGCCGACGCCGAGTTCATCCGTGCCGCCGGCGGGGCCGACGCCGCCCGCCGCATCCTCGCCGACACGTCGCGTTTCATCCCGGTGCACCGCCCGCGCGGCGACCGCCTGATCGGCAACCTCCTGCGCGCCGTGATGGCGGGGGGCTGCCCGGGATGAGCCCGTCGCCCCGAACCCGGTTCCACGTTCTGTCCGCCCGATGTGCGTTCGCCGAGCGAGCGACCAAGCGAGCCGCGAGCGATGCCCGTGCCTGCCGTGTGGACGAGCGGCGAGCGCGTAGCGAGACTGGAACGATGACCGCCGCGATCACGAACCGACGAGCGTCAGCTCGGCGTGTCGAGCCGGGGATCCGGGGGGGAAGGCCCCCGGCGGGGACGTGGGGCAGAGCCCCACGATCGGAATGCATGGCCGGGGGATGCCCGGGCTGACATGGCCAGCGCTGCCCCCTGCCCGAATTGCGGACGTCCCTGCCGGACCGACCGCGCCGATTCCTCCGGCAGACTGACGTGCAACGCCTGCGCCTGCGTCTTCACGCCTGGGGCCGGACGGCCCGACGGTTCCGGTACGGTGTCCCTCGGCGGCGTCGCCACCGACAGCGACCCGAAGGAGACGCCGACGGCGGTGCCGGTGGCGACCAACCTGGCCGCCGCTGGGCTGCGCGTCAGCGTCACCCTGGCGCCGGCCGAGGCGCCCGAGACGACCACCGCCATCACCCACCGCCGCACCATCGGCGAGCTGCTGCGCGACGGCCAGAACGAGAAGTACGTGGTCGACGCCGAACTCGGCCGCGGCGGCATGGGCGCCGTGCTGCGGGTGGTCGACCGCGACCTGCACCGCGACGTGGCGATGAAGGTGCTGCTCAACGACCAGGGCGAGCGCGACCGCCGGCGCTTCATCGAGGAGGCGCAGATCACCGGCCAGCTCGAGCATCCGAACATCGTGCCGGTGCACGATATCGGCGTCGATGGCAACGGCCGCCTGTTCTTCACCATGAAGCTGGTGCGCGGCCGCAGCCTGGCCGACATCCTCGACCTGGTACGGAAGGATGACCCGTCGGCCTCCTCGTTCACCCGCTTCCGCCTGCTGCGCATCTTCATCCACATCTGCAACGCCGTCGCCTTCGCCCACAACCGCGGCGTGGTCCATCGCGACCTCAAGCCCGGCAACGTCATGCTCGGCGATTTCGGCGAGGTGCTGGTCGCCGACTGGGGCCTGGCGCGGGTGCTTCCGCCCGAGCGCCGCTCGGCCGCGCGCACCGCGGCGATGGCGGCCGGTCCGGCGCCCCAAGTCGACGACCCCGGCCCGACTCCGCCGACCGGTCCGCTCGAGGACCTCGAGGATCGACTAGCCACCGTGGTGCAGAGCTTCCGCAGCGGCAAGGAGACGGTGCAGGGCACGGTCGAGGGCACGCCGGTGTACATGCCACCGGAACAGGCCCGCGGCGACCTCGACCAGGTCGACGAGCGCAGCGACATCTACGCGCTCGGCGCCATCCTCTACGAGATCCTGACCTGCAGCCCGCCGGTCTGGGGCCGCACCGTCGACGAGGTCCTCGACAACGTCATCAACCACCGCATCACCCCGCCCGGCGCCCGCTCGCCGGACCACGATGTGCCGGCCGACCTCTCGGCGATCGCGCTCAAGGCGCTGTCGGCCGAGCGCCAGCACCGCTACCAGACCGCGGTCGGCCTGCGTCAGGACATCGAAGCCCACCTCGAGCACCGTTCGGTCAGCGCCCGCGACGACACCGCGCTGGAGATGCTCGGCAAGCTGCTCAAGCGCAACCGCGGCGCCGCCCTCGTGGCGCTGATCTTCCTCGCCATCCTCACCGTCGTGCTGGTCGTCAGCTTCAGCACCATCCGGCGCGAGCGCGATACGGCGCAGCAGCGGCGCGACGAGCTGGCCAGGACGGTGCTCGAACGCGACCTCGAGAAGGGCAACCGGGCCAAGGAGCAGCTGCTCGCGGCGCCCGCCCTGGTGGCCAAGGCGCGCCAGCACATCGCCAGCAAGGAGTGGGCGGAAGCGACGCAGAACGTCAACCTGGCCCGCGACTACCACCCGGAACTGGCCGAGGCCCACCTGCTGCGCGGCCAGCTGCTGGTCCATGAGCGGGAGTGGGCCCTGGCCAGCCGTTCGCTCGCCGACTACCTTGCGCTGAGCCCCGGCGACGAGGGGGCGCGCCAGCTCGCCGGCCTGTGCGACGAGGCGACCCACACCGAGACCTCGGCGGTGGTGACCGCGATCGCCGACCGCCTGGTGCGCATGGGTCTCGGCCCGATCGCCGAGGACCTCTTCGCCCGCGGCCAGGAGAAGGTCGAGGTCTACCGCAAGCAGCTCGAGCTCGCCTTCCCCGGCTGCACCGCGCGCGGCTTCTGGGCCGACAAGGACGGCATGCTCTACCTCGACGGCCTGCGCGATCGGCAGGATGTCACCGACCTCGCGGCCCTGACGGGCATGCCGATCATCCGTCTGCGCATACCGCGCACCAAGGTCATCGACCTCGCTCCGCTGCGCGGCATGCCGCTGACCGATCTCGACCTGGCAGGTACGGAGACGCGCGACCTCTCGCCGCTCGAGGGCGCCCCGCTGGTGTCGCTGAACCTCGCCGGCACCCGGGTGGGCAGCCTCGAGCCCCTCGCCGGCATCACCATCGAGGACCTCGATGTCTCCGGCACCGAGGTCCGCAACCTCGAGGCCCTGCGCGGCGCCCCGCTGCGCGTCCTGCGCGCCTCGCGCAGCAAGGTCGATGACATCGCCGGGCTTGCCGGATCGCCGCTGCACGAACTCGACCTCAGCCACACCCCGCTCGAGGACATCGGCCCGCTTGCCGGATCCCGCATCTCGGCCCTGCGCCTGTCAGGCACCCGGGTGCATGATCTCGGCCCGCTGGCCGGCGTGCCGCTCACCCGTCTGGCGATCGACGCGACCCGGGTCACGGATCTGACGCCGCTCGCCGGGATCCCGCTCCGCCAACTGCAGCTCGCCGGCTGCCAGGTCGCAGACCTCGCGCCGCTCAAGGGCATGGCCCTCTCGGAACTCGACCTCACCGGGCTGCCGATCACCGACCTGGCGGCGCTGGGGGGCATGCCGCTGAGCACCCTCAACCTGACCGCCACCGCGATCACCGACCTCGGCCCCCTGCGCCGGCTCCGCCTGACCACCCTGGTCCTCGCCGACACCAAGGTCGCCGACCTGCGTCCGCTCGCCGGCCTGCCGCTGACCGCGCTCGACCTCGCTCGCACTCCGGTCGCCAGCCTCGATCCGCTGGCCGGCTGCCCGCTGCAGTCGCTGGTCATCGACGGCGTCCCGGCCGACAGCCTGAAGCCCCTGGCCAAGACCCCGCTGCGCGAGCTGCGCATGCTCGGCGCCCGGGCCAGCGACCTGCAGCCGCTGGCCCAGACCCCGCTCGAACGCCTGGTCTTCACCCTGGTGCCCGGGATGAACGGTCTGCGTGAACTGCGCGCCATGACCAGCCTGCGCCAGGTCGGCACGACCTGGGACGGGGCCTGGATCCGCGTCCCGCAGGCCAAGGAGTTCTGGCAACGCGTCGACAAGCAGGAGAAGCGATGACGTGGCTGCATGCCGGACAAGCCTCGGCCGGATGCGATTGCCCAGGGAGGGCCGTGGTCTAGGGTCGTGCCCGTGGCGACCACCGCTCCCCTGACCCGCACCGCCGAGGCCCGCCTGCGCGCCCCGCGCACGCGTGGCGCCTTCCGCCCGATCGAAGCGGCCCGGCGTCAGCTCGGGCTGCTGCAGGTCGCCGACGGCGGCGGCCAGGCGGCGGTGTCGTGGCTGATCGACCTCGAGCAGTCCCGCGTCGCCGACGCCCGCTTCCTCGCCTTCGGCTCGCGTTGGAGCCATCCCATCGCCGACGCCTTCACCCAGCTCGCCCGTGGCATGACCGTGGCGGAGGCCTGCGCCATCCGCCCGGCGACCGTCGAGGGTATGCTGCGCGACGAGCCCGGCGTGGCGGCCTGCCCCGACGCCGAACTGGCCTTCATCCCCGACCTGCAGGAGCGGGCCCTGGCCGCCCTGCCGCTGGTGAAGCTGCTGCCCAAGCCGGTCGAGAAGCAGGTCTACCAGCGCAAGCGGCAGCAGGACTGGAGCGATGCCGACAGGAAGTGGCTGCCGCTGTCGCTGCTGAAGAAGATCAAGGCGGTCGACGACTCCGTGAAGCGCGTACTCGCCGACAAGGCGCCAGCCGCCAGCCATCGCATCGAGGGCCTGCACGACGACTTCCGCGTCGTGTGCATCGTCAGCGGGATCAGCGAGAGCGAGAAGCAGACTCTAGGACTGTTCGTGAACAGCGCGCTGAAGACCCTTCACGCTGATCTCTCGGCGGAGCTGTCATGACTGAACCGCGCACCTACACCGCCGAAGACTGCTCTCTGCCGGGGAGGGGCTTGGTGGCTCCAACGCGGGATGGCCGAAGCCATTGTCCCCCGCGTCTCCGCCAGTCGCCCCTCCCCGAACCCCTCCCGGGTGCGTCATGACTGAACCGCGCACCTACACCGCCGAAGACTACAAATACGGTTTCAAGACCGAGGTCGAGGCCGTCGCCCTGGCCAAGGGCCTCAACGAGGACATCGTCCGCCAGATCAGCGCCGCGCGTGGCGAGCCCGACTTCCTGCTGCAGTTCCGGCTCAAGGCCTACCGCGCCTTCAGCAAGATGAAGGAACCGTCCTGGGCCAAGGTCGACTACCCGCCGATCGACTACCAGGCGATCAGCTACTACTCGGCGCCCAAGCAGGCCGAGAAGCACGCCTCGCTCGACGAGATCGACCCGAAGATGCTCGAGACCTTCGCCAAGCTCGGCATCCCGCTCGACGAGCAGAAGCGCCTCTCCGGCGTCGCCGTCGACGCGGTCTTCGACTCGGTCTCGGTGGCGACCACCCACCAGGAGAAGCTGTTCGACGCCGGCGTCATCTTCTGCCCGATCCGCGAGGCGGTGCGCGACTACCCCGCCCTGGTCGAGCGCTGGATCGGTTCGGTCGTGCCGGCCGGCGACAACTGGTTCGCGGCGCTCAACAGCGCGGTGTTCTCGGACGGCTCGTTCGTCTACATCCCGCCACACGTGAAGTGCCCGCTCGAGCTGTCGACCTACTTCCGCATCAACAACACGGAAAGCGGCCAGTTCGAACGCACCCTGATCATCGCCGACACCGGCAGCCACGTCAGCTACCTCGAAGGCTGCACCGCGCCGCAGACCTCGAAGAACCAGCTGCACGCCGCGGTCGTCGAGCTGGTCGCCCTGGACGACGCCGAGATCAAGTACTCGACGGTGCAGAACTGGTATGCCGGCGATCCGAACACCGGTCTCGGCGGGGTCTACAACTTCGTCACCAAGCGTGGCCTGTGCAAAGGCGACCGCTCGAAGATCTCGTGGACCCAGGTCGAGGCGGGCAGCGCGATCACCTGGAAGTACCCGAGCTGCGTGCTCAAAGGCGATGACAGCATCGGCGAGTTCTACAGCGTGGCGCTGACCAACGGCCGCATGCAGGCCGACACCGGCACCAAGATGATCCACATCGGCAAGCGCACGCGCTCGACCATCATCTCCAAGGGCATCAGCGCCGAGCACAGCCGCAACGTCTACCGTGGCCTCGTCCAGGTGATGAAGTCGGCCGAGGGCGCGCGCAACTACACCTGCTGCGACTCGATGCTGGTGGGCAAGGCGTGCGAGGCGCACACCTACCCCTACGTCGACGTGCAGCGCTCCGACGCCCAGGTCGAGCACGAGGCCTCGACCAGCCGCCTGAGCGAAGACCAGTTGTTCTACCTCCAGGCCCGCGGCATCGGCCACGAGGAGGCGGTCGGCGCCATCGTCAACGGCTTCGCCAAGGACGTCCTCGCCGTCCTGCCGATGGAGTTCGCCGCCGAGGCCCGGAAATTGCTGCAAATCAAGCTGGAGAACAGCGTCGGATGAGCTTGCTCGACATCACCAACCTCTCCGTCACCGTCGCCGGCCTCCAGGTGGTCAACGGCCTCTC
>JAIFKN010000019.1 GCA_020049615.1 bacterium | reverse complement strand
CCGTGCCCGGCATGCACGGCCCGACCAAGCGCATGAACAAGACCAGCGAGTTCGGCCTGCGTCTCAAGGAGAAGCAGAAGCTGCGCCTGCATTACGGCCTGACCGAGCGCGCCATGCGCCTGGTGTTCCAGCGCGCCCAGCGCATGCCCGGCGACACCGGCGCCAACATGATCGGCCTGCTCGAGTCGCGCTTCGACAACCTGGTCTGGCGCGCCGGCCTGACCCGCACCATCCCGGCCGCCCGCCAGCTGATCACCCACGGCCACATCAACCTCGGCGGCAGGCGCGCCAAGACCCCCAGCCAGACCCTCTCGGTCGGCGACGTGTTCCAGGTGCGCGAAGCCTCGCGCAACCGCGAGGACCTGCGCATCACCGCCAACAGCCCGGTGCGCGAGCGCCCGGCCGGCATCAAGATCGACCTCGACACCATGTCGGTCACCATCGAGGCCCTGCCTGGTCGCGAACTGATGCCGCTCGACGTCAACGTGCAGAAGGTCATCGAGTACTTCGCGAAGTAAGCCGGTCCCCCAGGACCGCGGGCTTCAGCCCGCGATGTAACGACAGAGCGCGGGACGATGTCCCGCGCTCTGTGTTTTTTCCGACGCGGGCTGAAGCCCGCGGTCCCTCAACCCCCCGGACGCTTCCAGGAGGGGCCCTGGCCACCGAGCACGTTCGAGCCGGAAGGCGGTTTCGGCGGCTCGGGCTTGGGCGGGGCCGCCGGCTGCGGGTTGGCAGCGGCCTGTTCAGCCGCCTTGGCCGCCTTCTCCTCCTTGGTCTTCGCCTCGAGCAGGGCGTCGATGTCGACGCCGAGGAGCTTCAGACGCTTGGCGAAATCCTCCTTGTCCATCGACTTGTCCCAGGCGTCCATCGGCTCGACCTCGCCGGCCTTGATGCGGTTCTCCAACGCGTCGTTGAGCAGCTGCATGCCGTACTTGGCGCCGGTCTGCATCGCCGAGGGGATCTGGAAGGTCTTGCCTTCGCGGATCAGCGCGCCGACGCCGCTGGTGACGAAGAGGATCTCGAGCGCGGCGCAGCGGCCGCCGCCTTTCTTCTTGAGCAGGGTCTGGGCGACCACGCCGCGCAGCGAGCCGGCCAGCATCAGGCGGATCTGCTCCTGCTCGTCGGCCGGGAACTGGTTGATGATGCGGTCGACGGTCGAGGCCGCGGTGCTGGTGTGCAGGGTGCCGAAGACCAGGTGGCCGGTCTCGGCCGTCTCGATGGCGATGCGCGTCGTCTCGAGGTCGCGCATTTCGCCGACCAGCACGATGTCGGGGTCCTCGCGCAGCACGGCGCGCAGGGCGGCGGCGAAGCTCTTGGTGTGGTTGTGCACCTCGCGCTGGTTGACCAGGCACTTCTTCGCCGGGTGGACGAACTCGACCGGGTCCTCGATGGTGATGATGTGCTCGGCGCGGGTGGCGTTGATGTGGTCCATCATCGCCGCCAGGGTGGTGGACTTGCCCGAGCCGGTCGGGCCGGTGACCAGGACCAGGCCCTTCTTGAAGTCGCACAGGCGCATGACGCCGGGCGGCAGGCCGAGTTGCTCGGCCGTGAGGATCTTGTCGGGGATGCGGCGGAACACCGCGCCGATGCCGAAGCGGTCGCGGAAGTAGTTGCAGCGGAAGCGCCCGACCCCCTCCAGCGCGTAGGCGAAGTCGGTGTCGTTGGTCTCCTCCCACTGCTTGCGGTTGCGCTCCGGGCAGATCTCGAACAGGATCTGCTGCAACTGGTCCTTGTTCAGCTTGGGCGCGCCGGGCAGCGCCACCATGTCGCCGGCCGAGCGGATCATCGGCACATGCTCCGACGTCACGTGCAGGTCCGAGGCCTTCTGCTCGGCCATGATCTTGAACAGGTTGTCGATCCAGGCCATGTCGCCCTCCAGGGTCTGCACAAACTACAGCCCCCGCGCTGCACATGCAACGCGGGGGCGGCAGGGGTCGGGATGGCCGTGGATCAGCGGATCACGCGTGTCCAACCGGCGACGCCAGCGGCGGTCACACCGAACGGCGTGTTCGGCGGGGTGCCCTGCTCCGACAGCAGGTCGTCGTTGAAGCTCATGTTGCGCGTCGGCGGCTTGTACACCTGGGGGGCGCCGTATGGGTCGGTCGTGGAATTGGCATCGCCTGCGTAGGGCAGCCGGTTGTTTCCCGCATCCTTGCACCAGTCGGCGAAGCCTCCGCTCCAGCCTGTCAACGTCGACCAGTTGTCGCAATGCCACCCCATCAGGCCGAACGGTGACCGGCCGTAGGTGCGGGCATCCTGCAGCAGGAAGGCGCTGGTGTAGCGGCAGGAGTCGAGCACGACCAGGCTGCCGGTGAAGTTCATCGTCTTCGCGTCCCAGTTCTCGATGTACATCATCGTGTTGATGAATGGGGCGCCTTCGCCGTTGAACACCCGCTGCTTGGTCGTCGGCTGGTTATTGGTCAGGATGCAGGTGCGGTAGCTGGTGACGGCAGCCGCCGTGGTCCCGTTCAGCTGGGACAAGGTCGTCCCGCCCCATGATGCGACCTTGCCTGAGTTCACCGTCAGGCCAGGCCTCTGGTAGTTGGCCTGGTTCCAGCTGTTGGACAGCAAGGTCACCGAGTCGCCCATGACTGCTACGCCGGCGTACTTGTCATAGGTAAGAGCGGCGGCCGGCTTGAGTTTCACCGTCGTCTTCTGGTCGTTCAGGTCGCCGCGCACGTACAACGCGTTGGGCGTGACAAAGCTCATGTTGCTGGAGCCGAAGATCTTCTCACCCGAGGTGGGATAACCCCAGTTCACCGTCTTGGCGTTGGACAGCATGATGCCATGAATGAAGTCGCTGGGGCGCAGCGGCGGAGACAGCGGAGCCCGGGTGGAGGCATCGAGCGGAATCAGCCGTTCGCGCGTGGTCTTGCGCGTGGGCTCTGTCACCTCCTCTGGATCGCTCCACTTGTCGACGGCCATATCATAGAGCTCGACCGGGCGCGTGGGGCCGGTGTTCAGCTCGGTGTTGGGCAGATCCGGGTTCCACGGATTCTCCTGGCTGGGCATGGGGTTGCGCGGGTAGCGGTTGGTGCGCGCGGCATAGATCGTGCCGCTGAACCGCGTGGCCAGGATGTCCGGCGCGCTGATCCCGCTTGCCGCGGTGCTCCAGCGATAGGTGGCATCGGTCAGGGACCGGGAGCGGATGTAGGTCTGGAGATTGCCCAGGTTGACGTCGAGTACGGTCACCCTGGAAGCGTATTCCACCCACGAACTGGTGGAGTTGCTGCTTGGCAGCGTCGCTGGTGCCGTGGTGGTACCGGTCTCCTTGTAGACCCAATCGGCGCGCGGAATGGGCGTGAATGCCGACCCGACGTCACCTTCGTTCCACCACGCAGACTGGCTCCAGAACTCGCGCGGGTTGTAGAACCAGGTCTCGGTCGCCAGCCGCTTGTCGGTGGCGCCGGTCCGGTCGGTCGAGTAGCTGAAGAAGTCCTCGGTGATGTCCTGCGGACCCCAGAACACCTGGTACTGGCTGCACAGGTACTTGGTGACGTTGTCGACGGTGCGGTAGGCGGCGGCCAGGATGACGGGGGATGCCACGGCATTCCGCACCGTCTCGACGCCGCGCTCCCAGTCTTCATGGTCCCACCGGCCGGGGGAGATGGTGCCGGTATCAGCGGAGTCGTAGACCGTCAGGTTGCTGAACTCGACCGTCGCGGTGGTGGTCTGGTGTCCGGACTGCAAGGCCGGCCCGACCATCCAGTCGTTCGTCCAGGAGGCCGGGATGGCGATGCGGGAGGACGGGTTGTTCACCGGATCGGGGAGGTCCGCCAGACCATCCGGGCGCCGCTGGCGGGCCTCGGTCACCTCGTGCCAGCGGATGTCGGCCAGCCCGGTCGGTGGCGTGGTGCTGACGAAGTACTTGAACACCAGTTCCGAAGCGACCTTCTCGATGCGCAGGTGGATGTGGTCGGCCCGGGCCCACGGTGCACCGGCCTGACCTGGACTAAGGGCCCAGGCCGAGGTGTGGTTGGTGGTGCATTCCCAGAACAGGTTGTTGTAGAGGACGACGCTCGCCGGAACGAGAGCGGTCTCCGCCACAAAGTTGGGCCCCGCGGTCCAGTACGGGACCTGGGCGTCCTCCCACAGGCGCAGGTTGACGTCGCCGGCACTGGAGTTCAGCCGGGCATCAATCAGATATCCGGTGGTATTGGGCACGATCGAGCCGTCGACGACATCGGTCGGATCATACATGTCGGTCCAGCTGGGCGTCGCCTTGGCCGCACCGCTCCAGTAGTCGGGGCGCAGGCTGCTGGAGGTGCCCGGAGTCAGAGCCGGGTCATAGAGGTGGTCAGCGGGCGTGCCGCTGATCACATCGTTGGTGTTCGCCGTGGTGTTCTGAAAGCGGTCGGTCGCCGGGTCGAACCAGCGCCCGCGGGCCGAGATGAAGGAGTTGTACTCGATCGGCCGCGAATAGTTGCCCAGGCTGTCGCGCAGGATGGCGAAGCGCATCGGGTTGGAGCCGCTGTAGTCCGGGACGGTTGGCGGTGCACCGGGGTTCGGATCGGCCGGATTGGCCGGCCGCGTCGGATCACCCGGCTCGGCGGTCGGCGTCGCCGGCGTGCCGATGGCGCCGAGGGTGGTCGGGGTCAGGCCGAGGGCCGCGTTCACTGCCGCAGCCGAACCCATCCAGGTGACCGCCGCCGCATAGCCGGCCCGATCGGAGAAGACGTTGGCCGAGGTGCCGGTGCTGACCCATTCCGTCGTCAGATTGACCGGAGTGGGCGAATAGTTGGTGTTGGTGCCGCTCGTCAGCGTATTGTCGTTGGTGCCCGGATTATACCGGACGCGATAGCGGTCGGCGGCCTGGAAACCGCGGCCTGGATTCGTTCCGGCGGGATTGATCAGGCCTTCCAGCGTGTGCCTTCCCAGCCACGCGGTCGGATCGGACGCGGCGCCGGACCCCCAGGTCGGATCCAGCCAGATGCGGCGTCCGCTCCAGCCGTTGGCCCAGGTGGCGTTGTTCGGTGCCGTCGTCATGCTGGTCTGGAAGGTCACTTCGCCACCTGCGCCGGCCCCGGTGATCTCCAGATCGATATAGCCATACTGCCCTTCGGTCAGGCGGGGGCGGTAGCGGTAGACGGACCAGTACTTGTTGGCCTGCCAGCGCTTGCGCCTGGTGTAGGGGCCCCTCTCGAAGGTGAAGGTCTGCGAAACGCTGCCTTCACCCTGCGCCTTGACCAGGGTCCTGGAGAAGCTGCTGGCGCCATCGACCTCGTACCAGTTGTTATATCCGGTCGCCGGCGTGCGGACGATACCGGATTCCCAGGTCTGGGCGGCTCCATAGGTGCCCGAGGTGGACGGTTGCCGGTTGGTCTGCGACAATACCTCTTCTTCGGGGGCGTTGATGCAGCCAAGGTTGGCGCTTTCGCTGCCCGAAGCGTCATCTGTGGCGGTGAAGTAGCGACGATAGGTCGGGACCACCACCCAGCGCAGACGCGAGGGCTCCATCTTCCGCTGCACCACGATGCCGCGCTGGGGCGAGACCAGCAGCGCGACGTAGGGGTCGCGGCCGTTCAATGCCGTGCTGCCCAGGTTGATGTCCGCGCCAACCCCGGCAGCGGCGCGGTCGACCGGCCGGATCATCAGGCCGGCCAGCTGCTGGTTGTTCGATCCGCCGACGATGAGGGTGCTGGTGGACGGGGTGACGGTGGTGTCGATCTTCGGCAGGAACCGCCCCTGCACGGCCTGGAAGGTGGCCGCGCCGAAGTAGGTGCTCGCCTGGGTCATGTCCAGCCGAGGTCCGACCGGCGCGACGACGTTGCTGCGCTTGAGGTGGATCATCCGCCAGTTGTCGCGGAAGAAACCGTTATTGTCAGTGGGCACATCGTAGTTCGCGGTCACCCCGCCCCAGTTAACCGGATCATAGCCATCGCTGCCACGCTTGGCGGCAGCGGTGATGCGGATGCGCCCGGGATTGTCCGGATCGATGATGTAGGACTGTGTCGAACCACCAAGGTGCATGCGATTGCCGTTATAGGCCGTGACCAGGGTCGCGTAGTTCGGGTCGTTGGCCGGGAGTTCGGCGTTCGCGGTCGGAGCCGAAGAACCCGGGCGCGTGGCCGTGTTCCGGCCGCTGACGTACAGTTCGGTGAATGGCCACACCGTCGTGTCCTTGTGCTTGCCGTAGGCGTACGGCAGGTAGTTGGCGTCGCCGTAGGGCCGGTCGTTGAAGTAGACCCCATCCGGGCGCACACCCCAGTAGTTGAAGTCGGGTACCGGCCGTTCGCGGATCATCAGGCCGACCTGGTCGGACATGCCCACCGCAGCGCCGCTGCCGTCGACCACCGACCAGCCGATGAAGCCCTGCAGCGGATCGACCTGGCGCTTGAGGAAGTTGCCACCGCCACGGCCGTCGATGACGTAGCGGATGTATTGGCCCGGGACTTCCATGTCATTGACCGGGATGTGGCTTTCGCTGGCGCCATTCCAGAATAGCGGAGTTGCGCGGCTGTGATCGTCACCACGTTCACGAGAGGCCGTGAGGAACGGCTGCAAAGCCGGGGTCGTATTGCTGGGCACGGTGCTGGCGGTCAGCCCGCCGAGAAATGGATTGATCGCCGGGCTGAGTATATCCGGAGCGCTGATCGGGCGGAAACGCCGGATCAGATCCTTGACGTAGAGGTCCGGATAGAACGGCTTCTGCGCCTCGAGCGGACGGTTGCGCAGATCGATCGGATTGTCGCCCGACAGCGACTGCGGCAGCGATTTCAACGCGCCGCCGGTTGCGCGCGAACGCGCAAAGCCGCCGAAGCCGTCCGGTGGGGCCGCGACCGACAGCGAAGACCACTTGCGGGTGGCGCCACGCTCGGCGTCGCGTGAGTCGTTGGCGTCGTCGGCGGTCGCACCCCAGCCGATGAGCGACTGGCCGTTGATGCGCCTGGCGTCGTCGTCACCGTCGAGCGAGCGGGTGATCAGCAGGCTGTCGCGGCCGAGGCGGTAGGGGTTGACCCAGCCACCACTGAAGGTGCGGGCCAGGATGGTGCCGGCACTGCCATCATAGCCGTCGAGCGGCGTGCCGGCCAGGGCGATGTCGTACTCGGCGGCAGCCGGGTTGCCTGCGGGCGGTGTCCACGACGGCATGTTGGTCGGTGCCAGCATGGGGAAGCCGTTGAACCGGCCATACATCAGCGGCTTGGCCAGGCGGAAGAGGCCGTCGACGCCGGTGACGCGCACGCGGCCGTCCTTCAAGCTGCGCCAGTAGGTATCGATGTTGGCAGGATCCGTCGGGTCCTTGTTGGAAGTAGCCGTGTTGTTGATGTATTGGAAGTACTTGGTCAACGTGGCCACCGTGACGCTGACGCGCGCGCCAACCGAGTAGGTGGTCGTGGCGCTCCACGGGTCCGGCCCGATCTGGCTGTCGCCATTGTTGGGCCTGGCCGCGTTCCAGTTGTTGACCTCGGTGCTCGCACCCATGTACACGGAACCGTTGGAGTGGACGTTGCCCTGCAGGTTGATGGCCGGGCCGTGCGACAGCTCCAGGTCGCCTTTCGGGCCTTCCTGGCCATAGAAGATGACATAACGGAACAGCGGTTCGCGACTGACGGCGATATAGCGCACGCCCTGGGCGCGGGCTTTGAACGTCCCGGGCCAGCCCCAGTCGAGGTTGTCGTTATCGCGGGCCCCGAAGGCCAGCTGCGCCTCCGGTCCGATCTCCACATAGCGCGCCTCGGCGGCGATGCGGAAGAGGTAGGTGTTGTCATTCGGCCGCCAGTATGGCACGTCGGCGGCATCGGAGGCGGGCTGATTGGCTGCACCGCCCGGATCGGGATAGTTGCGGCCGGCCGCATCCTTGATCCCGGCGGTCGGCGTCGGCCAGCCGATGTCCGGGGACGGATTGGTGATGAAGGGCAGAGGATCACCCGCGGCGTCCTTGTGAGCCGTACGCACGGGCTCCATCTTCCAACGGACCTCGCACTGCCCGAATATCTCGCTGCCGTAGTTCTGGTCGATGAGTGCGAAGGCCGTGGGATCACCGGCCTCGGCCAAGCGGATGACCGCCAACTCCTGACGGGCGATCACCGCGTCGACCGCGCCGGCAGTGATGGCGTCGAATCGCAGGATCTGCGATTCCTTGTACACCGCCGTGCCGCGGATGGTCGAGACGGTGACGGCAGCCGTGACGATGGTGAGGATGCCCAACGCGACGACCAAGGCATTGCCGTGCCGTGCTGGATGGTATCCCGGGGACGTACGGCGGTTGTTGTTGATTTCCATGGCGAGCTCCAGCGTCAACGAGGTTCAGAAGCGGATGCCGATCGGCGCCGTGCCGAGTATGGCTGCATTCGAATCGGCTTCCTGCGGGTCCTTGTCCTGGGCCGAGTTCTCGGCCCGCATGGCGAAGACGCGATCGACGATGCGCGTCAGGATCATGTTCTCGTCAGCCTGGGATCGGCGAGCCAGGTAGAGCCTCACGCGCACATTGTTGACATCGAGGGTTGAAACCGTGGTCTGGCCGGCATCGACCGTCCGCCAGGTGTCGAATACGCAGCGCACCACGTTGTCGGACAGCACCTGGTCGACCTGCATGTAGAAGTTGCTGACCACCGTCGCATTGCGCGGCAGATAGCGGCCGACCTCGACGCCGAACTCATCGGCCGCCGGCGCAGTCGCCTGCTGGACCTTGCGGGCCCGAACCAGGCGCCCCAGACCGACCGGCGAGCGGACGACGCAATACATGTATTCCCGAATGTTGGCCGAGGTCTGCGAGGCGGTGGTGAAGCCGCTCTCGTCGATGGTCTGCCAGTTCACCTGGATGGCCGAGAGGTCGTTGTCCGGGTCGGCCAGGACGCCAGATTCCATGACCACGCCATATGGGATGTTGCCGGCATCCCCGTCGGTAATCAGTGTTCCGGTCTGGCTGGCGTCATAGCGGTACATCTGGCGGGGGGTGTAGCCCGAGATGTTTCCGGAGCCGTCCAGCGTCGCCTTCCAGCCGCTGGTGTAGAGGATCTGCAGGCGGGCCCGCTTGGCCTCCTCGGCGGCCTCGGTCGCCTCGCTGGTCGTCCAGTCGCGACGCGTCCCGGAGAAGAACAGCGGAGCCCGCCTGTCTTCCGTGGTGAGGAAGGCCTCGTCGCGCCCATGGCTCCAGGATGACACCGCGGCCTTGGCGAAGATCAGCTCCTGGCTGCGGGCGAAGAAGCTGGCGTCCCAGGCCGTGCGCTCAGCGACGGTCGCAACAAGGGTGGAGGTGAAAGGGGCCTCGCGATCGGCCGGCACTCCCGGCAGCCAGGCGTCGAGCGCTGGTGGGACGAGCGGAAAACTGAGCCCGGCATCGGTGCTGGGCACGCGCCACGTATGCTGAAAGGCGTCACCCAGGCCTTCGTCCGTGCCCGGAACGATCTCCTGGATCTGGACGAACGGCATGTAACGGCGCTGGCGGTCGGCCAGGGCCGTCAGGTAGTCGGCGGTGCGGTCCTCGAACCACCAGCCCGACACCGACAGGTCCGCGTTGATCACCTCCATAGCACGGCCCGCGTCGGTCAGCAGTTCGTCCTGCGTCTCTGCCATGGCGACATAGCGCTGGCTGGCGACCTGCGCCTCCATGACGCCGGCCATGACCACGATGAAGATGGCTGAGGCGATGATGATTTCGAGAAGTGTCATGCCCTGGACGGCAGGGGCGGCGGAGTGGCTCATGGTCATGGCTTCCGGCAGGTGAGGATGTTCATCTGGCCGATATCGAAGCGGTTGTCTCCGACCTTGACCGACCAGGTGGCAAGGATGCGAACCACCACCGGTTCGTTTTCGCCGACTTGGCCTACAACCGCTTGGTTCTGATCCAGACGGTACCTGGCCCGGTTGTTGAGGATGGCGGTACGCTCGGCCGCCGGCAGTTGCTCCTGCCGCTGGTCGAAGCGGAAGCGCTGGGTGAAGGCTCCGATGTTGGCGTAGGCGACGTCCTCACCGGCCATCATCCCCGGGCGCAGCGGGTCAGGGTTGCCGTCCGCGTCGAGACCGTTCATGGCCCTGTAGTATTCGACATAGATGCGCAGATTGGGCAGTCCGGTCGGGGCCGCGATGATGCCCAGGCTTTGCAAGCCACGAAGTTCGCGATCCGTGGCATCGATGAAGGCGGCCGTCTCGCTGTCATCAGCCAGCGGCCTGAGGACGGCCGTCGGGCCAGCATTCGGCTCCTGACGGAACTGGGACCATGGCGCCACGGTTGTCCCGATCGTCTCCCACCGTGATCCCTGGAAACGCTCGGCTATCGCTGACACGACTGCGTGCGCGCCGATCATCTCGTCTGAGCTCGCGCGCAAGTTGCGCAGGCTGGTGATCTGGCCGATGGTCACCGAGATGCCCACGGTCAGTACCAGGATCGCCATGGTGATTTCCATGAGCGACATACCACGGCGGGCATGCGCCGTGCTGGAAATGAACTGTGCCGAATGGGCGTGGCGCATGGTGGTGGTTCTCGGCTGGGTGTAGCCTATCCCAGCACATCCTGGATCGCCTGTGGGATTCTCCGACACCCGATTCACCGGGCCTCCGCGAAGGCCGCATCGGCAGCCATAAACGTCTGCTGCACATCGCGTTGCGTGTGCACAGAACTCCAGAACGCGGCCTCGTACGGACTCGGCGCCAGGTACACACCGTGGCGGTACATG
>JAIFKN010000052.1 GCA_020049615.1 bacterium | reverse complement strand
TCATCGTGACGACGGTCAGGCGGGCGCTGCTGTTGTCGACCAGGACCTCGGCGAGGTAGGTGATCACCACCGCGGCGCCGGCGATCCACGGGTTCCAGGCGAAGAACACCCAGATCAGGCCGAGCAGGAAGACGTTCTCGTACCAGTGCGCGACCTCGATCAGCGCCAGCGAGGGGCCGGAGAACTCGGTGGTCAGGCCCTTGACCAGCTCCTGGTGACCATGGTGCGAGGTCGAGAGGTCGAAGGGCGACTTGCGCAGCTTGATCGTCAGGATGAAGAGGATGCCGATGAGCACGCCGGGCAGCCACACCACCGAATGCTTCTCGGTCAGCATCAGGTCGTAGACGTTGAAGCTGTTGGTCACGTAGAACAGGCCGAGGGCGCCGAGGAGCAGCATCGGCTCGCAGGCCAGCATCTGCATCAGTTCGCGCTGGGCGCCGATGTGGCTGTATGGGCTGTTGGGGGCGTAGGCGCCGAGGACCAGGAAGATGCCTCCGACGGTGAAGGCGAAGATGGTCAGCAGCAGGTCGCCGCCGGCGAAGAAGATGCAGCCCGAGGCGATGGTGAAGGCGAGGAAGCCGAGGACGTAGAAGTTCTGGTGCAGGTTGACGGCGACGTGGCGCTTCTGCAGCAGCTTGGCGACATCCCAGAAGGGCTGCAGCAGTGGCGGGCCGACGCGGCCCTGCATGCGTGCGGTCAGGATGCGGTCGGCGCCGGCGAGCAGGCCGCCGAGGATCGGTGCGCCGACGATGAAGCCGACGCAGGCGGCGATC
Source organism: bacterium (assembly GCA_020049615.1). The sequence goes on along the minus strand of JAIFKN010000052.1, from coordinate 10,103 downwards.
ACCTGCCACAGTTCGAGGCGTCCGCCCGGCGCGGCGACGGCGGCGGAGATCGTCCCGGCGAGCGTCGGGGTGAAGGCGACGGTGGCGCCGGCCAGGACAACCAGCAGCGCGATGCCGACGATGATCGAACGGTCCATCGTCTTCTGCTCGGGCAGCAGGTTGTGCAGGTAGTAGTTGGAGTTGGTGATCGGCTGGTCGGCCAGCGAACCGCGGAAGCTGAGGTTGCCCGGCAGGTTGGCGCCCGCGAGGTAGGGCGCGACCAGGGTCTGCTTCTTGGGCAGGAAGAAGTAGAACAGCGGCAGGGCCAGCATCATGCCGAGCATGATGAACATGATCAGCAGGATGCTGCCGGGCATGCTGCGTACGCTGCCGTAGACGCCGGCAAGGTAGGTCTCGACGCCGTGGGTGGCGAAGATCGGGAAGCACAGGCTGGCGGCCAGGGTGAGGATGGCGAGCAGGCCGAGGGTGAAGGCCTCGTCGCGCGGGACGTCGCCTTCGCCGATCTTGCCGGGCCCCACGGTGATGACCTTGCCCAGCCACTGCGTCCAGAAGACCAGGGTCGGGGCTGAGCCGAAGGCGAGCAGGACGGCGAGGATGGGCGGGTAGTCGCCGACGTTGGCCAGGGCCTCGAGGCAGCTCCACTTCGAGATGAGCATGCCGAACGGGGCGAGGAACATGCCGCAGATGCCGATGATCAGGCACAGGGCGAGTCCGCGGCGCGAGCCGAGCAGGCCGCTCATGTCCTCGATGTCGCGCGAACCGATGCGGTGCTCGACCGAGCCGACGGTGAGGAAGAGCAGGGCCTTGGCCACGGCGTGGAAGATCAGCAGCATGATGCCGGCCCACACCGCCTCGGGCGAGCCGACGCCGGCGCACATGACGATGAGTCCCAGGTTGGCGATGGTCGAGTAGGCCAGCACGCGCTTGGCGTTGCTCTGGGTCATCGCCACCAGCGAGGTCATCAGGAAGGTCAGGCCGCCGATGCAGGCCAGGATGTAGCCGGGCAGGGTGTGGTGGAAGACCGGGGCGAAGATCAGCAGGACGAAGACGCCGGCCTTGACCATGGTGCTGGAGTGGAGCAGGGCTGAGACCGGGGTGGGCGCGACCATCGCGCCGAGCAGCCAGCGCGAGAACGGCAGCTGGGCGGCCTTGGCCAGGCCGGCGAAGGCGATCAGGCAGGCCGGGATCATCGCCGCCTGGCCCAGGGCGAGCAGCGCGGTGAGGTCGAGGGTGCGCTGGCCTTCCGGCGCCAGCATCGCCAGCCACAGCAGGGCGACGGCGAAGCCGGTGCCGCCGAGGGTGTTGAGGCCGAGGGCGGTGAAGGCGTTGCCGGTGGCCTCCTGGCTGCGGCTGTGGCCGATGAGCAGGAACGAGGCCAGGGTGGTGATCTCCCAGAACAGGAACATCCACGACAGGTGGTTGACCAGGACGATGGCGAACATCGCCGAAAGGAAGAGGAACATCACCGAGAAGAACTCGCGGCGGCGGTCGGGATCGTCGTGGTGGTGGTGGACCCAGTCGCGCATGTAGCCGACGCCGAAGACGGCGATGGCCGAGCCGATGATGCCGATGATCAGCACCATGATGACGGACAGGTCGTTGATGCGCAGCTGCTGCGCCACCGGGGCGGCCGTGCCGCCGAACTCGACCGCGGCGACGATGATCAGTTGGCCGAGGATCAGGGCCGGGATCCACCACTGCTTCGTCTTCCACACGAAGCACATCGCGATCATGGCCAGGGCGAGCACCGTCTCGACCCCGAACAGCGTGAGATCCACGGCGTGGGTCGAGATGCCGGCGGCGGCCAAGTCGAAGCCCTGGGCCGGCTTGCCGAGGAACTGCACCGCGGCGACGATCGAGGCCGCACCGATGACCAGGGCCGAGCCCCGGATGATCAGGCCGCGCAGGGTGTCGTTGCCGACCACCGCCAGGAGTGCGGCCGGCAGCAGGGGGAAGAGGATGAGGAACAGCAGGATGGTCACGGGGGTCCCTCGCGGCGTGGGCGGCAGTGCGCTACTGGTGACTTACGTATCCAGATATCTGCAGGATGATGCTCTTACTCCCCTAAGTGATTTCACGATGAGGCTGACGAGAAGAAATAGATGCAAGTCACGAATTACGACAGCCAAAAAAGGACCATAAATACATCGATCGACTGAGGTGGGTGATATCACTCAAGATTAATTCAAATATGGACCTATGAGAGAATTATACGGTCGACCGACAGCGCTGTGCAGATACGGGCATGCACTCCATGCAGAGGTCGACCAGCACAGATCGCATGTATAGAGAAAATATTCCCCATATGCCTGGCAGGTCGGACTGTCGGATGTATAGAGAAAAATGTAGCGATAAGCCATGCCGCCCCCACCGCCCATTGCCGAGAGCACCGAGACCCGCACCGACGGGCAGGACGCGGCGTCGGGCTTGCGGTACCCGGCACGGCATGCGATCCAGGCGGCGCGCCCAGTGGCGCACCCCGGAGAGTACATGACCACGGCCATTTCCGTCCCGTCCCTGCGCCGCCTGCCCCTGTACCTGCGCCTGCTCGACAAGTGGCAGAGCGAGGGCCGCACCACGGTCAGCTGCACGCACTTCGCCGACGCGCTCGGCTTCGACCCGACGCAGGTGCGCAAGGACCTGGCGGTGTGCGGCGTCCCCGGCCGGCCCAAGGTCGGCTACGACCTGCGCGAACTGGCCGCGGGCGTGGCGCGCTTCCTCGGCTGGGACAATCCGGGCGAGGCCTTCCTCATCGGCGCCGGCCCGCTGGGCGCCGCCCTGATGGCCTACGAGGGCTTCGCCGAGCGCGGTCTCGCCATCGTCGCCGCCTTCGATCCCGATCCGGCCATCGCCGGCACCCTGGTCGCCGGCAAGCCGGTGCTGCCGATGGCCAAGCTGCCCGAACTTGCCCGGCGCATGCATATCAGCCTCGGCGTCCTCGCCCTGCCCTCGGCGCAGGCGAACGAGGGCCTGCGCGCCTGCGTCGAGGCCGGCATCGAGGCGGTGTGGAGCTTCGCCGCGGTGCGGCCCGAAGCCGCCGAAGGCGTCATCATCGAGCACGTCGACCTGGCCCAGAGCCTCGCCGTGCTGTCGCATCGTCTCAGCCTGAACAAGAAACGACCTCCGAGGACCACATGACCGCAACCTGCACCTCCCCGGCGGCTCCGGCCGCGACGGCGCCCGAACGCTTCGCCCGCGTCTGCGCCATCCTCGATCAGCATGGCCGCGACCCGGCCCGGCTCATCCCGATCCTCCAGGAGGTGCAGGAGGAATACCGCTTCCTGCCGCGCGAAGTGATGGCGTATGTCGCCACCTCGCTCGGCCTGTCCCCGGCCAAGGTCTATGGCGTGGCCAGCTTCTACGCGCACTTCGCGCTGGTGCCGAAAGGCCGGCATGTGATCAAGCTGTGCGACGGCACCGCCTGCCACGTCAAGGACTCCATCCCCATCCTCGAGGCGATCCGCAAGCGGGTCGGGCTGAAGGACGGGCAGGTGACCAGCGACGACATGCAGTTCACGGTCGAGACGGTGAGCTGCCTCGGCGCCTGCGGCCTCGCGCCGGTGGTGGTCTGCGATGAGGAGGTGCACGGCGGCATGACGCCGGCGAAGGGCGCGGCGCTGGTCGACGCCATCCGCGCCAAGGAGGCAGCCAAGTGAAGACCATCGACATCGACGCCGTCGGCATCGCTTACGGCAAGGCATTTGACGCGATCACCCGTCGCATCGTCATCTGCGCCGGCACCGGCTGCGTCAGCGCCGGCGCCCTGCACGTGCGCGACGCCTTCGTCCGCCAGCTCGAGGCCGCCGGCCTGGACGTGGTGGTCGAACTGAAGACCGAGGAGCCCAAGGCCGGCGTCGCCGTCGCCGCCAGCGGCTGCCAGGGCTTCTGCCAGCAGGGACCCCTGGTCACCATCGCGCCCGATGGCCTGCTCTACTGCAAGGTGACGGTCGCCGACGTCCCAGAGATCGTGGCCGAGACCCTGGTCGCCAACCGGCGGGTCGAGCGGCTGCTCTACACCGGCGCCGACGGCAGGCGCTGCGCCGGCCAGGCCGACATCCCGTTCTACAACCGCCAGGAGCGGCTGGTCCTCGCCGAATGTGGCGTGATCGACCCCGACGACCTGCGCGCCTACCTGCACCGCAGCGGCTACCAGATGGCGCGCAAGGCGTGGATGGAGATGCAGCCCGAGGAGGTCTGCGCTGAGATCCTCGCCAGCGGCCTGCGCGGACGCGGCGGCGGCGGCTTTCCGACGGGTAGGAAATGGGACATCGCCCGCCAGCAGCCGGACAAGGAGGGCAAGTTCATCGTCTGCAACGCCGACGAGGGCGATCCCGGCGCCTTCATGAACCGCTCGGTGATGGAAGGCAACCCGCACGCCGTGATCGAGGGCATGATGATCGCGGCGCGCGCCATCGGTGCCAATGTCGGCTACGTCTATGTGCGCGCCGAATACCCGCTGGCGGTGAAGCGCATCCGCAAGGCCGTCGTCGACGCCACCGCCGCCGGCATCCTCGGCCCGGACGTCTTCGGTACCGGCCGCGGCCTGCGCATCGAGGTGATGGAGGGCGCCGGCGCCTTCGTCTGCGGCGAGGAGACGGCCTTGCTCGCCTCGGTCGAGGGCCATCGCGGCATGCCGCGGCCCAAGCCGCCCTTCCCCGCCCAGTCCGGGCTGTGGGGCAAGCCGACGGTGATCAACAACGTCGAGACGCTGGCCCTGTCGGTGCTGATCCTGCGCATGGGCGCGCAGACCTTCCGCCGCCTCGGCACCAAGGGCAGTCCCGGCACCAAGACCTTCGCCCTCACCGGCCACGTCGCCAACACCGGCCTGATCGAGGTGCCGTTCGGCGCCACCCTGCGCCAGATCGTCTTCGAGATCGGCGGCGGCGTCACCGACGGCGACCGCGTCCTCGGCGAGGAGGGGCTCAAGGCGGTGCAGATCGGCGGACCTTCCGGCGGCTGCCTGACCCGCGAGCACCTCGACCTGCCGATCGACTACGACTCGCTGCGCGGCGTCGGCGCCATGGTCGGTTCGGGCGGCATGGTGGTGATGAACAACCGCACCTGCATGGTCAGCGTCGCGCGCTTCTTCATGGGCTTCACCCAGCACGAGTCGTGCGGCAAGTGCGTGCCCTGCCGCGAGGGCACCCGCCAGATGCTGGCCCTGCTCGACGACGTCTGCGAAGGCCGCGCCACCGAGGACACCATCGACCTGCTCGAGCAGGTGGCCAAGACGGTCGGCGTCGCCTCGTTGTGCGGCCTGGGCAAGACGGCGCCCAACCCGGTGCTGTCGACCCTGCGCTACTTCCGCGACGAGTACGAGGCCCACGTCCTGCACAAGCGCTGCCCGACCAAGCAGTGCAAGGCGCTGAGCACGCCGGCGGTCATCGCCGAGAAGTGCAAGGGCTGCGGCCTGTGCATCAAGGCCTGCCCGGTCGGCGCCATCACCGGCGAGAAGAGACAGCCGCACCTCATCGACGAGTCGAAGTGCATCAAGTGCGGCGCCTGCGTCACCGCATGCAAGCTAAAGGCTATCGCATGATTTCGGTCTTTTGCCACAGAGACACGGAGATCCACGGAGGATCACGGAGACGGACAACGGGCGACCAGATTTCGACTTTGTGGCCCTCTGTGGATCTCCGTGTCTCTGTGGCCATCCATACCATTATCCAACCAAGTCTTGCGCTGTCGAAGGACATCCCATGAGCCAAGCCACCACGACCAAGACCATCACCATCGACGGCCGTCCGGTCGCGATCGATGGCAGCGAACGCAACCTGCTCGAGGCGATCCGCGCCAGCGGCGTCGACCTGCCGACCTTCTGCTACCACAGCGAGCTGTCGGTCTACGGCAGCTGCCGGCTATGCCTGGTCGAGATCGAGGGGAAGGGCATCCACTCCTCCTGCTCGATCGTGCCTGAAGCCGGCATGGTGGTGAAGACCGCCACGCGCGAGATCCGCCAGATGCGCAAGCTCACCCTCGAGCTGCTGCTGGCCAACCACGAGGGCTCCTGCCCGACCTGCAGCAAGAACAACGACTGCCGGCTGCAGGACCTCGCCGCCCGCGTCGGCGTCGACCAGGTGCGTTTCAAGCGCACGGCCAAGCCGATGCCGCACGACCGCACCAGCCCGGCGGTGCACCGCGATCCGGGCAAGTGCATCCTGTGCGGCGACTGCGTGCGCATGTGCGGCGAGGTGCAGGGCGTCGGCGCGCTCGACTTCGCCAACCGCGGCGCCGGCACCGTGGTCCAGCCGGCCTTCGGCGTCGGCCTCGGCGATGGCGACTGCGTCCATTGCGGCCAGTGCAGCCGCGTCTGCCCGACCGGGGCGCTGACCCCGGCCAACGACATCGAGGCGGCCTGGCAGGCCCTGGCCGATCCCAAGGCCACGGTGGTGGCGCAGATCGCCCCGGCGGTGCGCGTCGCCCTGGGCGAGGAGTTCGGCCTGCCGGCCGGCACCCAGAGCTTCGGCCAGCTGGTCGCGGCGCTCAAGCGCCTCGGCTTCGACCAGGTCTACGACACCTCGTTCACCGCCGACCTCACCGTGGTCGAGGAGGCCAACGAGTTCGTCAAGCGGCTGAAGACCGGCGGCCCGCTGCCGATGTTCACCAGCTGCTGCCCGTCCTGGGTCGCCTATGCCGAGAAGTTCAACTCCGATCTGCTGCCGCAGCTCAGCACCTGCCGGAGTCCCCAGCAGATGTTCGGCTCGCTCGCCCGGCGCGTCCTGCCGGAGAAGCTCGGCGTCGATGGCAAGCGCCTGGTGGTGGTGTCGCTGATGCCGTGCACGGCCAAGAAGTTCGAGGCCGGCCGCCCCGAGTTCAGCCAGGACGGCCAGCGCGATGTCGACATCGTCCTGACCACCCAGGAGGTGGCCAAGCTGATCCGCGCCGGCGGACTCGACATCCGCACCCTGGAGCCCGAGGCCCCCGACATGCCGTTCGGCTACAAGACCGGTGCCGGCGTGCTGTTCGGCAACAGCGGTGGCGTCACCGAGGCGGTGCTGCGCTACGCCGACGCGGTGCTCGGCGACGGCCGGCTGCGCCAGGCCGAGTTCCCCAAGCTGCACGACGGCGACGGCCGTCGCGAACTGACCGCGAACATCGCCGGGCGCGAAGTCCGCGTCGCGGTGGTCAGCGGCCTGGGCGAGGCCGGCAGGCTGCTGGCCGAGATCAAGGCCGGCACCGCGCAGTACGATCTAGTCGAGGTGATGGCCTGCCCAGGCGGCTGCATCGGCGGCGCCGGCCAGCCGGTCAGCCACGACGGGACGGTGCGCGCCCAGCGCGCCAAGGGCATCGTCGCGGCAGACCGCGCCGAGGTGCTGCGCAACGCAGCAGACAACGACCAGGTGCGTCAGCTGTACCGCGACCGGCTTGGCGATCCCGGCAGCCATGTCGCCCATGAGGCGCTGCATACCCACTACCATCCGCGCAAGCGCATCGGCGATCTCGACCTGCTGCTGTCGACCGGCGAACCGAAGCAGGAGCGCCTGCTGGTGATGGCCTGCCTCGGCACCGCCTGCCACCTGCGCAAGAGCCAGAACCTGGTCAACGCCCTGGTCCAGGCGGTGCAGGACCGCGGTCTGACGAACCAGGTCGATGTGCGCGCCACCTTCTGCCTCGAACGCTGCGGCGAGGGTCCGAACGTCCGGGTCGGCGAGCAGATCGTCACCGGCGCGACGCTGGAGAAGGTGATGACCGTGATCGGCGCGGAGCTGAGCCGGTGCACACGATAGAGATCTGCCTGGGATCGTCGTGCTATGCGCGGGGGGCGTCCAGCTACCCCGCGCTGGTGCAGCAATGGCTGGCCGCCCAGGGCCTGACCGCCGACGTGCGCGGCCACCGCTGCGGCACCGCCTGCGTGCGCGGCCCGAACGTGCTGATCGACGGCGTCGAGCACCACGCCCCCGATCCGGCCGCCCTCAAGGCGCTGCTGGAGAAGACGTTCGTCCCGTAGCGCCGACTTCAGTCGGCGCTACGGGAAGACTCGGCATCCATGCCGCTGGTGCATGCAGTCAGCATCTGAACGGTTGCGTATTCTGCGACATCCACCGACCGCCTAGGATCCCGCGTATGGACCGCCACGCCCCTGTCTACACCGAGGAGGCGTCCTGTCAGGACTGCTACAAGTGCCTGCGCGCCTGTCCGGTCAAGGCGATCCAGGTCGGCAGCGGCCACGCCCAGGTCCGGCCCGAAGCCTGCATCTCCTGCGGGCGCTGCGTCGCCGCCTGCCCGCCCAAGGCCAAGCGCGTGCGCGACGATCTCGCCGAGGTGCGTGCGCTGCTGCAGGCCGGTCCGGTCGCCGCCTCGGTGGCGCCGAGCTGGGTTGCCGAGTTCCCCGACCTGCAGCCAGGGCAGTTGATCGCCGCGTTGCGCCGCCTCGGCTTCGCCTGCGCCAGCGAGACCGCTCTCGGCGCGCGCGCGGTCAGCGCCGCGGTGGCCGCCTTGCAGCGGGCCGAGCCGCAGCGCCTGCACCTCTCCACCGCCTGCCCGTCGGCGGTCGACTTCATCCGCAAGCACCGGCCGGCCCTCGCCCCGTCGCTCACCCCGCTGGCCTCGCCGGCGCTGGCGCACGCGCGCATGCTCAAGAGCGCGTTCGGCGAGGCGACCAGCGTGGTGCTGATCTCGCCCTGCGTGGCGAAGAAGCGTGAATCCGACGACCATCCCGAATTGCTCGCCGCCGCCATCACCTTCGCCGATCTGCGGCGCTGGTTCGATGAGGCCGGCATCGCTCCGGCCACGCTGACCGGCGACGAGGGTGACCGCTTCGTCCTCGGCGTGGCCGCCGAGGGCGCGACGTATCCGGTCGAGGGCGGCATGCTCGGCGCGATCCGCCAGCACGGCGGCAGCGGCGCGCTGTCCGCCTGGTCGGGCATCACCGACCTCGACCTCGCCCTGACCGGGCTCGACCCGGCCAGCGCGGCGATGTTCGTCGAGACGCTCTCCTGTCCTGGCGGCTGCATCAACGGCCCGGGCATGACCGCGCGCGACGGCCTGCTGCGCCGCCGCGCCCGCGTCCTCGGCGCCGACGCGGTGGGGGACGGCACCCCGCATCCACCGGTCGAGGCGGGTCTGGCCTGGCCGGCCATCCCGGTCGATGACGTCTGGGCCGACGATGCCGCGCTGACTGCGGCGCTGGCGCGCACCGGCAAGCGCACGGTCGAGGACGAGCTCAACTGCTCGGGCTGCGGCTACGACTCCTGCCGCGACTTCGCCAACGCCCTGTGCGCCGGCCGCGCCGAGCCGAGCCAGTGCGTCACCTGGATGCGCCAGCTCGCCCAGCGTAAGGCCAATGCCCTGCTCGCGGCGATGCCGGCCGGCGCCGTGCTGGTCGACGACCGCCTGCGCATCGTCGAGTGCAATCGCAACTTCGCCGTGCTCAGCGGCTGCGAGGCGCGCTTCGCCGATGGCGGCCTGGCCGGAGTGCCCCTCGCCGACATCGTCCCCTTCGCGCGCCAGTTCCGTCATGTCCTCGACGGCCATGGCGACCTGCTCGAGCACGACCTGCGCAGTGGCACGCGGGTGCTGCATGGCTCGATCTTCACTGTCGATCCCGGGCGCGTGGTCGGGGCGGTGCTGGTCGACATCACCGCCCCGGCGATGAGCCGGGCCCAGGTCGCCAGCCGCGCCCGCGAGGCGATCGAGAAGCACCTCGAGACGGTGCAGCGCATCGCCTACCTGCTGGGCGAGAACGCGGCCGAGACCGAGGGGCTGCTCGGTCAGATCGTCGACGCCTACGGCGGACCCGATGACGCTCTTCCTCGACGCCGACTGGGCCGGCTGCGCCAAGCACGGCAAGGGCGTGGCCGGCGACACCGTCGTCGTCCGCCGCCTGCCCGAGGAGGGGCGGCTGGTCTGCGTGCTGGCCGACGGCCTCGGCAGCGGGGTCAAGGCGGCGGTGCTGTCCACGCTCACCGCCACCATCGCGGCCAGCCACACCGCCGCCGGCCGCGACGTCCGGCGCAGCGCCGAGCTGATCGCACGCACCCTGCCGGTGTGCTCGGTACGCAAGATCGGCTACTCGACCTTCACCGTCGTCGATGTCGCCGACGATGGCCGCGCCCGGGTGATCAACAGCGGCAACCCGCGCACCCTGCTGGTGCGCGGCGGGA
>JAIFKN010000061.1 GCA_020049615.1 bacterium | reverse complement strand
ATCGCCTTCCTGGTCTGCCAGATCATCGCCATCTCCGCGCTGCGCAGCTACGCCACCATCCGCGCCGCCGAACTGCTGCGACGGGGCTGAGCATGCTGCGTACGGCCATCCTCCTGCTGCTGTCGCTGACCCTCGCCGCGGTCGAGGTGCGCGACGTGGCGTGGGGCTTCAACGGCACGGTGGCTCCCGGCACCTTCGCCCCGTGCGAACTGCTGCTGGCCAATCCCGGCGACAAGCCCGTCTCCGGGCAGGTGCGGCTGCGCGATGCCGGCGCACTCGGCGGGGTCCCCTGGGCGGCGGAGATCTGGCTGCCGCCGGGCGGCGAGCAGCGTCTGCGGCTGGTCCCGTTCATCCGCGCCGAGGACGGCGAGCGCCGTTTCGTCCTCGCCTGGGCCGACGGTCGCAGCATCGCCGAGCTGCCCCAGCCAGCCCTGGCCGCCCCCGGCGCGGTGCTGCTGGTCGATGATGGCGGGATGCCCCGCCGGGCGCGGCTGCCGCAGCTGCCGGCCGGCCGCTTCCCCACGGATGCCGCCCTGCTCGACGGGCTCGACTGCGTCGTCGCCGAGGGCGCGCCACGGTCCTGGGAGCCGGCGCAGGCCGAGGCCCTCGCCACCTGGGTGCGGGGCGGCGGGACGTTGACGCTGCTGTCCGGCGCCCGTCTCGCCGAGCTGGCGCCCGGACTGCAGCCGGGCGGCAACGGCCTCGGCCGCGTGCTGGCGCTGCCCCTGGCGCGCGAAGGCTGCGGCCTCGATCAGCTCGCTGCAGCCGGCTGGCAGGCCCCGCGGCTGGCCGACGAGGGGCGCAGCGACGACCTCGACGCGGCGGTGGCGCAGCGCCTCGCCGAACTGGTGCGTCCCGACCACCCCTGGGGCCTGATCCGCACCGTGCTGATCATCTTCGCCCTGTTCATCGGCCTGGCCTGGTGGCTGGGCCGGCGCGGTCTCGACTGGCGCTGGCTGCACCTCGGCCTGATCGCGGCCATCACCCTGACCAGCGTGGCGCTCGCCCTGCTCGGCCGGCGCGGCTATGGCGAGTCGGCGGTGTGGACCTCGCTGGCGGTGCTGCGCCCCTGCGGCGCGCAGGCCGCCGCCGAGGTGCGCAGCAGCGTCTTCGTCACCAGCGGCGGGCAGCGCGCCATCCGCCACCGCGGCGCGATGAACCTCTACGCCTGCCCGGGCGAGGAATCGCCGGTCAATGGCGTGGTCGGCGGCGGAGCGCTGGTCACCGAGATCCCGCTCTACAGCAGCCGCCACCTGCTGTGGCGCGGCACCGTCGCGGTCGCGGCGCCGACGGCCGAGGTGGTCGAGCGCGAACACGGCGGCCGCCCGAGCCGGATCCGCCTCGCCGGAGCCGACGGGGCGCTCATCGCCGCGGTGTGGCATGGCGGGACGCTGCGGCGGCTGGCCAATCAGGCGGATGGCTGGCGCGAGAGCGGCTCGGCCGAGACGCCGCAGCAATTGCGCGACTCCCGGCGCTTCTCGCCGGTCGCTGATCTGGGCGAGGCCGGGCACGCCCTCTTCCCGCTGCTGGCACTGCGCGCCCTCGACCTGCGCCTGCAGCAGGGGCCCGAGCGCCCCTGCCTGCTGCTGCTCGTGCCGATCCCTGCCGGCCTCGAGCCGGCCGAGGGGCTGGCTGAGCCGCACCGCGGCCTGGCGCTGTGGCGTATCGACCTTCCGGAGCAGCCATGACCGAACCGGCCATCCTCGTCAACGGCCTGGTCCACGCCTTCGCTGGGCGCACGGCGCTCGGTGGCGTGTCCTTCACCGTGCCCGAGCGCACCATCCACGGCTTCGTCGGTCCCAACGGCGCTGGCAAGACCACCTCGCTGCGGGTCATCGCCACCCTGCTGGAGCCCGACGGCGGCCTGGTCCGGGTCTGCGGCGAGGACGCCATCGCCCAGCCGGCCCGGGTGCGCAAGCTGATCGGCTGGATGCCCGACCACGTCGCCGGCTACCGCCGCATGGCGGTGGGCGAGTACCTCGACTTCTTCGCTGCCGCCTACGGCCTCGACAGCGCGCGGCGCGCCCGCGTGGTCGGTGAGGTGCTGGAGCTGACCGACATGACCGGGCGGCGCGGCGACCTGCTCGCCGGGCTGAGCCGCGGCATGCAACAGCGCGTCGCCCTGGCCCGCGTGCTGGTGCACGACCCGGCGGTGCTGCTGCTCGACGAGCCGGCCAGCGGCCTGGATCCGCGCGCGCGCATGGAGCTGATGGGCATCCTGCGCGAACTGCGCGGCATGGGCAAGACAGTGTTCATCAGCTCGCACATCCTCTCCGAGCTGGCCGACATCTGCGATGGCGTGACCGTGGTCGATCGCGGCAAGGTGCGCTACAGCGGCGCGCTCGACGGCCTGCTGCGCACCTCGGCGGCGGCCGGCGGCGAGGCGCTGGAACTGGTCCTCGCGGCCCCGCTGGCCGGCCTCGAGGGCGCCCTCGCCGCCGTTCCCGGCGTCACCGCGGCGCTCGCGGCCGAGGGCCAGGCCCAGCGCCTGACCGTCAGCTACGATCCGGCCACCTGCGAACCGGCGGCGATCCTCGCCGCCGCGCTGGCCGCCGGCGCCAAGCCGGTCGAGATCCATCCTGCGCGCCGCCGCCTCGACGAGGCGTTCCTCGCCCTGACCACGCCAGGCGTCGCCTCGTGAACTCGACTGTCGCGCTGCTCTCACGCTCGTTGCGGCTGCAGGCCCGCTCGTCGGGTCCGCACATCGCGCGCGTCGGCCTGATCGCGCTGCTCGCCCTGCTGCTGCTGGTCTCCAGCGACATGTGGCGGATCGGCGGCGCCGCCGGACGCTACGTGCTGATGCAGATCAGCTGGTGTCTGCTGCTGGTCGGCACGGCGGTGGGCATCACCCAGTTCTCCGGCGCGGTGGCCGAGGAGAAGGAGGAGGGCAACATCGGCCTGCTGCGCATGGCCGGCCTCGGACCCGCCGGGCTGTTCGTCGGCGTTGTGGGACATGCTGCTGCTGTCGGCCTGCGCCCTGCCGGTGGCGGTGCTGGCGGTGACCCTCGGCGGCGTCGCCCTCGGCCAGGTGGCGGCGCTGTACGCCGCCATCCTCGCCTGGTTCTGCGCCCTGGCCGGTCTCGGCCTGCTCGCCTCGACGGTGGCGCCGACCGCGGCCAAGGCCAGTTCGCTGCTGGTCGCGGTACTGGTCGCACTGTATGGCATGCCGGCCCTGCTGTCCTCGCTGGCCGAAAGCGGCGGCGCCACCGGCCTGGCCAAGGCATTGCATGCCTGGCTGGAGCTCAGCGTGTGGTCGCGCCTCGGCGCCATCCCGATGGGTTCGCCCGACACCTGGTGGGGCTGGCAGCCGGTGATCGATGTGGCGCTGGGCGCGCTCGGTGCGACCGGCGCCCTGCTGCTCTATCCGCGGCTGGCCCGCGACAGCCACGACACCGGCGGCGAGCGCTCGGGAACGGTGCGGCGCTGGCTGGGCATCGGCCGGCCGCGCAGCGGGCTGCTGGCGATCGCATGGAAGGACTTCCATGTCGAGCTGGGCGGCTGGCGCATGCTCATCTTCAAGGCCCTGGCTGCGATCGCCGGGGCGGTGCTGACCTCCGGCTGGGTCAGTGGAGCGGAGCGTTCGGCCGAACGGATCGGCGAATCGTGGATGTGGCCGGCGCTGTTCTGGCTCATCCTCGAGATCGGCGTGCATCTCTCGCGGCAGTGGTCGGGTGAGCTGCGCAACCGCACCGCCGAGCTGCTGTGCATGCTGCCGGTCGAGCGGCCGACCCTGGCCTACGCCAAGCTGTACGCCCTGCCCCTGGTCCTGGCCCCGCCGCTGCTGTGGTTCATTGCCGGCGTGGTGCTGGCGCCGGAGTCGTTCGTGAAGGGACTGGGCAACCTGCTCAGCGAAATCGCCGGCTGGTACGGCATCGTCATGGTCGTGTTCTGGTGGCACAGCGCCGCCTGGCTGTCGCTGCGCTGGCCACGCTTCGCCCTGGCCGGCTCGATCATCCTGCTGGTCCTGGTGCAGATCGCCCTCGGCATCGTCGCCATGCTGGTGCGCGGCAGCGAGGGCATGTTCGTCCTCGCCATCATCGGCCTGGCCATCCCCACCATCCTCATGCACGCGAGCTTCGCCGGGCGCTGGGTCAGGCGACTGTAGGGCCGTTTCAGCGCCGGCGGCGGATCTCGTCGAGGGCGTCGAGCACGCCGGAACCCTTCGCCGGCTGAGCAGGCGGGGATGCTGGCTGCTGCGGTAGCGGCTCTGGCGGCGGTGTGGACGGGACGATGGTCGCTGCCGGTGTCGAGGCCTGCCGCGACTTCGGCAGGCGCAGCCGCGGCAGGTGCAGGTGCAGGTGCAGGTGCAGGCGCAGGCGGCGCACCGCGATCTCCAGCAGCAGGACGAGCAGCGTCGAGCCGACCAGCCAGGGCGCCAGTTCGCGGGCCACGCCACGGCTGGCCGGATTGTCCCAGATGCCGAGCAGGTCGCCGCGCACGGTGCCGCCGGTGGTGCGCGCGAGTTCTGTCAGCACGGCCTCGCCCGGCGGCAGGTCGCGGCGCGGGGCGACCTCGGCCGGCATGGGCAGGGCGAGGGCCGGTCCAAGCAGCGTGGAGGCGCCCAGGCGCACGGCCGGGATCAGCGGCCGGTCGCCGGTCAGGCGCAGTTCGGCCGTCCAGGTCACCTCGTCGAGCGGGATCATCGCCAGCGGCACCGGCTCGGCGTGCGCATCGTCGCCGACCAGAACCAGTTCGGGTTGGCGGCCAAGCCATTCCTCCTGCCGCGTCCGGTCGAGCTCGACGCGGATCTCGGCCAGGCCGCCGTGGCGGCGGACCTGGATGGCGGCCGGAGCGAAACCGGCCGCGCCGGCCGCCCAGCGCGCGGTCGAGGCGAGCAGGGGGGCGTAGCCGGGCCAGGCGATGAACTCCGTGGCGTCCGCCGCGTCGCACGGGATGGGCAGCGCGGCGCTGCGGCCGCTGCCCACCGTCCAGGCGGCCAGAGCCGGGGCCTTGGGATCGCCCGGGCACCAGGCCAGGATCTCGGCCCGCGGACGCGGGTAGCTGAGGTTGTAGCCGGGGATCTGCGGCCACGCCGCCAGCAACGCCGGATCGCCCTGACCGAACAGGGCCTGCAGCGCGCCGCCGCGCGGCTGCGGCGAGACCCGCTGGTCGATCCACGGGTTCCGCGCCACCAGCACGGTCTCCTGCGCGAACAGGCGCGGCAGGTCGGCGGGATCCTCGGCGAAGGCGATGCGTCCGCCGCCGCGTCTGGCCACGTCGACGAGGAAGGCTGCGTCGCTGTCGGTGTCGCTGCCCATGCCGACGACCGAGACGGTGATGCCGTGCTTGCGGAAGTCGGCGAGCAGGTTGACGTAGTCGCCGGGCTCCTCGGCGTCGGCCGCGTCGGCGAAGAGCAGCATATGGCGGGTGCCGGTCTCGCAGCGCAGCAGCTCGGCGCCGGCCGCGGCCAGGGCGGTATAGACGTAGATGCCGCCTCCGGCGCTCTCCATGCCGATCACGTCGCGCGCCAGGCGCTTGGGATCGTCGACCTTCGACATCGGCAGGATCTCGTGCGGTGCGGTATCGACGGCGAACACGGCGATGCGGTCGCGCGGGCCGAGCAGCTCGATCGCCGCTGCCGCGCCCTCGGCCGCCAGCTCGATCTTCTGCCGGCCGTCGGGGATGGTGGCCGACATCGAGCCGGAGCGGTCGATGGCGATGGCCATGGCGACGGAGAGGACGCGGTGCTCGTCGCGCACCTCCATCGATACCGGCAGCACGGGATCGACCGGGCTGCGGTGCCAGCCGCCGGCGCCGAAGGACTGATGCCCGCCGGTCATGACCAGGCCGCCGCCGAGGTGCTGGACCCAGCGCGCCAGCGCCAGCATGCCGGCGCGGCCGACGGATCCCGCCGGCACGTCGGCCAGCACCACCGCCTGGCAGGCGAGCAGGTCGGCCAGCTGCAGCGGTCCGGCGGCGCGGTAGGCGGCGTCGATGCCGGCCGCGGCCAGGGCCTGGCCGATGTTGCCGGGCTGGCCGTCACCGCCGACCACCAGGACGCGCTCTCCGCCCGCCACCCGCAGCCAGGCGCGGGCGCGGTTGTTGGCCGGCTGGCGGTCGTCGCTCGCCTCGAGTTCCACCACGTAGGCGGCGAGGCCGGCGGCGCTCGGCCGGTCGGCGAAGGCGATGGCGCTGGTGCGGCCCGGGGCCAGCTCGACCGAGCCCTGCGCGATCGGCGTGCCGTCGCGCAGCACGCGCCAGCTGCGGCGTTCCGGCCGATCGCCGCTGAACAGCACCGAGCCGAGGAAGCTCTCGCCCTGGCGCAGTCCGCCGGGGATCTCGACCTCGACGATGGCGGCGTCGGCGCCGGGCGGCCGCACCGCCGGCAGCGCGTCGAGGCGGGCGCCGAGCAGGGCGAGCCGGGCGGCGGCGCGGCGCGGATCGGCGGTGGTGGCCTCGCCATCGCTGGCCAGCACCAGCCGCGCGGTGCGGCCGGGCGCTACCAGCGCCGCGGCGGTCTCCAGCGCCCCGGCCAGGTCGCTGCCCTGGGCATCGACCGGATGGTCGTTGAGGCGCGGCACGCCGGTCGCCTGCGGACCCTGCGCGACCCTGGCCGCAGTACCGGCCACCACCACCGCCAAGCGGTCGCCGCGTCGGCGCCCATCGCCGGCCAGGCGCACCAGTTCGTCCTGGCTGCGCACCAGTTCGCCCATCGAGGCCGAGCGGTCGAGCACCAGGATCACGTCGCTGCCGCCATCGTCGCGGGTCAGCTGCGGGCGCGCCGCCGCCAGCACCAGCAAGCCGAGGAGGACGGCGCGCAGCCAGCGGCCATGTCCGTGGCGGGCGAAGCGCCACCACGCCGCCGCCGCTGGCACGGCCAGGACCAGGGCCCAGGGCAGGGCGAGGGCGATCATGCGCGTTCCTCGCGCGCGAACGAGGCCCAGGCGGCGAGCGCCGCGAGCGCGGCGACGAGCAGCGGCAGCAGGCTGGCGAGCGGACTGCGCAGGCGCTCGACCGCGGCTTGGCCGGCGATGACGGCGGCGCGCTCGCCGGTCGCGGCGGCGGCGAGGTCGCCCTGGCGCGGATCGAGCGGCAGGACGTTCACGACCGTGTCGGCGCCGTCCCAGCGCAGCAGCCAGCGACCCGGTTTGGCCAGCCCCGGCACGCTCAGCGCGCCGTCGGCGGCCGGGCGCAGGACGCGGGCCTGGCCGTCGGGATCGACCAGTTCGACCACGCTGGCGCGGGCCGGTACGCGCGCGGTCAGCGGCGCCCCCGCGCGCGGGTTGGGATCGGCGACGCCGGTCAGCTGCGCCGCCCGCCAGGCGACGAGGTTGGCGAACAGCGCTGGCCAGGCGGTGTGGCGGACCAGATTCGACTTGGCGGCATCGACATGCAGGACGAGGTCATGGTCGGCCCCGCGTACGTTGTCGGCCAGCAGCAGCAGACCGCCGGCGAGCAGCAGCGGCGCTCCGGCGACCTCGGCCGCGCCACCGCTCCACAGCACGCCGTGGAAGTCGAGGTCGGCCATCAGCGGATGGTCGCGCCGGGCGGTGAACGGGCCGAGGGTCGGCTCGCCGTCGCCGGGGACGATGCGCAGCGACCAGCAGCCGGGGCCGCCATCGGCGCCGATGGCGATGTCGGCCTCGCCGGTGGCCGCGATCGCGCCGGCCGCGGCCGCGGCGGCGCGCACGCTGGCGCCGAGCGCGCCGTCGAGGGCGGTGCGCAGGCGCACGGCGCGCGTCGGCGGGCGCACCAGCTCGACGCGGTCGTCGAGCGGCAGGGGGTCCTCGCCGGGCAGGCGCAGCTCGGCCGTCGCGCCTTCGGCCAGCGGCGGCAGCCGGTCGAAGATGTGCAGGCCGGGCTGGGGGCTCGACCCGGCGACCGCGAGGCCAGCGATGCTCAGCAGTGGGATGCGCGCCGGGTCGCCGTGCACGACCGCGACGATCCGCTCGCCGCCTTCGCGCCACCAGCGCGCTTCGGCCAGGCCGGAGTTCGGCGCCGTCCGGCCGGTAGCGATGGCGCCGACACCGTCGGGCAGCAGCGGCGGGATGCGGTCGCTGGCCAGCACCACCTCGGCGCCGGCCCCGCCCAGCCCGGCGGCCAGGGTCAGGGCGGCATCGGCGTCATGCCAGCTCGCCTGCGGCTGCCAGGCCGCCAGGACGGTGCGTACCGCCTGCGGTTCGGCCGCTGGTCCGGCGAGCAGGCGCGGCGGCGCGCCGGTGGCGATGAGCGTCGCCCGGTCGCCGGCGGCGAGCGTCGCGAGACGCTGGTCAAGCGCGGTGCGCAGGCGTGCCGCCGCGCTGTCGCCGCCGACCACCGCCTGCAGGCGCCAGCGGTCATCAAGCACGATGACCAGATGCCGCGCCGCGGTGCGCGGGGTCAGATGGAGGTCGGCCAGCCACCAGGTGGCGGCAAGGACGGCCAGCACTTCGCACCAGAAGCTCGGCCGCAGCACCAGCGGGGCGCGGGTGCGCCCGCTGGCCAGCACGCGGCGTTCGGCCGGCCACAGGAACAGACCGCTGACCGGCAGGGGCGCGTGGCGCGCGCGCCACAGGTGCAGCGCGACGACGGCCGGCACTCCGGCGAGGGCGAGCAACCCCCAGGGTTCGCCGAGGATCATGCGCTGACCGGAGGTGCGAGGTCGCTCACCGTCGGGTTCAGGCCTTCTTTGCCTTCGCCTTCGGCGCCTTGGCGTTCCACAGGTCGCTGGAGGCGAGATGGGCTGCGCCTGCCGCCTTGGCCTGCAGGAAGAGCTGCATCTTGTAGCCGACGCTCATCTTGAGCAGGTAGTGGGCGATCGCGGCCTCGCGCGTCATGCGGCTGCCGTTGGGCATGGCGATCATTTGCTTGAGCTGCTTCGGCTTGAGTCCGGCGAGGAGCTTGGCTACCCGGCGCTGCTGCGCCTGCATGGCGGTGGCGAAACCGGCGAGGTCGAGGTCTTTCACCTGCCCTTCGAGGACCTCCCAGCGGTCCCAGGTACCGTCAATGATGAAGGACAGCAGGCCCTCATTGGCTATGGCGAGGTAGCGCAGCAGTTCCAGGGTCGAACGCTGCGGCGCGGTCAGGCGGAAGCCGAGCTGCCCATCCTGGAGGCTCTTGGCCAAGTGGACGCAGCAGGCGGTCTCGTGCTTGAGCCAGGCGACGGGATCGATGGCGAAGGTCATGGGTATCTCCAGGCGGGGCTTATCGCAGCCGATGGCAGCCCAGCAAGCGCCGGGCGCTCCGACCCGTCAACGGCCTCCTCCAGTTGTCACCAGCAGTCCGCCGCGCACCAGGCCGCGGATCGCGCCTTCGAGGCCGTCTTCGACCACCACGGTGAGTAGGCCGGCACCGCGGCCGTGCAGGCTCTGGCGCCAGCCGTCTTGCATCCGGGCGAGGCGCTGGCGGTAGCCGGCGAGCAGCGCGACGTCGGCGACGACGTCGGCTTCGCCGCCCTCGACGTCGACCAGGCGCACCGCTCCGTGCACCGCCGGATCGAGTTCGTTGCGCGTCAGCACCTGCGCCAGCGCGAGCGAGCCGGCCTCGCCGGCGAGGCGGCGCACCACCGCGGCGGGGCCGTCCGGGCACAGGCCGTCGGAGATGAGCAGGCGCTCGGCACCAGCGGCCAGTCCCGGCAGCGGCGCGGCCATCAGGCCGGCCTGGCCGGCGCAGGCGGTGCTGGCGAGGCGCGGACGCCAGCCCGGGCAGAGCAGGGTGGTGCCGGCGCCGAGCGCCCACAGCCGCGGGCGTCCGCCGTCACGCTCGGCCAGGGTCGCGAACAGCGCGGCCAGGCCGCTGGCCAGCGCGGCCTTGGCCGGCGACAACGCCATGCTGGCCGAGCAGTCGAGCAGGATCTCGACCCGCGGGCTCACCTCCTTGCGCTGGCGCCGCAGCATGAGCTGGCCGCTGCGCGCATAGGCCGACCAATCGAGATGGCGCAGGTCGTCGCCCGGAGCGTAGGGCCGGTGGTCGTGGAATTCGAGGCTGGCGCCGGGGCCGTGGCCCAGACGTACTCCCTCGCCCTGGCGGCGGCGGCGCGGATCGGCGATCAGGCGCAGGCGCTTGGCGGCGGTGGCGACCGCGGCTTCATCCCATCCCGGCATGTCAGGTCCCAGTCGCGGCAGGGGCGGAGTGCAGGCGGGAGGCCACGCAGCGATGATCGGTCCGGCGAGGTGGGCCGTCAACCGCGGTGCGGCGCGGAGCCGCTCACTTGGCCTTGGGCTTGACCAGCGTCACCTTGTAGGTCACCGAGCCGGCCGGGGCGCGTCCATTGCTGGTGGCCAGCCGCAGCATGACACCCTTCAGTTCGGAAGGCAGGGTCCAGGACCAGGCCTGCTGCATGGTGCCAGGCGGGATGTCCTCTCGTGCGCCGTTGTCGGCGGTCAGGATGACGCGATACGCCGGCCGCGAGGTCGCATCATCCGGGCTCATCATCGGCTGTGCGCCTTGGCGCCAGGTCCAGGCGCCGGATTGGTACTGGAGTGCGATCTGCGTTCCTGTCGGCAGGTCGCCGATGAGCAGCGGCTTGTCGGCCTTGATCGTCACCGTGCCCTGCCACGGCTTGCCCAGCGCCGGGGCGGTGGCCTCGCCCAGCAGATCGGCAGTGGCGTTCTCCTCGGTCTCCAGTTCGGCCAGCACCTGCTCGAGCTGCCCGATCGAAGTGAAGAACTGCCGCGCGTCGGCATGCTGGTCATCGAGCCGCAGTACCGCCTTCCAGGCCTTGACGGCGCCAGGCATGTCGCCCTTGCCGAGTTGCCGTTTGGCGATCGTGATGATCAAGGGGATGGCTTTGGTGCGCTCCTTGGCCACGCCATCATCGTAGGTCTTCTGCAGCTTCGCCACCGCCTCCTCGTACTTCTGCTGCTCGCGGAGCAGGGGGTCGTCCTCGGCGGCGACCAGGCAGCAGGCGACCAGGCAGCAGAGGAGCGGCAGGCGGGTCATGGACAGCATGCTAGATGTACGATCGGAAATCCAACCATGTTGGCGGGGGATATTCCTGCAGCTGTGTCTGGAAATCCGACAGCGGCGGAGCCGCTCAGCGCCAGACCCCGGCGGCGACCAGGGCGCGGGTCGCGGATCCCGACCAGTCGTGGTGCGCGGCAGGATTGGCCGGGCTGGGGTGGAGGATGTCGGTCACGCGAGGGGCGCCGGCGCGGACGGCGGCGGCGGCGGCGACCTTGCCGATGCCGACGACCACTGCGGCGCCGGTCGCGGCGATCAGGCCGGCGAGATGCGCGTCGCAGGCGGCTTGCAGCGGTTCGAGTTCGGCGGCCGGCAGCTTGTCCGGGGTGACGTTGGCTCCGGTCGGTCCGACGAAGGCGAGCGGGCACCAGTTGACCACCAGGTGCTCGGCGAAGAACGCCTCGGGGGTGGCGAAGCGGGCGGCGAACAAACCCCACAGGCGTTTGCCCGAGACCTCGCTGCGCCGGCAGGCCCAGCCGGTGACCGGGCGCTTGGGGTGCTCGACCGGCGGCCTGCCGATCGCGCCGTCGAGTTTGAGCCAGTCGCGCGCGGCGGCGATCTCGCCGAACGGCACGCCGATCTGCGCCATGCCGAAGGGGCCGGGGTTCATGCCGAGGAACAGCACCCGCTTGGTGCCGGTGGCGAAGCGGTCGAGGTACTGCTGATGCACCGCCCAGGCGTAGTCGAGCGGGTTGTAGACGGTGAGCCCGGCGAAGCGCAGGGCGTTGCAGCGCTCGCGCAATGCCAGGGCGAGGGCGATGGGGGTGGTCATGGTCTGGCCCGAAGCCTGAAGCCCCGAGCCCGAAGCCCAGTGGCAATGCGCCCACATGGGTCTATAAGCACACCCATGCCGCGCGCCACGGTCGCTGACGTCCTCGGTCCCGGCGGCGAGCTGTCGCGGCTGCTGCCGGGCTGGGAGAGCCGCACGCAGCAGGTGGCGATGGCCGAACTGGTGGCGCAGGGGCTGGCCGATCCGAGCCACGTCATCTGCGAGGCGCCGACCGGGGTGGGCAAGAGCTTCGCCTACCTCGTGCCGGTGATCCAGCACGCCCTGGCCAACAACACCAAGGTGGTGATCTCGACCGCGACCATCGCCCTGCAGGAGCAGCTCGTCCGCAAGGACATCCCGCTGCTGCAGCAGATCTTCCCCGAGCTGAAGGCAGTGCTGGTCAAGGGCCGCCAGAACTACGTCTCGATCCGCCGCCTCGGCCTGGCCTACGACGGCCAGCAGGCGCTGTTCGAGACCCGCGAGGAGGCTCAGGCGTTGCGCCAGGTCGCCGAGTGGGCGCACAACGAGGCCGAGATCGGCGACCGTGAGGAGCTCGGCTGGGAGCCGCAGGCCAGCGTGTGGCGCCAGGTGCAGAGCGACCGCACCAACTGCCTCGGGCGCAGATGTCCGGAGTTCGGCTCGTGCTTCTTCTATGCCGCGCGGCAGCGCATGGAGGGGGCGCAGCTGCTGGTGGTCAACCACCACCTCTACTTCAGCGACCTTGGCCTGCGCGAGGAGGCCGGCGGCATCCTGCCGCCGCACCAGGTGGTGGTGTTCGACGAGGCGCACGCGCTCGAGGACGTCGCCACCGACCACCTCGGCACCGAGGTCAGCGCGGCGCAGGTGCGCTGGTACCTCGACACGCTGTGGAGCGGTCGCGGCAAGGGCCTGCTCGCCGATCCCAGGCGCGAGGAGGCGCGTGGCGCGGTCGAGACGGTGCGCCGGGCCAACGAGGACCTGTGGTTCAACGTCGGCAACCTGTCCGGCGCGCGCAGCGAGGAGACGGTGCGCATCGGTGCCGCGCATCCGGTCGAGAATCCGCTGTCGCCGGCCCTCGACGCGTTGGCCCAGGCGCTGGAGAACCTCAAGTCTCGCGCCAATGACGACAACGAGTCGACCGAACTGACCGCCCAGGGCACCCGCGCCCTGGAGATGGCCGGCAGCGTGCGCCGGGTGCTGGCGGGCGAGGACAGCGGGCTGGTGTGCTACGCCACCGTGCCGAAGGAGCGCCGCGGACCGTCCCTGTCGGCGCGGCCGCTGTCGGTGGCGGCGATGCTCAAGGAGCAGCTCTTCGACCGCATGCGCACCGTGGTGCTGACCAGCGCCACCCTGGCGGCCGATGATTCCGAGCGCTTCCTCTTCCTGCGCAAGCGGGTCGGCCTGGAGGGCGGTCTGGCCCGGCGCCTCGACAGCCCGTTCGACTACCGCACCCAGGCGCGCATCCTGGTCAACGAGAGCCCGCTCGATCCCAATTCGCCGGCCTTCGCCCAGGCCACCGCGCGCTGGCTGGCGCGCTATGTGCAGGAGGCCGAGGGTGGCATCTTCGTGCTCTTCACCAGCTACCGGCAGCTGAACGCGGTGCACGACCTGGTGCGGCCGCAACTCGACCGCCTGCGCCGCTTCGTGCTCAAGCACGGCGACGGCATGGCGCGCAGCCAGATGATCGAGCTGTTCAAGCGCACCGGCGACGCCGTGCTGTTCGGCACCAGCAGCTTCTGGGAGGGCGTCGACGTGCCGGGCAACGCCCTGCGCCACGTCATCATCGCCAAGCTGCCCTTCGAGGTGCCGAACCATCCGGTCACCGAGGCGCGGCTGAACGAGGTCAGGAAGCGCGGCCAGGTGCCGGAGGCGATCCTGCGCCTGAAGCAGGGCTTCGGCCGCCTGATCCGCACCCGCCTCGACACCGGCACGGTGGCGATCCTCGATCACCGCGTCGCCACCGCGTCGTATGGCCGCTACTTCCTGCGCGCCCTGCCGCCGGCTCCGACCACCATGTTCCGCCTGGCCGAGGAGATGGTCACTGCCCCTCCGTCCTGAAGCGGGCGAGGCGCTCGAAGGCGGGGTGCGGCATGGCGTGCAGGGACAGGCGGCGGTGGGACGGCAGGGCGCGGTAGTCGGTCCAGGCCTGCCGCACTCCAGCCTCGTCGCCGGCCAGCTCGCAGCGCAGGGCGCGGGCGATGCAGGTCCACAGCGGGACCTCCAGCACCGTCGGCATGACCGCCAGCCCGGCCTCGTCGCAGCGTCCGAGGGCGTAGCGGGCGATATGCCAGGCGCGCTGGCCGGTCACCGGGCGCAGCGCTGCCGCCTCCTCAAGCCGCCGCCGCCGCCGCCGCCGCAGCTCGCCGGCGCGGCCGCCGCCGCAGCTCGCCGGCGCGCTCGGCCGGCGGCAGCAGCGACGGTCCGACGATCAGCCAGGCGTGCCAGCGGCTCCACAGCGGCCACCGCTCGCGCAGTTCGGCCTGGTGGCGTTCCAGCGTCGCGCGGTCGCCGCGCGCCGCCAGCTCGACCATCGCCCAGGCCTGCTGCTCGGGTTCGAGCGAACCATCTGCATCGAGGGGGTTGAAGCTGCCGGCGAGCATCGTGCCCAGTTCGCGCAATCCGCCATCGTGCTGGAAGCGCGGCATGGACAGGGCCTCTTCGTACCGCCCGAGTCCGAGCAGCGCCGCCATGCGTACGACCGGGGGCGGCTCTCCGGCCAGCAGCTCCTCCGCCGGCGCGGTCCGCATGCTGATCCAATGCCTGGCATAGCCATTGGCCGAGGCGGGGGGGTGGCCCGACCAGGTCGCGGCCAAGGTCGACTCCCAGCTTGTTTCGTCGGGGGCGAACTCGGCGAACCGCCCGCTCTCGAGCAGCATCAGCCGTCTGGCCTGCGGGTAGCCGGGCAGGCGTGCGGTGCACTCCTCCAGCCGGCCGAGCTCGCGCATCGCGATGGTGTAGTGCTGGACCTCGTCGGGCAGGCGCGTCGCCACCTCGTCGTGGCGGCCGATGGCCTGGTAGAGCCGTACCAGCTCGTAATCGCTGCCGTGGTGGTCGGCGAGCGTCTCCAGCTTGGTGGCGATCAGCGTCTCGATCGCTTCCCGGCGGTTCAGGTGCCAGCAGCGACGGATGGCCAGATCCGCCCAGGACTGCCACTGCGCCGCGGCTTCGTGGCGCAGGCTGCCATGCTGGCGCAGCAGG
>JAIFKN010000144.1 GCA_020049615.1 bacterium | reverse complement strand
TGCGCGCCGCCGGCAGGCCGGACAGGTCGGGGCGGTGCAGCACGGTGACGCCGGGATGGGCGAAGGGCTGGGGGGACTGGTCGCAGAGCAGGATCCGCTGGTTCGCCGATGCGGCCAGGACCGTGGGCAGCGAGCGGCGCAGCTGCTCGGCCCGATTCCGGGTCGGTATGGCGAAGCACCCGCCTGGAAGGTCCGCCAACCTGGACTCCGTCGTGCGCATGCACCAGTGATGGGCGGTGTCGGGCCCGCCTCAAGCCCGGAGGCGGGGGCCAGCAGGGCGCGGGGGGTGGCAACAGAGCAGGGCATCGCCAATATGCACGCATCGTCGGTGGTCCGGCAAACCATGGGAGCCGATTCATGAAAGCCGTCATCTTGGCTGGAGGGGTCGGCTCGCGCATCAGCGAGGAGAGCGCGCTTCGTCCGAAGCCGATGATCGAGATCGGCGGGATGCCGATCCTCTGGCACATCCTGAAGATCTACGGCTGCCACGGCGTGACCGATTTCATCATCTGCCTGGGCTACAAGGGCTATCTGATCAAGGAGTGGTTCGCCAACTACGCCCTCCACAGCAGCGACGTCACCTTCGATCTCGCCAAGGGGACCATGGAGGTGCATCATCGTACCACTGAGCCCTGGCGCGTGACGCTGGTGGACACCGGCGAGAAGACCATGACCGGCGGGCGCCTGCGTCGGGTGGCCGGCTACCTGCCCCCGGACGAACCGTTCTGCTTCACCTATGGCGATGGCGTCGCGGATATCGACATCGGCGCCCTCACCGCCTTCCACCGCAGCCACGGCCTTCTGGCGACGGTGACCGCGGTGCAGCCGCCGGGACGCTACGGGTCGCTGAGGCTCGACGGCGATTCCGTCGCCGGCTTCGTCGAGAAGCCGCAGGGGGATGGCGGCTGGATCAACGGCGGGTTCTTCGTGCTGTCGCCGCGCGTGATCTCGAGCATCGACGGCGACAGCACCACCTGGGAGGACCAGCCGCTGTCACGACTTGCGCAGGATGGCCAGATGAAGGCCTACAAGCACGGCGGCTTCTGGCAGCCCATGGACACGCTGCGTGACCGGCTGCAGCTCGAACACATGTGGGCTACGGGAAGGGCTCCGTGGAAGCGATGGTGAGCGCAGCCTCCGTCTGGAGAGGTCGCCGGGTGCTGATCACCGGTCACACCGGGTTCAAGGGTTCCTGGTTGAGCCACTGGCTGCTCGACGAGGGAGCAGAAGTGAGCGGATTCGCCTTGCCTCCTGAGACCGCCCCTGCGCTGTTCACGGCGCTGGGCCTCGCTGGACGGATGCACCATGTCGAGGGCGACATCCGCGATCTGTCGGCGATCCGGGCCTGCGTGCAGGCCGTCGCGCCCGAGGTCGTCTTCCATCTTGCGGCCCAGCCGCTGGTCCGGCGCAGCTACCGCGATCCGGCCGCCACCTGGGCGGTGAATGTGCTGGGTACGACGCATCTCCTCGAGGCTGTCCGTGGCTGCCCGGCGGTGCGCGCCTGTGTGGTGGTGACCTCGGACAAGTGCTACGAGAACCGCGGGTGGACCAGGGGGTATAGCGAGGAGGACGTCCTCGGTGGCCATGACCCGTACAGCTCCTCCAAGGCGGCCGTGGAGATCGCCGCCGCCAGCTGGCGGCGATCGTTCCAGGACCTCGCCCCGGTGGCGACCGCGCGCGCCGGCAACGTCATCGGCGGCGGCGACTGGAGCGAAGACCGGCTGATCCCGGACTTCATCGCCGCGGTCAGCTCGGGACGCGAACTGCGCCTGCGCAATCCGCTGGCGACGCGCCCGTGGCAGCATGTGCTGGAACCGCTCGGGGGCTATCTCGAGCTGGCCCGCCGGCTGCTCGGCAGCGAAGGCCGTGGCTGGGCGGAAGCCTGGAACTTCGGTCCGGCCGACGGAGCTGCCGCGACCGTCCGCGAGGTGGCGGATGCGCTGGTCGAGGATTGGGGATCGGGCCAGGTGGTGGTCGAGACGGCGCCTGCCCCGCATGAGGCCCAGACCCTGCGGCTCGACTGCAGCAAGGCGGCGGGGCGTCTCGGCTGGCGCCCGCGCTGGACCGTGCGCGAAGCCGTCCGCCTGACCGCCCGCTGGTATCGCGGCTTCGCCGACGGCGTCCCGGCCGTCCAGCTCTGCCAGCAGGACCTCACTGCCTACCGTCGGGCGCAGGAGCCGGGGGCAAGGCCATGAGCGGACGCTTCGTTTGCGAAGCCACGCCCGTCGCCGGGATGGTGATCGTCCATCGCCGCCCGGCCAGTGATGACCGCGGCTGGTTCGAGCGCCTGTTCTGCCCCCATGAGCTGGCAGCCAGCGGCTATCCTGAAGCCATCGCGCAGATCAACCGTTCGAGCACCCGACGTCCCGGCACGGTACGTGGCCTGCATTTCCAGCGTGCGCCGCATGCCGACTGGAAGCACGTCACCTGCCTGCGCGGCCGCGTGCATGATGTGGTGGTAGATCTGCGTCGCGGTTCGCCGACCTTTCTGGCCAGGACGGCGGTGCTGCTCGATGCCGCAGGCAGTGCATCATTGGTCATCCCACCAGGCTGCGCGCACGGCTTCCAGGTCATCGATGGTCCGGCTGAGATGCTCTACCTCCACTCCAAGCCCTATATCCCGGAGGCCGATGCAGGCATCCGAGCCGACGATCCGTTCCTGGGCATCGCCTGGCCGCTGACGATCGCCGAGCGTTCGGCGCGTGATGCCTCCCATCCGCTCCTCGCACGCGATTTCGCCGGGGTCGACCCATGAGGTGCAGGCATTGCGGCAGCGACCTCGATGTGGTCCTCGCAGACCTGGGCACCGCGCCGCCGTCGAACGCCTACCTCGAACCAGGCGACCTGGCCAAGCCCGAGCTCCATTACCCGCTCCGCGTGCTCGTCTGCACCCGTTGCTGGCTGGCACAGACCGAGGACTTCGCCCGTGCCGAGGAGCTGTTCACCTCCACCTACGCGTACTTCAGCTCGTTTTCGGCCTCCTGGCTCGCCCACGCCGAACGCTACGTCGCTGAGATGGCCGGGCGGCTGTCCCTGGGCGCGAGCAGCCTGGTGATCGAGGTGGCGGCGAACGACGGCTACCTGCTGCAGTACGTGCAGGCCCGCGGCATCCCCTGCCTGGGCATCGAGCCGACCGCGAGCACCGCGGCGGCGGCGCGGGCGAAGGGCATCCCGGTGCGCGAGGCGTTCTTCGGACGGGATCTGGCGAATCGGTTGCGCGAGGAGGGTCTCACCGCCGACCTGATGGTCGCCAACAACGTCCTCGCCCATGTCCCGGACATCAACGACTTCGTCGCCGGCTTCGCTGCCCTGCTCACCGACAATGGAGTCGCCACTTTCGAGTTCCCGCACCTGCGCCGCCTGGTCGAAGGGCGGCAGTTCGACACCATCTACCACGAGCACTTCAGCTACCTGTCGCTGACTGCGGTCGAGCGGATCTTCGCCGTCAACGGCCTGGCGGTCTTCGATGTCGATGAGTTGCCGACGCACGGCGGCAGCCTGCGCGTCCATGCTCAGCGCTCCGACTGCGGAGCCCGTCCGCGTGCATCGCGGGTGGACGACGTCCTCGCGGGCGAAGCGGCGGCCGGCATGCGCACCGCCGGGTGGTACGGGTCGCTCCAGCCCGCCGCCGAGCGCATCGCCCACGACCTGTGCGCCTGGCTGATCGATTGCCGACGCACGGGCCTGCGGGTGGGCGCCTACGGGGCGGCGGCCAAGGGCTGCACCCTGCTCAACTTCGCCGGCATCCACCGTGACCTCCTGCCCTGGGTGGTCGACGCGAACCCTGCCAAGCAGGGCCGCTTCCTGCCGGGGAGCCGGATCCCGGTGGTGGCGCCCGACCATCTGCTGCGGGAACGGCCCGATCGCGTGCTCGTCCTGCCCTGGAATCTCTACAAGGAGATCAGTTCGTCGTTGGCGGACCTCTCGCGTTGGGGAGGACGCTGCGTCCGGGCCGTGCCGGAATTGGCCGACTGAGAACGACATGCCCACTGTCCTCATCACCGGTGCAGCGGGATTCATAGGGACGCAGGCGGTGGCGGCCAGCCGCGCTCGCGGTTGGACCGTGGTCGCCCTGGACCGGCGGCCGCTTCCGGCAGGCGGCCAGGCCGACGAGTACCACCGGCACATCGTCAGCCCAGCGGAGCCGCTGCCGACGGCGCTGACCGCTCGCTGTTTCGATGCCGCCCTGCTCCTGGCCTGGCCTGTCGATCCAGCGACCTATCTCGTGTCGCCTGCCAACCTGGGGGCCATGGCGGCGACGCTGGCGCTGGGCGAGGCCCTGCTCGCCGCCGGCTGTCCGCTGCTGGTGGGTGCCGGGACCTGCGCGGAGTATGCGGCACCCGCCGCCGACCGCCCGCTGACGGAGGACCATCCGCTGGCGCCGACCACGCTCTACGCCGCATGCAAGGTCGCGACGCATGGCATCCTCGAGCAGTTGTGCCGGCAGCGCGGGGCGACCTGCACCTGGGCGCGGATCTTCAATCCCTTCGGTCCCGGAGAGCCGGCGCAGCGGTTGCTACCGAGCGTCGTGTCGGCCCTCACCGCCGGCGGCGAGTTCACCGCCGGCGGCGGTAGCCAGGTGCGCGACTACATCCATGTCGCCGATCTCGCCGAAGCTCTGGCGCGGCTGCTCGACGGTGGCCTGCCTGGAGCTGTGAACGTATGCACCGGTCGCGGCGTGCGCCTGGCCGATCTGATGCTGGCAGCGGCGGGTGCGAGCGGAGCGCCTGGGCGGATCCGCTTCGGTGCCAAGCCGGATCGGGCTTGGGATCCACCGCACCTGGTCGGCGATCCGGGCCGCCTGCTCGCGACGGGCTGGCGTGCGCGCGAGGCGCTCGAACTGGTGCCGGAGTACGTGCGGATGCTCCGCGCCAGTCCTCGGGCAGCGGAGGGCGGATGATGCCGCTACTGGTCGCGCATCTGGTCCGCCGGGAGGAGGGGCAGGCAGCGTTCACGCGCTTCCTCGCTTCGTATCGCCGCCATCCCGCCGGGTGTGATCACGATTTGGTGCTGCTGCGCAAGGGCTTCGATGCCGCGCCAGACGATGAGTGGAGGCCCTACCAGGAACAGCTCGGCGACCTGCCCCATCGCCAGCAGACGGTGACGGACGAGGGCTTCGACCTCGGAGCTTATCGCAGCTTCATCCCATTGGCCGCCGGTGCCGCCGTTCTGTTCCTCAACTCCCATTCCGAACTGCTGGTGGACGGCTGGCTCGATCTGCTGGCGCGCCACAGCGGCCCGGGCCGGCTGGTGGGTGCGAGTGGTTCCTGGGAGAGCCATGGCTTCGAGCCCGGGCCGCAGGCGAGGTATGGCCGTCTGCGCCAAGCCTGCGCCGCCTTCCGCGCCGCTTGGCGTCAGGCATCGACTGACCATCCGCCGTTCCCCAACCCGGCCATCCGAACCAATGCTTTCCTGCTTCCGCCCGACCTACACCACCTCATGGCGGCTTGGCCTGTGCCGCGCGACAAGGATGCCTGCTACGCCCTAGAGGCGGGTCGCCACGGGCTGTCGGCCAGCGTCCTCGCGATTGGCGGTGAGCTGATCCTGGCCGGCGCCGATGGCCGTGGGCACGAACCGCTCGATTGGCCTCGCGCCGGCATCTTCCGCAGCGGTGGGCAGAAGCACCTCATCGTCGGCGACAACCACACCCGATGCTATGCCGCCGCTGGCGCAGAGGAGCGCCGCCAACTCGGTTGGTGTGCCTGGCGCTCGTTCCATCGGCTCGGGGGCGACGGTGCGTCGTGACCGCTGTCCGATGTGCGATGGCACCAAGCGACGGCAGCGCTTGCTGGTGGCGACCGACCTCAATCAGCGCGTCACCGGCGAGGGGCATGCCTATGCCGAGTGCCGGCAGTGCCGCACCTGGTTCATCGCAGCGATACCTGCGGATCTGGCCAGATATTACCGCCACGGCTATCCTGCCTATCGGACTCCTGACGAGGTCGCCGAGCGCCTGTTTCAAAGCCGCGTCGATGCGGCCAAAATAATGGTCCTGGGCGCATGCGCGGTTGCGGGAGCACGCATCCTGGAGCTCGGCCCTGGCGGCGGCGGTTTCTTCTGCCGGGCGGTGGCCTACGGCTACGACATGGAGGCCATCGAGATGGATGAAGTGTGCTGCGCTAGACTGCGGGACGCCGGGTTGCATGTTCACCGGTCCGACGATCCCTGCCGGACGATGCCGGCGCTCGGGCGTTTCCAGGCCGTGGTCGCCTGGCATGTGCTGGAGCATCTGGCTAAGCCGCGGGAGGTGCTGCGCCAGATGCACGATAGCCTCGTTCCCGGTGGTGCCGCCGTGATCGCCATGCCCGATGCCGGCGGGCTGCATGCCAAGCTGTTCGGTGCGCGCTGGCTTCACCTCGATGCTCCGCGGCATCTGCAGGTGTGTCCGCTGCGCGCCCTGATCACCGCGGCTGCGGCGGCCGGGTTGCGCCATGAGCGGACGGTGCGCGGCGGCTTTCTCAATGCGGCCCTGGACCGGATGGGGGCCGTTCCCGCCGGCCTACCGGAGGTCTGGCCGATACGCGGCCTGATCACACGCACGGCGCTGTGGGGACATCGCCTACTCGGCCGGCTCTTGCGCCGGTATGGGCGCAATGATGCCTACATCGCCGTCTTCAGGCGACCGGCGTGAGCATGGACGATCGGGACCGGCTGCTGGTACGACGCTCCTCCGCCAGGGCGAATCTGGCCGCCAATGCCGCGTCATCGCTGGGGACGGCGACCATCGCCCTGTGCATGGCCCCGCTCTACCTGCGCTTGCTTGGCCATGAGGCCTTCGGCCTGTTCGGCCTGTTCGGCGTCCTGGCGGCGATTGGCGCGACGTTCGAGTTCGGGCTCACCGCCGCGGTCGGGCGTCGCCTAGCCCAGGCCGAGCAGCTCGCCCTGCGCGAGACTAGGGAGGTCGTCGCCGGCCTCGAGGCCATCTTCACCTGCATTGGCCTGGCCCTCGGAGTGGCGCTCTGCTGCAGCGGACCGTTGCTGGCGGCGACCTGGCTGAATCCCGGCGCGCTCCCTGTCGAGGTCATGACCTGGTCGATGGTGTGGCTAGGCATCGGCTTTGCTATGCGTTGGAACATCGCGCTCTACACTGCCGGCCTAGCCGGTCTGGAGCGGCAGGTCGGGGCCGGCCTCTTGGCACTGGCGACGACCGTGGTGCAATATCTCGGCGTGATCGTTGTGCTGGCCGTGCTACAGGCCCCTCCGCAAGCGTTCTTCGCCTTCCTCGCCGTCTGCGGCCTGGCGCAGATGCTGGTGCTGCGCTGGATGCTGTGGAGGCTGCTCGGCTGGAATGGGATGTGCCGCCGCTGGAACCCTGCTGCCTGGCGCGATTCCCGCGGCTTCGCCGGCGGGATGAACGCGATCTCGCTGACCTCGGTGATCCTGATGCAGTTGGACAAGGCCGTGCTCGGACGGCTGATGCCGCTGGCAACGTTCGGCGTCTACACCTTCGCGGCCAACGTATCCAGCGGTACTTTCCGCGTGGTCGCGCCGGTCTTCAGCGCCGTCTACCCGCGGCTCACCCGCCTGATCGCCGCTGGTTCGCGCCAGGATGCGCTCGACCTGTACCGTCTCTCCACCCAGGCGGTGGCGGCAATGCTGGTGCCCGGGGTAGTCGCGGTGGTCATGTTCGCCGGGCCGATCCTGCGTGTGTGGATAGGCGATCCGGTCCTGGCTGCCCAGGTCGAGCCGCTCCTCGTCGCCTTCCTGGTCGGGAACCTCTGCAACGGCTTCATGAGCCTGCCATTGGCCTGGATGCTGGCACACGGATGGACGCGGCTGATGGCGGTGTCGAACCTCTGCGCTATCGTGCTACTGCTGCCGGGAGCGATCGTCGCCTACGGACGCTGGGGTGCGGTCGGCGTGGTGGGCATGTGGTGCGTGCTCAACCTCGCCTACCTACTAGTGGTCGTTCCGTTGATGCACATCCGGCTTGGGCGCGATGGCATGCGCAGTTGGTACCTGGATAGCGTCCTGCTGCCTATCGCGGCAGCGGTGGTGATCGCCTGGACCGCGCATCTGGTGTGCGCCGACTCCTGTCAGGATGCCGCGCGCGTCGGCATGGCTGCCGCCTCTTTCGTGGTGTCCACGCTGGCCGTCGTCGTGGTCTGCCCGGCCCTGCGTGCTTGGGTCGTCGCAACCATCGGGCGTTCGTTTGCGCGCGGAGGATCTTGAGGCATGCGGGCTCCTGTCGTCACCGTTCTCGTGCCTACCTACCGCCGTCCGCAGCTCCTGGCTCGCGCCCTGCGCAGCCTCCAGGCCCAGACCTGGCGTGATCTCACCGTTCTGGTCTGCGACAACGATTCCGGCGACACGACGGGTGAGGTCGTCGCCGACTTCATCCGGCGCGACGTGCGCATCCGCTACCATCGTCATCACACCAACCTCGGTCCGCAGGCCAACTTCGGCTGGGCCTTCTCACAGGTGCGCACTGAGCACTTCTGCATGCTATCTGACGACGACATCCTGCTCCCGGGATGCCTGGAGATCGGCATGCGGGGCCTCCGGCAGCATCCGCAGGCGATGGCCTGGGGCGGGCTCGTGCTGCTGATCGGTGAGCGGGGTTTCGTCGCCTCGATGCCGGCCCCCGGCTGGCCAGACGGCTTCTGCCCGCCGGAACAGGCCTGCCGACTGGTCTGCGGGGATGTGCGTCCGCAGAACACCGGTCTGCTCTTTCGCAGCGCGGTGCTGGATGCCGGCTTCCATCCCGGTCATCCCGACTTCCACGCCTCGGATGTGCTGTGGACCCTGCACGCCGCAGCCAAGGGGGGTATCGGAGTGACTCGCGTACCGGTCGCCGTCTTCACCCAGCATCCTGGTTCCACCAGCACCCGCGCCGGGCATGACATCGACGCCGCCCTCCAGATGCTCTGGCCTTCGGTCCGCTACCTGCGCGACCATTTTCCCCGCGGCGTCCTGTCCGAGGCCGACGCCATCGTGTTCCGACGCCAGCTGGTGGAGACCTACGGCACCAGCCAGTTTGGCCGGCTGGGTCGGCTGGCCCATGCCAGGGGCCTGAACGCTGAACTGGCGCGGTGCCTGGAGCATCTCGGGGTCGACTTGCAGGATGCGGAGGGTGCCAGGCGCCTCAGACGACTGACGCGGATCCCCGGCCCGATGCTGCGCCTGTACGATAGCCTGCGCCACCGTCTCAGCCTTGCGGGCGGTCGGCACCGCGACGAGTTGTGCAGGCAGGCAGCGCCGGCAGCGATGCAGATGCTCGAACGCTACGCTCGCTAGGCTAGCAGGCTGCGGAAAAAGGCCCAGCGGGTGGCCTTGACAAGCCCCCTATAGGTAGAGGGGCTTATCATGCGCGGTTCAGACGAGCGACAGGGATCGATGTTCAGCTACGTGGACATGGAGTCCCGCATCCCGGCGGACCACCCGCTGCGCCGGATCCTGGTCCTGGTCGATCGCGCCCTTGAAGCGATCGGCCCCCGTCTGGATCGGATGTACGCCTCCCATGGTCGCCCGAGCATTGCACCGGAACGCCTGCTGCGTGCCCAGTTGATCCAGATGCTCTACACGGTGCGCAGCGAGCGCCTGCTGGTCGAGCAGATCCGATACAACCTGCTGTTCCGCTGGTTCATTGGCCTTGGCATGGACGAAGCGGTGTGGGATGCGACGACCTTCGGCAAGAACCGGGACAGGCTTCTGGAGCACGAGATCTCGCGCCATTTCTTCCAGGCTGTCGTCGCTCAGGCGCAGGCAGCCGGTCTGATGTCTGACGAGCATTTCACGGTCGACGGAACCTTCCTGGAGGCGTGGGCGAGCCAGAAGAGCTTCAAGCCCAAGGACGGCAGTGGCGGCAACGACACCAACCAGAGTGGCGGTCGAAACCCGACCGTGGATTTCAAAGGCCAGACACGCAGCAACGACACGCACGCCTCGGTCACCGATCCCGACGCGCGGCTCATGCGTAAAGGCGGCGATGGCGCGAAGCTGGTCTACAGCGGGAACCTGGTCACCGAGAACCGCAACGGCTTGGTCGTCGCTGCCCTGGCCACGACGGCCTCCGGCAAGGCAGAGGTGGAGGCGGCGCTGGCCCAGTTGGGCAAGCACGAGCGCGGCACGGTTGGCGGCGACAAGGGGTACGATCAGCAGGTATTTATCACTGGAGTCCGCCGCTGCGGGCTGACGCCACATGTCGCCCAGAATACCAGCGGACATCGGTCATCCGGCATCGATGGGCGCACGACTCGCCATCCTGGCTATGCGGTCAGCCAACGCCGGCGCAAGATGATCGAGGAGGTCTTCGGCTGGATGAAGACGATCGGACTCATGCGCAAGGTACGTCATCGCGGCACGGCACAGGTCGACTGGATGTTCGAACTCACGGCAGCCGCATACAACCTGGTGCGCATGCGAAGATTGCTGCCGGCGACGGCCTTCGTGGCCGCCGCCTGACGGCCGAAGGCTGCCCGGACGGCGACAAAATCGCCGAACTGGGCGGGGAATGACGCCCTGCGGGGCTACAAAGCGCGCCTGAAATCCCGAAACGGGGTGGCGACGGTCGAATCGCTGCCATTTTTCCTCAACCTGCTAGTTTCCTTGAGGACGTGGACGTTGTGATCCGCCACGCTGGCACGACGGCTCGACATCGCGCCCGAAAGGCACCCGCTTCTCAGTCGATGTTGCCCGACTGGCGCAGGGCGGTGACC
>JAIFKN010000250.1 GCA_020049615.1 bacterium | reverse complement strand
GCTGGTCCTGCGCGGCCAGGCAGCGGTGGTCGCCGCCGCCGCCGACCTTGGGATCGGGGTGCTTGAAGTCCCACGAGTCCATGGTGTAGGCCCGCTTGACCAGGCCGTGCTTCTTCGACCAGCGCAGCGGGCTGCCGGTGGTGTAGGCGACGGCGCGTTCCAGCGCCGGGAGCTGGGCCGCCATCCAGCCATCGTCGCCGCCGGCCTTCCAGCCGTGGTGCACCGCCTCGACTGCGATGTACTCGACGTCGGCCTCGACCGGGATGCGGCGCAGCACCCAGCGGCCGTCGTCGAGGTACTCCTGGTAGCCCTTGCCCAGCGCCTCGCCGAACCACGACGGCGCGCCGCTGGCGTTGGGGTGGATGTCATCCCAGATCATGCCGTCGGGACGCTGGCGGGAGAGGAACAGGTCGGTGCCGCTGGTGACGTCGCTCCAGAAGTGGCGCTGCGCCTTCAGCGTGTAGGCGTGGTCGCGCAGCCAGCACACGCACCAGCGGTGCAGCTTGCCCTGGACCACGCTGCCCCCGGTCCCGGCCTCGCCTGAGGCGGCGAGGCAGTTCCACACCCGACGGGCGTAGTCGGCGTACACGCCGCGGTCGCAGGCCAGACTGGTCGCCGGGCGCAGACGGAACGTGGCGCTCGCCATGGTCCGGCCGGCGTGGTCCAGCGCGGTGACGCGATGGACGCCGGCGGCGCCGCGGGCGCGGAAGGCGACCGCACCGCGTCGCGGTGCGGCGTCGAGGTAGGTTCGCCCGGCCCCATCGCGGATCTCGATCCGGCCGGTCTCCAACGGCACACGGACGGCGCCATCTTCCAACGGGTGCCAGTTGCTGGTGCTGCGGTCGGTCTTGGTCAGGGTGATCACGGGAACCTCCGCAGGCATGCTAGATCTTCGGATCCCCAACCGCCACCGCCCGGCTTCAACGGTTTCGAACAGAACCTGCTGGCGTTGATCGGCTGCTTGACGCGCAGGCGCGTCAGCGCGAAACTCTCCGCATGACCTCTGCCCAGCCGCCACCGCATTCAGACGGCGAACCGCATGATGTGCCGGACGTGCCCCTCGATCGCTACAGCATCGCAGCCGGCGCGAAGGCTGCCCGCGATGAGGTGCTCTGCCGTACGGTGCAGGTGCGGCAAACCGACGCTGCTGGCGCCGAGGCGCTCGAGCGCGAGGCGCGCTTCCTGGCGCGGCTCGAGCATGCCGGCATCCCCGCGGTGCACGACTTCGTCCGCACCAGGGACGGCGCCCTGCTGGTGCTGCGGCAGGTCGACGGCATCACCCTGGCCGAAGCCATCGCCGATGCCAAGGCTGGCACCGTCTGCCCCGAACTGGCCGATGCGGTCTCCACGCTGCGTCTGATGCAGCAGGTCTGCGACGCGCTCGCCGCGGCGCACGCCCGCGGCATCGTGCACCGGCGCCTATCGCCTGCCGTCATCGTCCTGGCGCTGCATGGCGAGGTGCTGGTCGGCGGATGGAACGAGGCGATGGCGATGGAGCCGCATCCGCTGACCGTTCGCCTGGGCACCGGCCGCGCCGCCGGCGCCCAGCCCGAGCTCGACGACCTGCATGTCGACGTCCGTGCGGTCGGCGCCTGCCTGTTCGAGGCGCTGGTCCGGCGCCCGCCGACGGCTGGCGCTCCCGAGCCCTTCGCAGACGTCGGTCCGGCCGAGGGCGTCCGCTTGTCGCCCGGCCTGTGCGCGCTGATCCGCAGCGCCTTGCGCTCCGACCGCGCCAGCGGCTTCCGCGGCATCGCCGAACTGCGTAGCGCGATCGAGCGCTGCGCCGCCGAGGAACTGATCGCGGCCAGCCCCACGGGGAACGGCCGTTACCGCTCGGAGCGGCGTTGGCCTGCCCGCCTCGCGATCGCCGCCGGGCTGGCCATCCTGGTCGGCGCGGTCCTCGTCCTGCCGCACTGGCGGCACCCGGCCGATTCCTGGCGCAGCGAACTGGCCAGGGAGACCTTCAGCGACGACTCCTGGCGCGACCACTGGTCTGGCGGCGACGCCTGGACCGTGAGCGGTGGGCGCCTGGTCAGCGGTGGGAGCAGGGACAGCAGGTTGACCTTGCGTCGACGGCTGGCCGCCCCGGTCGCGATCGAATACACCGCCCAGATCCAGCCCGGCCAGCGTCCGGGGGATCTCTCGGTGATCTGGAGCGAAAGCGGCGCCGAGGGTCAGGGGACAGGGGAGAAGGTGGTGCCCGGGGCCCGCACCTTCTCCATCCAGGCCGGCGCCTACGACAACAGCTACTGCGGCATCTTCCTGCAGCCTGGCGACCGGAGGCTGGCGCATAGTGCGCGACAGCTGGAACCGGGCCGGGACTACCGTTTCCGGGTCGAGATCGATGGCGGACGTGTAACCATGTCGATCGATGGCAAGCTGGTGCTCGAGCATCGCGACCGCTTTCCCAGCACCTCCGGCTACATCTCCCTGCTGGGCTGGTATCCGGGCAAGTCGTTCGATGACGTCGTGGTCTTCGGCCGTCCGGTATTGGACCAGGTTCCACCCACCGCGATGGGTGACGCGCTCTATGGTTTCGGGCACTACAACGATGCAGCTGCGCTCTACGGCCGGCTGGCCGAGGGGGGTGACGCCGACAGCCGGACGGTGCAGGACGCGCTGTTCCGCAAGGGCATGGCCGAACGACGGGCCGGTCGTCCGGGTGACGCCAACGAGACCTGGTCGCAGTTGATCGACCCCGGGCTGGTGCAGGCGGCCGATGGCATCCGGCTCGAGGATCTGCTGGCCACCGGCCAGCGCGACCTGTTCCTCGAACGCTTGCGGGCCTATTGGCGGCGCTCGGCCCAGGCCCATCCCGAACTGCGTCAGCAATGGTCCGCCGCCGCCAGTCTCACGGCAGCATCGAGCAGGTTCGACGCCGGTTTCGCCGAGGCGCTGATCAAACTCCGGCAGGAGGTCTTTCCCCAGGACGGGACCACGGGTTACGAGGCGGCGCGGCTCCTGCTCCGCCTCGAACGCTACGAGGACCTCCTGCGCGACTTCCCCGGCGAGCGCCGCGCCTGCGTCGGCGCACTGCTGGCTCTCGGCCGCTTCGAGCAGCTCGAGGCCTTGCCATGGATCATCCCGAGCGACCGCGTCGCCCTGAATCTGGCCCGGGGCAACTACCAGGCGATCGTCGAATCCGCAGAGTCCTACGCCTATGTCCGTGCGGTCGCCCTCTGCAAGATGGGCCGGGCAGCGGAACTGCAGGAGGAACACGCGAGGCATCCGGCGATGCTCCACCTCGGCAGGGCCGCTGAGCTCCTCGCCATACGTCCACTCAACCCGGCGGCGGCCAACGAATGTCTGCTCAGCCTTGGTCGGTTGGAGGAGGCGGCCGGGGCAGGCGTGCCCGACATACCGGGTTCCGGGCGCGAATGGCGCGCGATGGCCATGCTTGGGCGCACCGAGGCAGCCGAATCGGCCCTTGGCCGTCCGCTACCCTGGCTGCGTCTGATGCATGCGGTGGATGCCAAGGCCATGGCCGAGGCGCGGGCCGCTGTGCCACCGCCGCGCAGCTTCCTCGGCGAATGGTTTGCCGGCATGGTCATCGGCCCGTTCGCCGACCGGATCGCCGGCCGCCCGGAAGCGCTGGATGCCGCGCTGCGCACCATGGCTGATGGCTGGAAGCAGTACCACGGCCAATGCGCCTGGCGCTTCGCCAGGGCGGCGCTGGGCGAAGCCACCGAGGCCGAGGTCATCGGCATGCCGACGCTCAGCGAGGGGCGCGCCTGGTGGCAACTGGCTTCCGCCGTGCGCGCCGAGCGCGAGGGCCGGTCCGACGACGCCCGCCAAGCCTACGCCGCCTATCGTGACCTGCCCACGCATCAGCGTCTGCTCGCCGGAAACACGCTCAGCGCGGAGGTCGAATGCTTCGTGCTCTGGCGCCTGCGGGTCCTGGGCGGCTGATCGTGTCCATCCGCATCATCCTCGGTGTCGTGGTCCTGGCTGGCGCGCTGACGGCGGTGCTGCTCCATCTGGCTGATCCACGGAACCGCATGCCGCATCGGGCCCTGGCGGCGCACGTCGCCGGCGTGGCAACTGACGAGGCCGGTTTCACCCGTCTCGGCCCGGTGCTCCGGGGGCGTGCCTGGCTGCTGTCCGCCCCGGACCAGCCCGAGGGCGTGGCTTTGTTCACCGGGCTGCCCGATGCCATCCTCGGCCGCGAGCGGATCATCGTCCCCGCCGATCTGCGCGAATCCCTGAGCCGTCTCCGCGGCCTGGCCTGGGATGGCGCCGCCCGGGCGTGGAGAGGCGATGGCCGTCAGGTACCGCTGACCGAGGTGCAGGATCTGCTGGTGGCGGCCCTGCCCACCCCCCGCGATGCCCTGGCGATCCTCGACCTCCTGCTCGGCGAACCTGCCCCCGGTGCGCCCGACTTCGCCACCCTGCTGCAGGTGGATCCACCGACCTGGCAGGCCATCAGGCTGGTACCCTTCCGTGGTCTCCGCGGTCGGCTGCTGCTCGATCGTGGTCGTCCACCCTTCGCCATCGTCGAACGCCCATACGACGGGCTGCTGGCCAGCTTCGAGGGAACCGGCTGGCCGACAGGCTGGCGTGTACTGACGTTGCGCGCCGGCCAGCCTTGAACGCCAGGAGGTTTACAGGACCTCGGGCAGCGTCTGCCCGGCCTGCCAGCGCGGCGGGATGACGATGCGCCGCGGCGGGCGCGGGCCGTAGCGCAGGCGCTGCTCGATCAGCTCCAGGGTCACCTGTCCGCGATGGTCCTGGTCGGGCATCCAGCCGGCATTGTGGGTGAACCACGGGCCTTCGTTCACGATCAGCGAAGCGTAAGGCAGCTTAAAGCCGGAACGCAGCAGCAGATCGCCGATGAAAGTCAGACCGACGAGGACGGCATCGGGCCGATGCGCAGTGATGAAACGCACGACGCCATCGGTCTCGTCACGATCGGCGGAGTCGAGTTCCAGGACCGGCAGGCCCATGGCCTTGACCGCGGCCAAGCGGATGTCGTCGTGCCAGTGCCGTGGCATCGCCGGCTTGAGCACGGCCGCCAGGGAGCGGTAGCCGGCGGCGCGGATGCGCTCCACCGCGCCAACGGTTGCAGTCCACCATTCGCAGGTCTCGACCAGGTCGACGGGCGGGTTCGCCGGTCCCTCGTCCTCCCACAGCACCACCGGCAGCGGGATGTTCGCCACCAGGTCGAGGTCGACGCCGCGGCGATGCAGCACCAGGGCAGCGGCCCCCAGCTCGAGGGCCTGGGCGACGAGGGTTCCGATCGGCCCGTCGAGGCCGCGCACCGACATGCCCATCGCTTCGGCCTGGGGCCGCAACCTGGTGGTCCAACCGTTGCCCTGGGCGCTGACCGCGATGCACACCGGCTTGCCGGGATGGCGGAAGCGCCCGGAGGCGATGCTGGCGAGGATCGGGTCGCGGACGTAGCCGAGCTTGTCCGCGGCGGCGCGGATGCGCTGGCGGGTCGGGGCCGCGACGCGCAGGTCTCCGGACAGGGCGAGGCTGACGGTGGACACCGACATGCCGGTGGCAGCGGCGATGTCCTTGAGCGAGGTGCGGCCGGCCATGGATCGCAGGGTGGGCGGTTCTACGGCGATTCAACGGTTCGAAAGCCCACCAGCCAGCTCACTGTATCGCACCGTCCACAACCGTCCGGAGCCGGCCAGGGCGCGCACCCGCGGGTCGGTGAACATGCGCCGCTGCGCGTCGCGGTCGCGGTTGAGGTCGTAGGCGGGGTCACCACGCATGCGGAACAGGCCGTTTTCGTTGTCCGGCAGCACGGGATGGCCGACGAACCGCAGGGGGCCGCGCACCGCCGCCGCGATGCCGGCCAGGGCCTGGGCGACGGCGTCGGCCTGCTGCACCGGGGCAGGGCGCTCGAAGCGCAGCCGGTCGGCCTGGATCAGGCCATGATGGGCGCAGAAGCCGGTCAGCGCGCCAGCGAGCGAGGGCACCCAGCCGAAGCACATGTGCTCATCGACGTACTGCGGTTCGATGCCGTGCGCGCGCAGCAAGGCCAGCTGCGCCTCGGCCTCATCGATCACCGCCTGACCAGGCAGCCGGCGTTCATGCAGGATGCCGGGATGCTGGACGAAGGCTCCGTCGGTGTCGAGCAGGTCCGGATGCGGATGCCGGCCGATGGGCTTGAAGCGCGGGAAATCCCATTCGCAGTTGAGCGTGACGTGCAGACCGAGGTCGATGCGTCCGGCCCGCTGCAGCGGCACCAGCAGCTCGCGCACCAGCGCCAGATGCGGTCCGACCGCCTGTACGCTGACGTTGCGGCAGACGCCATGCTCGATCGCCAGCCTGGCGGCTAGCACGGTGGAGCAGGAGATGCCGATGTCGTCGGCACGGAAGATCGTGGGGATCATGCCGGGATCGGACGGGGTGGACTGGACGGTGCAATGGCGTAGGAGGACGGGGTTCTGCGCTCGTACCGCACTTGCGGTCGGCGAGGCTCAGCGCAGGACGACGGGCTTGGCCGGGCCGCGGTAGGCCTCGGCGCCGTTCCACACCACCGTCACCTCGCCCTGCAGGCCGAGGCCGTCCACCGGATCGAAGTCGAGGTTGACCTGGCGGGCGCCCTGGCTGTCGATGGTCACGGTCTGCCCGCTGACCGACACCGTGGCCTTGGCGAAGCTCGGAGCGCTCTCATCGACCACGCGCAGCGGTCCGCGGACCATGCCGCCGCGCGGCGCGACGCCCATGTCGACGACCAGGCGCACGCCCCAGCAGTCGCCGGTGAGATTGTCGGTGGTGGCGAAGGTGAAGCGCTGGGGCCGCTTGCGCACATGCTGCTTCAGCCACTCGCCGGATTCGCGCTGCATCTCGCCAGTGTAGTTGTGGCCGAGTCCGACGATCTCCAGGTACAGCGGATCGAGGCCGCGCGCCTGCATCGCCTGGCGCATGTCGCGGAAATTGGCGGCGCCGCCATCGTCGCTGCCGATGACCATGCGGAAGGGCAGGCCGGCGAGGTTGTCGAGCAGGTAGGTGCGGATCGGCTCGCCGCGGCTGCCGGCGCCCGACATGGCGGCGCAGGCAGCCCAGCGCGACGGGGTGAGCTGCGCCAGCGACAGGGTGCCCATGCTGCCCATGGAGAAGCCGTAGAGGTAGCGGCGGTCGGCGTCGATCCGCACCAGACGGTGGGCGTGGTCGTAGGCCTCGAGGATGTCGATGCGGGCGATGCCGGCATAGCCGAGGTTGCCGCGGCCGAAGGGGTGCACCCAGTAGCCGCTACGGTCGATCTCGGCCCACACCCGCGGGGTGTCGTAGCCGTGAAGCGCGACCGCTTCTGCTTCGACGCCGAGGCGGAAGGCCGCCCCGCCCAGCGGATGGTCGCTGCCGGCGCCGTGCAGTTCGAAGAACAGCGGATACGCCCTGGACGGGTTCCAGTCCCGCGGCACGCCGAAGTAATAGTACTGCAGCGTGCCGTCATGCGGGCTGACGTAGGACATCAGCAGCGAGCGTCGGCCGTCGAGGTAGGCCTGCCACTCGCCGACCTCGCCGCGCAGCCCGGCGAGGAGGCGGCGCATATGGCCGACGCTCTCCTCGGCACGGCGCGGATCCTCGCTGCGCTGCAGCAGGACCCTGGCCCAGTCGCTGACCGCCAGCGCGTGCAGCGAATCGAGGTGGCGGACGAAGAGCGGATGCTGATCCGGGCGGGCGGACAGATCGGTCAGACGCTGCTGCAGCGCGGCGAAGAGGGCGGCGGGCGCGGACTGGCGAGCTTCGATCGCGGCGGCGCCGGGCAGGCGGAGCACGGCGGTGGCCTCGTCGGCCAGGACCGGAATGCCGACGCGGTGGAAACGCAGACCCGGGCCGCCGGGGATGACGAGGGGATGGGCGGTGCCGGCGAGTTCCAGCACGGCTTCGACCGGCGTATCCGAGCGTATCCCGAGATGCAGACCGCCGCGATCGGCCGGGTTCCACGCCAGCAGGGGCTCCCAGGCCGCGGCGGCGAACGGAGCCGGCGGTTCGCCCAGGACGAGGCGGCGCATGGCCGCGGCGGTGA
Organism: bacterium; assembly: GCA_020049615.1. The sequence goes on along the minus strand of JAIFKN010000250.1, from coordinate 2,689 downwards.
AGCCGTTGCGCAGGCCGCCGCCCCAGTGATGCGGAGTCTTGTCGCCGTCGCCCGCATCGCGGTCGTTGACCTGGACGTCGAGGCCGAGGATGGGCCTGGCGCCGCCGGCGACGCCGAGCACTGACCACGGCAGATCAAGGCGGTAGAGCAGCGTATCCGGGTGCTGCGGATCGCGGACGATGGTCAGGCCCTGACGCAGTACCGCCGCATCACGCTTGCTTCGCGAGGCCAGGACCATCAGGTCCGGGCCGGATTCAGCCAGGCCGATGATGACCTTGAGATCGTCATCGCCGATCGGACCGGTGGTGGAGGGCGGCAGGCGTCCGCTACCGTCGCCGGCCAGGTCGAGGCCGATCTCGACGCTGTCCGAGGACCACAGGGCCCGGGCGCCGACGGCACCGATGTGGTCGGCATCCTCGACCGCGATGCGGAGATGCAGGTGGGTCGCCGACCAGGCGCCAGCGATGGCCGCCAGCCTCCGGCCATCGGATCCGGTCACCTCGCCCAGGCTCAGCGCAGCGGCGCCATCGGCGCTGAACGGCAGCGTGCCGTCGGCCTTGGCTGGGCTGGGCAGGACTTCGAGGGTGACGCCGTCGGCGGCCTGGCCCAGGGTGGCGAGGAGCGGGAGGGCGGCGAGCATGGTGTGGCGCATGGCGGGGGAACGGCTCCGATCGGGTGGGCAGCGGGATGCATATGGTTATTCCAGCGGTCTGGGCATGATCATGGGGCATGGACCGTTTCACGATTGAACGATTTGTTGCAGATCCGGTCGAGCCGGCCCTGGCCGTCCCGCGCTTTCGCGGCCGCCACGATCTCGGACCCGGACTGAAACGCTGGATCGCCAACGAGACGCGGGCTCCGGGCATGCTGCTGCTGCAGCGGCTCGAGACCGGCGAGATGCAGGTGCGCTGGCGCTCGCGCCTGCTCGTCGCCGCCGCGCCGTGCGTCATCGTCCTCGCCTTTGGCGAGGACGTCCAGTATGGCACGCCCGACCGCCTCGGTCCCGGTTACCGCAGCGCCTGGATCAACTTCGACGGGGTCGCGCTGCGGGAGGTCGCCGACCGTCTGCGTGGCGACCACGGCCCGGTGTGGCCAGACGCGGATGGGGTGATCGCCACCCGGCTGCGGCCGTTGCTGACGCCTTCGGCCTTGGCGTTGACGCCGCCGGCGCTGGCACGGCTGACCGCCGATCTGCTCCTCGTCCTGCACGAGCGTCGCTCCGCCCCGGCGCGCGAGGGGGTGGCAGGGCGTGCGCTGGCGGCGCTGGCTGCCGATCCGTTCCGGCCCTGGAACCTGGCCGAGCTCGCGGCCCGGCACGGCTGCAGTCGGGCGCAGTTGTTCCGCAGCGCCCGCCGGCGCTGGGGCGTGGGCCTCAAACGCTGGCTCGACCAGCAGCGGCTGCAGCGGGCGGAGCTGCTGATCAACCAAGGTGGCCGGCGCACCACCGAGGTGGCGCAGGCCGTCGGCTACCGTTCGGTCCAGGTGCTCAACCGCCGGTTGCGCAACTGGCGCGGCGGCCGGCCGGCCGGGTTCAATCCCAATCGATGATCACCTTGAGGCTGTCGGGCGTGCTCGCCCGGCGGATCGCTTCAAGGGTCTGGTCGGGACGGAAGCGCTCGTCGGCACCGGTCATCAGGCCGAGCTTGGGCAGCTTGCCGCCGCTGATCAGCTGGTGCGCCAGGTTGATGCCGTGCATGGTCGAGCCATGCGTCGCCTGGTAGCATTGCAGCTGGTAGTGCACCTGGTTGTTGAGGTCGACCTCGTGGGCGATGCGCGGCTTGCCGCCGGCGCCCTTCACCCCGGCGTGGGCGTCGAGCACGGTGCCGTAGCCCATCAGCTTGACCGACAGCTCGTAGCCCTCGCGGCACGGCGCGTTCATCATGACGAAGTGCGGCTCGTTGAACGGCTGGCACAGCTCCTTGACCCGCTCGACCACGTGCTCGTCCCAGCTCACCCCGACGGTGCGCTCGTCGGCGAAGTCGCGCAGCACGCGCTCCAGCCGCGCGGCGCCGCGGTTGATCATGATCACCTTGCGCGCACCCATGGCCTGGGCGCACTGCAGGGCGTAGGTGCTCTGGCTGCCGGCGCCGATCAGTACGACGATGCGGTTGGCGATGCAGTTGTTGACCCGGGTCATGCCCTCGAGGCCGCAGGCCAGCGGTTCCAGGTGGCAGGCGTGCGCGGGATCGGTGCCGGCCGGGAACTTCACGATCGGCCCGAGGTCGACGAACCACTTCGGCAGGATGGCGTGGCTGCGGGCGAAGCCGGGGTATTCGTGGCCGGTGGCCTGGGTCTTCGGGCAGCTGGTCCAGTCGCCGGTGCCGTGGTCGCCGCAGTAGATGCAGTTGCGGTCGCCGCAGGGGATGTCGCAGCCGAGGCCGACCAGGTCGCCGGGCGCGAACTTCGTCACCCCGTCGCCGACCGCCTCGACGGTGCAGCTCGCCTCGTGCAGGATCAGCGCCGGCCAGCGCTTGATCCGCGGCAAACCGACCTTGTGGATGACCACGTCGCTCTGGCACACCGAGACCCGGCGCGTGCGCAGCAGGATCTCGCCCGGGCCGGGCGCCGGCAGCCGTTCATCGACCGGCGTAAAGGAACCGCCGACGCGGTCGAGGTAGTAGTTGCGGCAGGTGGTCATGGTGGTGGCTCCGGCCTGGGAACGACGAGCTCCAGCTCGTCGTTCGAGGTG
>JAIFKN010000190.1 GCA_020049615.1 bacterium | reverse complement strand
CGATGTCGGCCCAGGCCTTCACCGTCGGCTTGGCGCGCAGGCGGTCCTTGTAGGAGAAGTCGCCCGTGGTCGGCGTCTTCATGCGCACGACGTGGGTCTCGCCGGCGGCGACGCGACGGGCGGCCTCGGCCGGATCGATCGCGCGGCAGCGGCGGTCGTACATGATCGGCTGCTTGGCCGCCATCTGCGCCTTGCGCATGCCGTCGAGCGTCTCGGCTCCGCAGAAGCACGGGTAGGCGTCGCCCTGGGTCACTAGCTGGTCGGCATAGCGCTTGTAGATGCCGAGCTTCACCCGTTCCGACTGCACGTACGGCCCGCGGTCGCCGCCGACGTCGGGGCCCTCGTCGTAGTCCAGCCCCAGCCACTTGAGCGAGCTGTAGATCGCCTGGGCGCTGGCCTCGGTGCAGCGGGTGCGGTCGGTGTCCTCGATGCGCAGGATGAACTTGCCGCCGTGCCGTTTGGCGAAGCACCAGTTGAGCAGGCCGATGTAGGCGGTGCCGACATGGGGGTCGCCGGTGGGGGAGGGGGCGATGCGGACGCGGACGGTCATGGGAGGGAGCATGGTGGGAGGCGAGGGCTAGGGGCAATTGGCTGCTGCTGCCCCCAGCGCCAAGCATCCTCGTCCACCTGCCTACCTGGTCAGTTGTCCCCGCCTCCGTCGTCTGATAGGACGTCCGCCCGTGCTGCACGAGCTCACCCTCTTCTGGTTCAGTCTGCTCTGCCGCTGGGGCTATGCCGGCGTGGTCGTCCTGATGGCGATGGAGTCATCGATCTTCCCCGTTCCTTCCGAGATCGTCGTGCCGCCGGCCGCCTACTGGGCGGCGGAAGGGAAGCTGAGCTTCTGGGGCGTGGTCGCCGCCGGCACCGTCGGCTCGTGCATCGGCGCCCTGGTGACGTATCTCGCGGCGCGCTGGCTCGGCCCGCCGGCGGTGGCGCGTTGGGGCCGCTACGTCGGTTGCAGGCCGGAGAAGGTCGAGCGGGCCCAGCGCCTGCTCGCCCGCTACGCCGCAGGCGGGGTGTTCTTCAGCCGCCTGCTGCCGGTGGTGCGCCATGTCATCGGCATCCCGTGCGGCATCCTGCGCATCGACCTCAAGGTCTACATGCTGGCGACGCTGGCCGGTTCGTTCATCTGGTGCTGGGTGCTGGCATGGTTCGGCCGGCGCATCGGCCAACTGAACCCCGGCGCGATCGAGGATCCCGAACGCTTCATGGCTGCGGTGAAGGCCGAGGCGCTGTGGATCGTGGCAGCCTGCGCCGGTCTGGCTGCCCTCTACGTGCTGATGCTGTGGACGACCCGGAAGAAGGAGCCTGCCACGTGAGCGACCTGCTCGGATTCTCGAACGTCTCCTACAGCTATCGCGGCGACTGGCTGAACCTGGTGCACGCGCTCAAGGAGGTCACGTTCAACGTGCCCGCCGGCTGCGCCTACGGCTTCCTCGGCGCCAACGGCGCCGGCAAGAGCACCAGCATCCGTCTGGTCGTCGGTCTGCTCCATGGGCACACGGGTTCCATCCGCCTGTTCGGTTCGGAACTCTGCGGCGAGGACCACCGCCTGCGTGCCCGCATCGGCTACCTGCCGGAGCAGCCCTACTTCTACGACAATCTCGCGGTCGGCGAATACCTCGCCTGGCTCGCCCGGCTCTCCGGCATGGACGTGGCGCGCATCCCAGTCGCGGTCGACCGGGTGTGCCAGCTGCTCGATCTCACCGACCTGAAGAAGCGCAGCCTGCGCTCGTTCTCCAAGGGCATGCGCCAGCGCTTCGGCCTGGCCCAGGCCATCGTCCACCAGCCCGACCTGCTCATCCTCGACGAGCCGTTCTCCGGCCTCGACCCGCTGTGGCGGGCGCGCTTCAAGGAGGTCATGGCGCTGGAACGCAAGCGCGGTGCGACGCTGTGCTTCAGCAGCCACATCCTCGGCGATGTCGAGGAGCTGTGCGACCGCTACGGCGTCATCGACCACGGCCGGGTGCTCGAGCAGGGCTCGCTCGCCGACCTGCTCGGCCAGGCCCCGCTGGTGCTGACCGGCAGTGGCGATCCGCCACCTGGGGCCCAGCCGGGCGGCGACGGGACGTGGACGCTGAGCTTCGCCGACAGCGAACGCGAGCGGATCCTCGCCGCGGTCCCTGCGGCGCGCGTCCTGCGCCTGGAGCGCCAGCGCATCGCGCTGGAGGACTGGTTCGTGCAGCGCGTGAAGGCGACCCACCACGCCGGTGTGAAGCTGGGAGAGCGGTCGTGATCCTCATCGTCGCCGGCGCCACCTGCCGCGAGGCCGTGCGCTCGCGCGCCTTCCTCGGGCTGCTGCTCATCTTCGCCGTTGCCGCGCTGCTCACCCGCGTCGTCGGCTGGGTCAGCTCGACCGACGGGAACATCGTCGCCCTCGACCTGGTCATGGCGCTGCAATCGGTGATCGGCGTGCTGGTCGCGGTCGCCACCGGCACCGTGCTGGTGCAGAGCGAGATCCAGCAGAAGACGCTCTACACCGTGCTGTGCCGGCCGCTGCCGCGCTGGCGCTTCGTCGTCGGCAAGTACCTCGGCCTCTCGGCCGCGCTCATCGCTGGGCAGCTGGCGATGGCAATCATCGGCTTGCTGTGGGTGTGGATCACCGGCGCGACGCTCAACCCCTGGCTGGCTGTGGCGGTCGCCATGACCTGCCTGGAGGTGCTGGTCATGGCGGCGGTCGGCCTGTGCCTGTCGATGCTGGCCGGGCCGCTGCTGTCAGCGGTGCTCAGCCTGGCGGTCTTCGCCCTCGGCCACGCGGTGGCCACCCTGCCGCAGCTGATCGACCACCTGCACGGTTGGCAGCGCACCTTGGCCGCGGCGGCGGCTGCCGTCGTCCCCAACCTCGGCTATTTCACCTTCCGTGGCCAGGCGATCCACGGCCACGCCATGACGGCCGCCGATGCCGGCATCGCCGTCGGCTACGCCGCGTTGTGGATCTGCCTGCTGCTGGTGGTTTCGATCGCGGTGTTCCGCCGCAAGCAGCTCTGAGATGCGCACGGATCGCGGCATCGCCTTGTGGCCGATCGTCGTCATCCTCGGGGTGGCGGCATTGGCGTGGAATGGCTCTCGCTTCGTCGGCACGGTGCCCAAACCGCGGGCCAAGGCCCTCGACTTCCTGCCTTCGCCGGTGGTCGCGCGAGCCTTGTCGCTGGGCCAGGCGACGGCGGTGGCCAAGCTACGTTGGATCGACTCCTTCGCTTACTTCCAGTTGCAGATCGACCGTCAGGACGATCGCGTCGCGGGTGGCGATGCGCGGGGCGGCTTCGAGCGCCTCTATGACACCCTGATCAGCCTCGATCCGCTGTTCGTGCCGTTCTACGAGCACGCCGTGCTCAACACGAGCGGGGTGCTGAAGCAGCACAAGGTCGCGCTCGGCTTCCTCATGCGGGGACTGCAGGCGCTGCCCGCCAACACCCCGTTGTGGCGGCTGGCCAGCGCCGAGCTGTCGGTCAGCTTCGGGTGGGCGAAGCGCAATCCGCAAGCGCTGGAACACTGGCTGCACGCCTGGGAGCAGGCCGAGGCCAGCGACGATGGGCGGCAGGCGGTACGCGACTGGCGGCGCGGCCTGGCCTTCACCAAGGTCGAGGGACTGGAGACGCTGCCCTATTGGCTGCAGCAGTTGCACGGCACCACGGCGGGATCCCCGCTCGGGACCTTCGTCGAGGACACGGTGCGCGAACTGCTGGCCCAGCATGGTACGCTGGTCCTGCCCAAGGTCGCCTGGCCGGCGCTGCCGGGTGGTGTGGTCGTGCCGGATCCGCTGGCTGTCGCCCGCCAATGGCCGAAGGGCGCTCCGGCCTGGGCGCCGGTCGCCGCTGATGGGGCCTTGCGCTGCGACCCCTACGGCTGGCCCTGGCGCTGGACCGGTGGCGCAGTGGTCAGCCCCGGTCTGCAGCAGGTCCGCTTCCGCAAGCTGACCCAGGGCCTGCGTCTCGCGATCCAGGCAGAGGCGGACAAGCGTGGCCGGTCGCCAAGCGACGTTGCCGAGGCCTCGTCCTGGGGCATGGACCTGCCCGATCCGCCCGCGGGCGGGACATGGGATTTCACCGAGCGACTGCCAGACATACGCTGGCCGGATCCACCGCAGCAGCCGTGGAAGCTGCGCTGATCACCGTCGGCGCCGCCGGCCCTTCGATCGCTTGCGTCCCTTCTCGCCCGGCTCGTCGCCCGATGGCGCGCTGCCCTCGGCCTCGATGCGGCGGATGGTGTCGCGCAGGCGGGCCGCCTCCTCGAAGCGGAGGTCCTCGGCGGCGGCGACCATGCGCGCGGTGAGGTCGGGCAGGTCGGCCGGGGTGAGGATCGATCCCTCGTACGCCACGCCGCCGCTGGCCGCCTTGCGCGCCGACAGCTGCTCGGCGAACGAGGCGCCGTAGTCGCCCTGCTTCACCACCGTGGTCGGGGTGATGCCGCGTTCAGCATTGTAGGCGAGCTGGTAGGCGCGGCGGCGCTCGGTCTCGTCGATGGCGAAGCGCATCGCCGGGCTGACCGAGTCGGCGTAGAGCACCACGACGCCGTCGATGTTGCGTGCGGCGCGGCCGATGGTCTGGATCAGCGAGGTCTGGCTGCGCAGGAAGCCCTCCTTGTCGGCGTCGAAGATCGCCACCAGGGTCACCTCGGGCAGGTCGAGGCCCTCGCGCAGGAGGTTGACGCCGATGACGCACTCGGTCTCCCCACTGCGCAAACGCTGAAGTATCTCGATCCGCTCGATGGCATCGATGTCGCTATGCAGCCAGGTGGTGCGGACGCCGGCCTCGCCGAGGAATTCCGAGAGGTCTTCCGCCAGGCGCTTGGTCAGGGTGGTGACGATCGAGCGCTGGTTCTTGGCGCAGCGCGCTTTGACCTCGCGGATGAGGTCATCGACCTGGCCGGCGGTCGGCCGCACCGAGACCGGCGGGTCGGGGATGCCGGTTGGTCGCACCAGCTGCTCGATGCGCGCGACCTCGGTCTTCTCCTCGTACTTCGCCGGCGTGGCCGAGACGAACAACAGCTGCGGCACCAGGGCCTCGAACTCGGGGAACTGCAGCGGGCGGTTGTCGAGCGCGCTGGGCAGGCGGAAGCCGTGCGCGACCAGGGTCTCCTTGCGGCTCCGGTCACCGGCGAACATGCCGCCGATCTGCGGGATGGTGACGTGGCTCTCGTCGACCACGCAGAGGAAGTCGGGCGGCAGGAAGTCGAACAGGCAGTAGGGGCGCTCGCCGGGCTTCCGGCCGGTCAGGTGCCGCGAGTAGTTCTCGATGCCCTGGCAGGTTCCGACCTCGGCGAGCATGTCGAGGTCGTAGGTGGTGCGCGACTGCAGGCGCTGCGCCTCCAGCAGCTTGCCGGCGGCGTTGAGTTCGGTCAGTCGGCCCGCCAGCTCGTCCTTGATCCCGCCGATGGCCTGTTCGAGCGTCGCCTCCTGCACGACGAAGTGCTTGGCCGGGTAGACGTTGAGCCGCTCGTGGCGGCCGAGCACCTCGCCGGTGAGGGTGTTGACGCTGGCGATCTCCTCCAGTTCCTCGCCGAAGAAGGCGAGGCGGATGGCAGTGTCCTCGTAGGCCGGCCAGATCTCGACCACGTCGCCGCGCACGCGATAGCGACCGCGCTGGAAGTCGAGATCGCCGCGCTGGTACTGCATGTCGACCAGGCGGCGCAGGACGATGTCGCGATCGCCCTGCTGCCCGACCTGCAGCGGCAGGGTCAGGTCCTGGTACTCCTTCGGATTGCCGAGGCCGTAGATCGCGCTGACCGAGGCGACGATGAGCACGTCGCGGCGGGCGAGCAGGCTGCGCGTCGCCGACAGGCGCAGCTTGTCGATCTCCTCGTTGATGTCCGACTCCTTCTCGATGTAGAGGTCCTTGCCCGGGACGTAGGCCTCCGGCTGGTAGTAGTCGTAGTAGGAGACGAAGTATTCGACCGCGTTATCCGGGAAAAAGCCCTTGAACTCGGTGTAGAGCTGCGCCGCCAGCGTCTTGTTGTGCGACAGCACCAGGGTCGGGCGGTTGAGCCGAGCCACCACGTTGGCGACGGTGAAGGTCTTGCCCGACCCGGTCACCCCGAGCAGCGTCGCCGCCCGCGCCCCACCGCCGAGCGCCGTGACCAGCCGCTCGATCGCCTCCGGCTGATCGCCGGTCGGCCCATACGGCGCCTTCAGTACAAATCGATCAGCCATGCCCGCCTCCTACCGCCTGTCCCCGCCCATGCACGCCTTCGCTCCCCCAGCTTCCAGCTTCCAGCTTCCACCTTCCAGCCCCCGAATCCGGAGCGTGTGTGTTCGATGGCGGCGCAGGCGCAGGCTTGGCCGTCGCCGAGCACGCCACCACTGACGTCGTCCCTGCGATCGGCGAACGTCAGTGAGCCGGGATCGCGCGGGTCCAGGGCGAAGGGCCCTGGGCGGGGTTCGGGGCCGGCGAGGCCCCGGGCTACAGCCTGCCGGTGATGCTGAGGCTGCTGATCACCAGTGCGACGCCTCCACCCTGCTTGACCGCGCGGCCCTGGATCAGGGGGGCGAGCTTGGCGTCGGGCGGGAAGGCGAGTTCACGGTCGCAGGTGAGCGGCTTGTCGTTGAGCCAGGCGCTGACCTTGCCGGCCTCATCGATGCTGACACGGATGCGCGACCAGTCGTTGGGGTTGTAGTCCGGCGGTGGATTGCTGCTCAGCGCATCGTAGGTGCCACTGCCGTCGGTCCTGGTCGCCAGGTAGAAGCCCTGGCGTTTGGGATTGAGTCCGACGCGGATGCTGAGGTCACCGCTGGTGACGCCGACCAGGGCGACTTCGCTGCCGGCTTCGGGCTGCAACGTGGCTTCAAGCGTGAACGGGGGTTTGAGGGTGCCTTTCCACTGCATCCCGGGCAGGTCTGCCTCGGCCTTGGAGCCTGCTTCGATCACTGCGGTCGTGGTCCAGCGCAGGCCGCGGTCGCCCACCGAGCCGCCGGCTCCGCGCCAGGCATCCATGTACCTGGCCTCCTTGGTGGCGGCGAACGGGTAGGAGATGGCCAGCAGGCCGCCGGCCCGGCGTTCAATCTCGCCGGCGATGTCCATCGGCCTGGTACGACGTTCGTAGGTGTCGAGGGCCGTCGCCAGCGTCTCGTCCTTGAGTTTGGCGAGCGCGGCGCGCGCCTCGTTCTGGCGCCAGTACCACAGGTAGGCGGCCGCCTGGCGCGGCGCCTCCGCGCCACTGAGCGCTCCGGCGAGCACCTGGCCCCATGGCAGCACGGCGGTGGCCCGGTCGGCCCGCGATTCAGCGGGCACGTCGAGCAGGCGGAAACCGATGTAGTCCTTCTCGAGGCGGGTGAGGATGAAGGTGCCGGAACGGCTGCCGAACTTACATTCGGCCTTGGGTGCGGCCTGGCCGATGTGCAGGCGCAGGGCTGTCTCGGCCTGCTGCGCCGCCTCGACGAAGCCGGCCAGGGCCTCGACCTGGGCGCGCTCCTCATCCGGGAAGGCGCGAGCGCCGCTACGCAAGGCATCGGTCAGATTGCTGTAGGGCAGGACGGCCCGCAGCGGTTCGCAGCGGGCACCGAGATCACGCCACAGCGCCGCCGTGTTGACCTTGTTCACCTTCGGCTGAGCGGGTGCGTGCGGAGTCAGTTCCTTCCGCCGCCGCGCCAGTCGATCGCCGAGCGCCTGGCGTCGTCCCTCTGGCAGCCCCGAACGGGTGATGTCGTTGGTCAGGCGGTCGCAGGCTTCGATGGAGGCCGCCGCGTCGATGGTGGCGCCCAGCCGCATCTCGGCAGTGCGGTCGGCGGCGCGTAACTGCTCAGCCAGCCGCCGCCGCCGCTCCAGCAGCCAAGACTCCTCGGGCAGCTGGGCCAGGCCGTCGCGGGCCTCGCCGAGCCGTCCTCCGGTAATGTGGGCTTCGACGACGTCGGCAGCCACCCGCAGGGCGTTGCGCCGGTGCTCTGTGATGGCGGCGCGCAGGGCGTCGCGTCTGGCCAGGATCAGGCTGCGGGCCGGCGCCAGCGATGGATCGGCGAGGAGACGTTCTGCCACCGGCAGGGCGACCGTCGGTTCCTCGGGCAGGGCGGCGAGTTCGGCCTTGGCCCTGGCGATGGCCGCAGCAGCCCGATCCGTTTCGCCGTTGGCTGGCGCCACGGGCTCCTCCCGCGGCGGAGCCGGGGCGCGCTGGAGAACGAAGGCCAGGCCGCCCAGGAGCACGGCGGCGATCAGGACGATGGCGCCCCAGGGTGCCCCTTCGCCGCCTTTGCCGCCGCGCCAAGCGCGGGCGCGGCCCGTCACACCTGGCTTCCAGCGCACCGCCGCCTTGACCTCGGCCCTCAGGTCGGCGGCACTGGCGAAGCGTTCCTCGGGCGACTTGGCCAGCATGTGCAGGCACAGTTCGCGCCACGGCGGCGGCACCTCGGGATTGACCTCGGCCGGATCGGGCACCGGTTCGAAGCAGTGCGCCCGCATGATCGCCTTGGCGCTGTCGCCTTGGTAGGGCGGCCGGCCGGTGAGCATGTGGAACAGGGTCGCACCCAGCGCGTACTGGTCGGCGCGGTGGTCGATGGGTTGGGCACGGGCCTGTTCGGGGGCCATGTACAGCGGCGTGCCCATGACCTTGCCGCGGCCCTGCTCGTCCTTGCTCCCGGCCACCGCTTCGGCGCTGTCGGCCTGCAGCGCCAGGCCGAGGTCGGCCAGTTTCACCAGCCCGCCACTGGTCAGCATGATGTTGTCGGGCTTGATGTCGCGGTGCACGACCTTGTGCGCCTCGGCGAAGCCGAGGGCCTCGGCCATCGCCGCCATCACCTTGCCGACCGTCGCCAGATCGACCGCCCCCTGGCGTTCGATCACGTCCTTGACCGTCTCCCCGTCGATGAACTCCATCGAGAAGTAGTGCACCGGCTCGCCGGCCGGAATGCTGCACCCTTCCGGGGCGCTGGCCTGGCCGACGTCGTGCACGCCGACGATGTTGGGATGGTTGAGCTTGCCGGCGGCCCGCGCCTCGGCGACGAACTGCTCGGCGAAGGCCGGATCCTTGGCCAGCCGCGGAGCGAGGATCTTGAGCGCGACCTCGCGCTCCATCGACAGCTGCTTGGCGCGGTAGACCTCGCCCATGCCGCCACGGCCGACCAGGCCGACGATCTCATAGCCCCCCAGGCGGGAGGCTGGCGGCAGCATAGGGGGTGCGTTCGAGGCCACGGTGGGATGATCGGGCTGGGGGTCGGAGCGCAACCCGCCTCAGCGGGTCAACCGCTCCACCTCGTCGGCGGTGAGGATGCCGCGCAATTCCTTGGCCTTGAGTTCGCGCGCCTGGGTGCGGCTGAGCGGACCGACGCGCTGCCCGAGCAGAGTCACGTAATACGTGCGCGCTTCATCGCCAGGGGCGCTGGCAGGCGCGTTGGGCACTGCAACCGGCGCGGGACCGAGCGAGGCTTCGGCTTCCACGGTGGCGAGGTCGGCGGGGGTCAGCGATCCTTTGAGTTCTTTGGTCTTCAATTCCCGCGCCTGGGCCTTGCTCAGCGGCCCGACGCGTCGGCCAAGCAGGTTGATGTAGAATGTGCGCGATACGGGCTCGCTGGCGACCGGTTCAGCCGGGGCCGGAACGGGCGCAGGGGCGATGTAGCGGCCCGGCTGCAGGGTGGCGAGGACGTCGTGATCAAGACCTGGTGGCGGCTCAGGCCGAGGGACGACCGGCGGGGTCGGAGCTGCCGACGGGGCCGGAGCGACCGGTGCAGGCGGGGCAGCCGCGGCGCTTGGTGGCAGGCCGGGAATCAGCGGATCCGACTGGGTGATCCGGTTTGGTGCCGACTGCGGCTCGAGTTCGTCGCTGCTGTCGACGCTTCTCGCTGCCGCTGCCGCCAACCGGTCGCTGGCACGGGGGGGCTCGCCGTCGGCCTGCTCGGGCCACGTGTCTGCGGGGGGCTGCGCCGGCGCAGCGTCGGGATCCTCGCTGCTATCAGCGATGCGTTCGACCCGCACGGTGGTGCTGCCGGCGGTGACCAGCGAACCCCGGCGGAGCGGCCGGTTGCCGCTGACGCGCTGGCCGTCAATCGAGCAGCCATTGGTACTGGCGAGATCCACCAGCAGCCAGCCGCCGTCGCCGTGCTCGAAGGCGCAGTGCTGACGCGACAGCTTCAGGTCGAGGACGCGGACCTGGCACTGCGAACCGCGGCCGAGGTGGTAGCGCCGGCCGGCCTTCAGGTGGTAGGTGTCGACCTCGCCATCGGGGCGCTGGTGCTGGAGGATGAGGATCGAGGTCATGGCGCGCCATCACTCTCAGGCCTTCGACGGCACCGGGAAGCGGACCCCGCCGGGGCAGGTTCGGGTGTGGCAGTCGCCTGCGGCGCCAGCATCATCCGGAGGGTGTCCATCCGCATCGACATCGCCTTCGCCGCGCCGCTCGACCGCGATGCCGAGGTCCGGCTGCTGCTCGCCGCTGCCACCCTGCCCGAGGTGCGCCGGGCCGTGCTGTCGCCGGACCGGCGCAGCTCGACTTGGTACGCTGGCGAATTGCCCTGCGGCCGCGTCGTCGCCGCCCTGACCGAGGCCGGCCTGTCCGCCGAGGTGCGCAGCGGCCTGGCCCCCGAGGCGGAAGCCGAACTGGCCGCCCCGGCTGGGGAGCGCTACAGGCCGATGGGGCGCTAGGACGGGCGCGGGAGCTGAGGCCGGGGCAATGGCCCGGTGTGTGCCTCGCGCCACCTGCCCTTGCCCCCCATGGGCGAACCCTGCCTCCCGACGCGCGTTGACCTTGTGTATCAAGGGCCTGGCAGCATGTACCACACAGCCTGTCGACATCGCGGCCCGGGTCT
>JAIFKN010000286.1 GCA_020049615.1 bacterium | reverse complement strand
TCGGCGTCCTCGCCCCGCTGGTCCTGCAGGGCCTGGAGCTGGCCGGCCGCATCCGCCACACCGCCATCCCCGCCATCCTCGTCCTGATCGGCGGCCTCGTCCTGCGCTGGGTGCTGGTCGATGCCGGCCAGGCCACCGGCTGGAACTGAACTTCCGGAGCACGCATGAGCGACCTGCCTGAACAACCGCACATGAACCCCTACCTGGCCGGCTTCGGCCTGGGCCTGGTCCTGCTCGCATCCTTCGTGGTGATGGGCTGGGGCCTGGGCTCCTCCAGCGCCTTCTCCAGCTGCGCCGCCACCTGCGTCGCGGCGGCGGCGCCCGAGTACGTCGCCGGCAACGGCTTCTTCAGCGAATACGCCGGCAGCCCGCTCAAGGAGTGGATGACCTGGGAGGTGCTGGGCGCCATCGCCGGCGGCCTGGTCTCGGGACTCATCGCCAACCGCAGCCGGCTGACCACCGAGCACGGGCCGCGCTGGTCGCGCGGCAAGCGCCTGCTGTTCGCCTTCGCCGGCGGCGTGGTCATGGCCATCGGCGCACGCATCGGCGGCGGCTGCACCAGCGGCCAGGCCCTGACCGGCGGCGCGTTGCTCAACCTCGGCAGCTGGGTGTTCATGTTCAGCGTCTTCGGCGGCGGTTACGCCGTCGCGTACTTCTTCCGCAAGCAGTGGATCTGAAAGGCACGCCATGGACGCACCCTTCTTCAAACACGGCCTGTTCGGCGACGATGCCTCGCTGCTGGCGGCATTCCTCATCGGCGGCGCCTTCGGCTTCTTCCTCGAGCGCGCCGGCTTCGGCAGCAGCCGCAAGCTCGCCTCGCAGTTCTACTTCCGCGACATGTCGGTGCTCAAGGTCATGTTCACCGCCATCGTCACGGCGATGGTCGGCCTGACCCTGCTGTCCCAGCTGGGCATGCTCGACTTGTCGCTGGTGACGCTGAAGGAGACGCGGCTGCTCGCCAACCTGGTCGGCGGCCTGGTCCTCGGCGTCGGCTTCGTCATCGGCGGCTACTGCCCCGGCACCTCGGTGATCGGCGCCGCGACCGGGCGCATCGACGGCATGCTCTACATGCTCGGCCTCTTCGCCGGCATGTTCGTGGTCGGTTTCGCCTGGCCGGCGATCCAGCCGATCGCCGAATCGGCGAGCCTGGGCGCGGTGACCCTGCCCGCCTTCTTCAACATCCCCTACGGCATCATCGTCTTCGGCGTCTGCCTGATGGCGGCCGGCATGTTCGTCGCCGCGGAATGGGGCGAGGCGAAAGCGACCGGCACCGAGCCCGGTTCGCGCCCGCTGCTCGGCGGCACGGGGCTGACCCCAGCCCGCCTGGTGGTCGGCGGCCTGCTGCTCGCCGGCGCCCTGGCTGCCGTGCTCGGCAACCCCTACCGCGGGTCGAAGGCCACGCTGGACACCGCCGAGCTCTCGCGGTTGGTCGCCGGCAAGGGCGACCGCATCGCGGCCGAGGATCTCGCCGACCGCCTGATCGCCGGCAGCAACGAGCTGCGCCTGATCGATCTGCGCGAGCCGTCGGCCTACGCCGCCTACCACATTCCGGGGGCGGAGAACATCCCGCTGGCGCAGCTCGGCGCCGCCGACCTGCGCGCCGACGACGGCTACCTGCTCTACGCCGACAACGGCGTGGCCGGCGCCCAGGCCTGGGTCCTGCTCAAGGCCCGGGGCCTGCGCGTCTACAGCCTGGAGGACGGCCTCGACGGCTGGAAGGAGCGCGTGCTGAACCCGGTTCTGCAACCGCGGGAGGCGGCCTCCAGGCGCGCAGAGGTCAGCCGGCACTTCGGCGGCCAACCTCGCAGTGCCGGTGTGGACAAGCCCGCCGGGCCGGAGACCCTGCCGGCACCGCCCCCGCCCGCAGCCGACCCACCGGCCGATCCTGCCGCCACCCCGGCGCCAGCCGCCGATCCTGCCGCCACCCCGGCGCCAGCCGCCGATCCCGCCGCCCCGGCCCCGCCGAAGAAGAAGAAGAAACGGGAAGGCTGCTGACCCGGGCCTGACAACCTGACGATCCGAGCCGCCTCGCCTACAGCCCGTCCGGGCCATGGCGCAGTGGCCGGGGTGGGGCCGGAAACGGCTCCGCCTCCCGCGACGTCCCCGACCGGGGACCGAGGAAAGGACCTGATGTACCTCCGCGTGTCGGTCACCGACCGCTGCAACCTGCGTTGCACCTACTGCCTGCCCGAGGACGCGCGCTTCGCGCCGTCCCGCGCCGCCCCGGCCGAGCTCGACCGGCTGATCGGCGCGGTCTGCGCTGCCGTCCCGGTGGCGAAGATCCGCCTGACTGGCGGCGAGCCGACGCTGTGCCCGACCCTGGAGCAGCACGTCCGCACCGCCGCCTGGCTGGTGCCGACCGTCGGCCTGACCAGCAACGGCGTGCTCCTCGCCGAACAGCTCCCGGGACTGCGCGCCGCCGGCCTCTCCCGCCTGAACCTCAGCCTCGATGCCGCCGACGCCGACGGCTTCCGCCGCGCCGCCCGCCGCGACCGCTTCGCCGCCGTGCTCGCCGCCATCCGCGCCGCCCGCCGCCTCGGCTTCGCCCCGCTCAAGCTCAATGCCGTCGCCACCGTCGACACCGATCCGGTCGCCCTGGCCCGGCTGGCCATCGCCGAGGGGGCGCACCTGCGCTTCATCGAGCTGATGGACATCGGCGAGGCGCAGGCCGGCTGGGCGGAGCGGCACGTCGCCAGCGCCGCGCTGCAGCAGCGGCTGCGCGCCGGCGGCCTGGACATCCGCGAGGAACCGGCCCGCGACGAGCCGACCAGCCGGGTGTGGACCATCGCCGGCGTCGATCCCGCCGCCACCACCCTCGGCTTCATCACCACGGTCAGCGATCCGTTCTGCGCCACCTGCGATCGCATCCGCCTGACCAGCCAGGGGCGGCTGCACACCTGCCTGTTCGACGGCCCCGGCACCGACCTGCTGGCGCCGCTGCGGGCGGGCGATCTCGACGGCCTCCTCGCTGCCATCCGCCGCGCCGTCGCCGCCAAGGCCGCGCCGGAGCGCTTCCGCCGCACCGCGGTGATGGCCGCGATCGGAGGCTGACATGGACGTGACCGTCCTGTGGTTCGCTCATCTGCGCGACCAGCGCGGCCTCGACCGCGAGCGGGTCGCGACCGCCGCCGCCACGCCCCGCGGGCTGTACGCGGAGCTGGCCGCGCGCCACGGCCTGACCCTGCCGGAGCGCAGCATCATGCCGGCGATCGATGAGGCCATGGTGCGCTGGGACGCGCCGCTGACCGATGGGTGCACCGTCGTATTCCTCCCCCCGGTCTCGGGCGGCTGAGGTGGACGACTTCGCCATCACCGACCAGCCGATCGATGGCGCCGCCTGGCGCCGTCGCCTCGATCACCCCCAGGCCGGCGGCCTGGTCGTGTTCGAGGGCGTGGTGCGCGACCACCACCAGGGCCGCGCCGTGCGCCACCTCGACTATCAGGGTTACGCCCCGCTCGCGCTCGGCGTCGGCCGTGGGATCCTCGCCGCCGCGCGCCAGCGCTGGCCGCTGCTCGCCGCCTGCGCCTGCCACCGCACCGGCCACCTCGAGGTCGGCGAAGCGGCGGTGTGGGTCGGCGCCGCCGCTGCGCACCGCGGCGAGGCCTTCGCCGCCTGCGCCTGGATCATGGATGAGATCAAGGCCCGCGTGCCGGTGTGGAAGCGCGAGACCTTCGCCGACGGCGCGGTGGAGTGGAGCCAGGGCGCCGTCCTGCGCCCGGAGGGCCCATGAGCCTGCTCGAACCCGACGAGGCCCTCGCCCTGGTGCTGGCCGCCGTGCCGCAGCCGACGGCGGTGCGGCTCGCGCCCGAGCGCTGCCGCGGCCTGGTGCTGGCCGAGGACGCGCTGGCGGCAGCCGACCTGCCGCCATTCGATCGCGCGATGATGGATGGCTGGGCCGTGCGCCTGGCCGATGCCGGCCGCAGCGTCGCCATCCTCGACGAGATCGCCGCCGGCGACGGCGCGGCGCGGGCGCCGCTGCAGCCGGGCCAGGCCCATCCGATCATGACCGGAGCCCCGGTGCCGGCCGGCGCGGAAGGCGTGGTCCCGGGCGAGCAGGCCACGCGCACGGGCGGACGGGTGGTCCTGCCCGAGCGCATCCGCCCAGGCGCCAACATCGTCGCGCGCGGCGCCGAATGTGCCGCCGGAGCGCCGTGGGCCCGGGCAGGCGCGCTGGTGACGCCGATGGCGCTGGCCGCGGCGATCGGCGTCGGCCTGCGCGAGCTGGCTGTACTGCCGCGGCCGCTGGTGGCGGTGGTGACCACCGGCAGCGAGCTGACCGGCGATCCGTCGCGGCCCGGCCAGATCCGCGACAGCAACGGCCCGATGCTGGCCGCCCTGTTCGAGGAAGCCGGCCTCGCCGCCACCTGCCGCACCGTGGCCGACGACCCCGGGGCGCTGCTCGCCTGCCTGCGGTCGCTGGAGGGGGCCGACGTGGTGGTGTTGAGCGGCGGAGTCTCCGCCGGCACCCACGACGAGGTGCCCGGCGCGCTCGCCCGCCTCGGCGCCGAGACGCTGCTGCACAAGGTGGCGCAGCGCCCGGGCAAGCCGCTGCTGCTGGCGCGGCGCGGCCGGCAGCTGCTGTTCGGCCTGCCCGGCAATCCGCTCGCCGCGCACCTCTGCGCCTGCCGCTACGCCATCCCGGCGCTGCGCCGCCTCGCCGGCCTCGGCCACGTGCCGCTCGGCGGACGTGGTGTGCTGGCTGCGGCCCTGCCGGAGAACAAGGACCGCACCTGGTTCCTGCCGGCGCGGGTGCAAGGCGACGCGGTCCAGCCGCTGCCGCCGGTCTCCAGCGCCGACCTGGTGCAGCCGCACCAGGCCAACGCCTACCTCCGCCTCGAACCGGGCGCCGCCGCCCAGCCCGCCGGCGCCGGAATCGCCTATACCCGCATCGGAGCCGCCGCATGGCCACGCTGAGCTTCACCCACCTCGACGCCAAGGGCCACGCCCGCATGGTCGACGTCGGAGCCAAGCCGATGACCAGCCGCAGCGCCACTGCCAGCGCCGTGGTCCGCACCACCGCCGCGGTGGTGCGCGCGATCCGCCGCCAGGCGGTGGCCAAGGGCGATGTCCTGGCGGTGGCGCGCATCGCCGGGATCCAGGCTGCCAAGCGCACCGCCGAGTTGATCCCGCTGTGCCACAGCCTCGGACTCGACGCGGTCGAGGTCGATCTCGTGCTCGGCCGCGCCGAGGTGCGCATCAGCGCCACCGCCAGCCTCGCCGGCCGCACCGGTGTGGAGATGGAGGCCCTCACCGCCGCGTCGGTCGCGGCGCTGACCGTCTACGACATGTGCAAGGCGCTCGACCGCGGCATGGTCATCGACGCCGTCCGGCTGGAGGCCAAGTCCGGCGGCCGCAGCGGTGCCTGGCGGCGGGCATGAGCGCGCGCATCGGCATCGTCACGGTCAGCGACCGCGCCAGCGCCGGGATCTACGAGGACAAGGGCGGCCCGGCCATCGTCGCGACGCTGCAGGCCTACCTGACCAGCCCATGGGAGGCGGTCGCCCGCGTCATCCCCGACGAACAGCCGCAGATCGAGCGCACGCTGTGCGAGCTCGCCGACCTGGAGGGCTGCTCGCTGATCGTCACCACCGGCGGCACCGGGCCGTCACCGCGCGACGTCACGCCCGAGGCGACCGAGGCGGTGTGCCAACGGATGATGCCGGGCTTCGGCGAGCTCATGCGTTCGGTCAGCCTGCGCGAGGTGCCGACTGCGATCCTCTCGCGCCAGACCGCCGGCCTGCGCGGCACCTGCCTGATCATCAACCTGCCGGGCAAGCCGAGCGCCATCCGCACCTGCCTCGACGCGGTGTTCCCGGCGGTGCCCTACTGCCTCGACCTGATCGGCGGCGCGCGCCTGGAGACCGAACCGGCAGTGCTCGCCGCGTTCCGGCCGCGCAGCGGTTGAGCGCCTACGGCTTCTCGCCCAGCAGGCGGGGACGGTGCTCGTCGAGCAGGCGCCGGAACTCGGGCTCGTCGCGGTAGCGGTCGAGGTCGACGTCCTGCTCGATCCAGTTGAGCGCCCGTTCGCTGTGCGCGGACGCCAGCGCGACGGCGAAGAGGCGGTAGAACTCCTCGCGCTGGTCGCTGACGGCGCAGAACCAGGCCTGCATGTTGGCCCAGAACTCGGCGTCGGCGCGCGGCGGCCTGACCGTGGCGTACAGCGCCTTGCCCGCCTCCACCTGGCCGGACAGGCAGAGGTAGCCCGCCTTCAGCACCTGCAGGTTCCAGCTCTCGGGATTCTGGCCCAGGGCCTGGTCGATGGCGGCCAGCGCCTCGGGGATCCGCCCGTCGTTCTTCAGCAGGATGGCGTAGTTGTAGAGCTGCCCGGCGCGGGCCGGATCGTTCGGCTCGGTGCAGGCGAGGACCAGCTCGTAGTAGCGGACCGCCCCGCGCCAGTCCTTCAGCGTGCGGTGGCAGAAGGCCAGGGACTGCAGGACGAGCTGGACCTGGCTGCGCGGCGCGCGCTTGAAGGCCTGCAGCAGGATCTCGCGCTGCTGCTGCGGCTGCTGCCGCGCCCCGGCGTCCTCGGCCAGCCAGCACAGCGCGCCGGTGGCGACCGAGTCCGGCGGGTCCTGCTGCAGCAGTTCGACGATCTGCCGGCGGGCGGCCTGGCGGTCCTTGGTGATGTCGGCGTTGATCGCGATGTGGCTGAGCCGGAGGTCGGCCCGCCAGGGCGCCAGCCGTTCGACCTCCAGCAGCAGCGTGCGCGCTTCCGCCAGATCGCCGGCGGCGTAGCGGTGGTGCATCGCCGCCTCGGTGAGCTCAGCGAGGAACCCGTCGCGGTCGAGGCTGCTGCCGTAGCGCATGGCCAGCGCCTCGGCCGGTTCGATCTCGCGCAGGTAGTATGCGTCGGGGATCTCGCGCCCGCCCGCGGTGGTCTCGATGTTGATGCGCTCGCCCCCATCATCCCAGCGGACGAAGGCGTGGCGCGGGACGATGACCAGGCGGATCGGCAGGCCCAGCTCCTCGCCGGCCAGGACGTAGAGCGTGCTGGTGCCGAGGCAGTTGGCCTGCCCACGCAGCACCGCCGCCGCCAGCGTGGCATCGCGCCAGTACAGGTTGGAGAGGTAGCTCACCTGGCGCTCAGCCAGCAGGATGCGGTTGAGCACCGCTATCTTGGCCTGCGCGTCCGCGGCGGCGGCGAGGTCCGGCCGCGCCTTGGCGCACAGCTCGGAGAAGCCGCGGCGCAGCGCGGCGCGGTCGAGTTCGGGCTCCTGCACCAGGTTGAGGGCGATGGCCCGGTCGAGCAGCGGCGTGGCCGGGGCAGGCTCGGCGGCAGACAGCAGGCAGGCAGCCAGGACGAGCGCGAAGAGGCGGATCATCCCAGGATGATCCGCCGCCGCGCGTCCAGGCAACGGGCTCAGGGACTCGCGAAACGCCGATCGGCCAGCGCATCGGGCCGGCCAGCCTCGTCATACCAGCCGGAACGCAGGCCCGGATAGGCGTCCCAGCGCCAGACATAGGGCTTGATGTCGATGAGCGGCGTTCCGTCGAGCATGTCGACGCCGGCGAACTCGATCCGATCGCCGTGCACCGCCAGCAGGCGGACGCAGGACATGGCGATGGGGTTGGGCCGCACCGGCACGCGGGTGGCGAAGACGCCACGCGGCCGGCTGTCACGGAAGGGCGTCGCCAGCGGCTCGGCGGCCCGGCCGCGGTGCGCCCACCACAGCAGCCAGATCCGTTCGAATCCCTGCAGATCCGCCAGCCCGCCGGCCCAGGCCGGGACGATGATGGCGGTGCCGCGGTGCTGGCCGGACTCGCTGGACTGGATGGGCATGTCCAGGGGGTCGCTGAACGGCGATCTGATCACGCCGATGGGTTCGATGGCGAGGGTCTCGTTCACGGGATCTCCAGGCGGGTTCCGCACGCCAGCGTGGCGACGCCGCCGCCGAGGCGACGGGCGAAGACGCGCTCGGCCAGCTCGCCGGTGCAATGCCCGATGGCGCAGCGGGCGAGGCGGTAGCGGCCGAGATCGACGCACAGCTGCTCGAGGACCGGTTCGGCGACCGGACCCAGATGCAGGCCGCCGACGAGCAGCGCGACCGGTTCGCCGGGACGGAGGGCCGCGATGGCTTCCAGGGTGTTGACCGGTCCGGCGTGGGCGCAGCCGCAGACCACCGCGAGTCCGTGCGACGTATCGACGACCACCGCCTGGTCGTCCTCCAGCGGGTCGGCGTACCGGCCCTCGGCATCCAGCACCAGATGCGGTTCGCCCAGCAGCGGATGCCGGCGCACGATCTCGCCGGTCGCCCAGACCCCCGGCACGACGCTGGTCGGGCCGGCCGAGGCGACGACCGCGACGCCCGGGGCGCGCAGCGCGGCCTGGCTCGCGGCAGGCAGGCCGATCGCACGCGGCGCGCCGGTGCGGCGGCTGAAGCGGGCGCGGTAGGCGGCGGGATGCAGAACCACGGTCAGGGAGCGGCCCGCCCGCGCCGCAACCACCGCCGGCAGACCGCCGCTGTGGTCGTCGTGGCCGTGGCTGAGCACCACCGTCCCCACCCGGGCGAGGTCCAGGCCGAGAACGGCGGCGTTGGCGGCCAGCAGGGCGGGATCGGGCCCGGTATCGACCAGCACCACCGCCCCGCCGACCTCCAGCCAGACGGCCAGGCCATGCGCGCCGGCGCAACCATGGGCGGAGCGGTTCTCCACCACCACCACCAGGCGCAGTCCCGGGACGGTGCTGGCGCTCATGTGCTCTCGGGTTCGTGCTGATCGCGGAACCAGGCCTCGGCCGTCGCCGCCACCTTGCCGTCCTGGCTGATCTCGCCCTGCACGATCCACCAGGCGCCGCGCTGTTCGGCGGCGTGCGCGGTGACCGTGGCGGTGCGGGCGAGGCGCAGGGGGCGATGGTAGCGCACGCTCAGCCGGCCGGTCAGCGCCACCACGCCGCGGGCGAAGAGCGCGTTGGTCATGGCGGCGTCCAGCAGGCCCGAGGCGACGCCACCGTGGACCAGGCCGGGGTAGCCTTCCGCGGCGGGTGGACACGGGAAGGAGCCCTGGACGCCACCGGCGCCATCGTCGTGCAGGCGGATGGCGAGCCAGTCCGGCGCCCGCGGGCTGCAGTAGGCGCAGTCGGGATGGGCCCGGGTCCGGGTCAGATCGAGGAGGTCCTGCGCCTCAAGCACGCTGGCCGTCCGGCCGGCAGCAGCAGGCCCGCTCGGGGACGGCGGCGGCGACCAGCCGCGCCACCTTCTCGCCTGACAGCAGCATGCCGCCGAAGATCGGGCCCATGCGCGGGCCGCCGAAGGTCGCGCAGACCGACATGCCGGCGACGAACAGGCCGGGCATGACCTGGGCGGTGCGCTCGACCACGAAGCGCTCGCCGGCCTCGGCGTGCATCGGCTGCTCGCCGGCGAGCGAGACCTCGGCCGGCAGCAGGTGGCGCTTACGCAGCTTCTCGACCACCGCCGCCTCGTGGCCGGTGGTGTCGATCACCGCCGAGGAGCGGAAGACGATCGGATCGACCGGCAGCACGTCGCCGATGCGCGAGCGGTTGACCACCAGGCCGTCGACCACGCCGCCACGCAGGCAGACGTCCTCCATGAAGGTCAGGTTGAGCAGCACCGCCCCAGCCTGCACGGCGGCGGAGATCAGGGCGCTGGCCAGCGCCACCGCATCGACGGTGTAGAGGTCGTGATCGACCTTGCGCGGCTTCAGTCCGATCGCGAGCAGCAGGTGCTTGGCCTCCTCCTGCACCACCACGTCGTTCATCGCCATGCCACCGCCCCAGATGCCGCCGCCAGGCGACAGCTGCTTCTCGATGATGACGACGCGGCGGTTCTGCGCCGCCAGATGCGCGGCGGCGACCAGGCCGGCCGGGCCGCCGCCGACGATCAGGACGTCGCTGTCGAGACAGCGCGAGAGCTTGCGGTGGTGCGCGTCGAGGATGGCGCGGGAGATGGTCAGTTCGTCGATGGGCATGGGTCAGACCTTGAAGAAGAGTTTGCAGTGGCAGTGGCCGGCGCTGGCGATCTCGGCCTGCAGGGTCGGGCAGGGGCAGCAGATGTCGGCGCCTGCGACCGCCGGCTTGGTCTTCTGCTTGCACGGGCAGACCCATTCGCCGATGGCGTCGAAGTTCTTCGCCATGAGGCCGACGACCTTCTCGACCCGGGCGGGATCGGGATTGAGCTTCAGGCCCAGCTGGGTGGCGCACTGCTGCAGGCGGGTGAGGTTGGTCTGGTAGGTGTCCATGGCGGGTCCTTGATGGTTCAGACGTAGAGGTCGCGGGCGGTGCCGGCGCGGATCGCTTCCAGGCGCTTGCGTACGGCCCCCTGGTTGCGCTTGGGCAGCTTGGCGAGTTCCAGCGCGATGACACCCTGTCCCAGCGTCCTGGCGTAGTCGCAGAGGTACTCCTGCAGCGTGGTCAGGGCATTGGGGGTGCAGAACTTCCGGATGAAGCCGGGGACGGCATATTCCATGAAGTGCTCGCCGGTCCGGCCGAGACGGTAGCAGCCGGTGCAGAACGACGGCACCTCGCCCTGCCCGAGCAGGTCGGCGATCACCTCGTCGAGGCTGCGCAGGTCGCCGAGCTGGAACTGCTCGCGCTCGGCCACCTGCACCTGGGCGTCGCCACATTCGGTGTAGCCGCCGATCTCGATGCGGCTGCCGGCGTCGATCTGCGACACGCCCATGGCGATGGCCTGGCGCCGCAGCTCCGCCGGCTCGCGGGCGGTGAGGATCAGGCCGGTGTAGGGCACCGCCAGGCGCAGGATGGCGATGATGCGCAGCATCTCCTCATCGCGGACCTGCCAGCGCGGATCGACCTCCATGCCGGAGGCGGGCCGCAGGCGTGGGAACGAGATGGTGTGCGGGCCGCAGCGGTAGCAGTCGCGCAGGTAGGTGGCGTGGGCGATGAGTCCGAGGACCTCGAAGCGCCAGTCGTGCAGGCCGAACAGCACGCCCAGACCGACATCGTCGCAGCCGGCGCGCATCGCCCGGCCCAGCCCGCTCAGGCGCCAGCGGTAGTCCGCCTTGCGCGTGCCGGCGGGATGCAGGCTGGCGTAGGTCGCGTGGTGGTAGGTCTCCTGGAAGATCTGCCAGGTGCCTATGCCGGCCGCCTTGACCGTGCGGTAGCCGGCCTCGTCCATCGGTGCGGCGTTGATGTTGACCCGGCGGATCTCGCCGTGGCCGCGCTTCACGCCGTACACCGTGCGGACGCTGTCGGCGATGAACCCGGCGTCGTAGTCGGGATGCTCGCCATAGACCAGGACCAGGCGCTTGTGGCCCTTGTCCTCCAGCGCCTCGACCTGATGGACGAGTTCCTGCCGGTCGAGGGTGCGGCGCACCGCCGAGGCGTTGGTCGAGCGGAAGCCGCAGTAGGCGCAGTCGTTCACGCACTGGTTGCCGATGTAGAGCGGGGCGAACAGGACGATGCGGTTGCCGTAGACCTCGCGCTTCAGCAACCGGGCGGCCTCGTGGATGCGGGCGATCTGCGCCGGGTCGCGGACCAGGCACAGGCGGGCGGTCTGCGCCACCGTCAACGGCTCCTTGGCCAGCGACCGCGCCAGCAGGTCGGCGACCTCGGCCTCGTCCGGCGCGGGTCTGGCCAGCAGGGTCTCCAGCTCGGCGTCGTTGATGAAGTCCGGATCGGGATCGATGGAGAGGGGGGGCAGGCTCATGGAGGGCTTTCGGCGGGAGTCAGGCGGCGCACCAGGACGTCTTCGCAGGCCCGCTGCACGGTGATGGCGGCGAGCAGGGCGCAGTGCTCATGGTCCGTGGGCAGACCGCCGAGCCCGGCCAGCACCTCCTGCTGGGTCAGCCGCATGGCTTCCTGGATGGTGCGGCCGGTGGCCAGCACCGTCGCCATGCTGCCGGCGGCGTGCGAGGTGCCGCAGCCGCTGGTGACGAAGACGATGCGTCCGACCAGGTCGCCGTCGGCCTGCACCCACATCGCCATCTCATCGCCGCAATCGCCGGTCACATGGGCCTGGCCATCGGCATAGAGCAGCCAGCCGTTGTTGCGCGGCTGGTGCATGTGGTCGAGCAGGGCGGGGGCAGGCGTCCAATCGCCGCGGTCATCGGACATGTGACTGGATACCTGAGGTTCAGTGGGCGGGACGGAACAGCCGGCCATCGCGGACGCCGCCGATGGTGCGCCAGGCGACGATGGCCCAGACGAGCAGCAGCACGACGACCGAGACGAGGTAGGCGGCGCGGATGGTGGGCGATCCGCTCAGCTTCGCGCTGACGCCGCCGGCGATGGCCAGCGCCGCCAGCGGGAAGGTGAAGGCCCACCAGGACAGGGCATAGGGCAGATCGTCGCGCCGCACATGGTGCAGGATGATGATGCCGGAGAGCATGGCCCACCAGAAGGAGAAGCCCCACAGGGCGACGGTCATCGGCAGGGCGACCGCCGCGATGACCTGGGCGTTGATCGGCATGCACACGCCGGCCTCGGCGGCGGCGCTCAGCTTGCCCAGCACGATGGCCAGGATCGCGGTCGGCACGGCGCCGATGAGGAAGGTCGGGGCCATGCGTCCGATCGGCAGCTCATGGTAGATATAGCGGTGATAGACCATCGCCCCGACGAACAGGAACATGAAGAAGCCGACGCCCAGGGCGGACAGCGAGATGACCAGGATGGGATCCTGGATGGCGGGATGCAGGCGGGCGAGCTCGAAGCCGGCGACCGGCACCAGCAGCTTGCTCACCGGCGGGATGTACCAGCCGAAGGTCGTCTGCTGCGGGGTGATGCCCGGCTTGGCGAACAGCCGGGGCAGGATGAGGAAGCCGAAGCCGAAGATGCCGACGACGCCCATCCCCCACAGGACCAGGCCGATCCAGCGCGCGGTCTCGATGCCGCCCACCAGCTCCGGGTAGCGCAGCGCCACCAGCGCCATGATCACCATGGCGATCGGCATGGTGGGGAAGAAATTGGTCGCCACCGGATGGTCGAGGTCCTTGGCCATGGCAGCGCGATGGCGCAGGACGCGCAGCGTCCACGGGACCAGGAGCGACACGCACATGGCGGCGGCCAGCGCGGCGAAGCTCCAGGCCAGCCAGCGGGCGGCGGGATGGTCGAGGAAGCCCAGCGCCAGCGGCACCGCGCCGGTACCCATGACCGCGGCGCACCACGCCGGATTGAAGTCGCGGGCGATCGTGTCGAGGGTCAGCGGCGCGTGGGGTGCATCCATCAGTGCCCCCCGCAGCCATGGCCTTCATGGGCGGTGCAGGCGCCGCCCTGGCTGGCCAGCGCCCCGGTGAGGTAGCGGAACGCCAACTCCTCGGGCGTGCCGCTGCTGGCGCCCATGACCACGACAACGCCGGCCTGCTCCAGCAGCTGCTGGGCGCGTTCGCCCATGCCGCCGGCGATGACCACGCGCACGCCCTGGCTGATCAGCCAGCGCGGCAGGACGCCGGGCTCGTGCTTGGGCGGGGTCAGATCGCGGCGTTGGATGATGCGCTCGCCGTCGGTCTCGATGAGGGCGAAGGCGGTGCAGTGGCCGAAGTGCGGATCGACCTGGCCGTTGCTGATGGGGATGGCGATGAGGGCGGGGGTGGCCATGGCAAGCTCCGGAAGCGGGGTGGAACCAGGGATGAGATCGGGCAGGGCGCGATGGACGCCATCAATCATGCGGTTGAACCCGACCACTGCCGGGGAGAGCGGTGTGAGCGCCAGCGGATCGCCGCCGGCATCGCCGGACATGACGATGCAGGGATCGAGCGGCAGCTGCGCCAGCAGCGGGACGCCGGCCTGCTGCGCCAGCCGTTCGCCGCCCCCGCTTTGAAATGGGCGACTGACCTTGCCGCAGTGCGGGCAGGCGTAGCCGGCGTAGTTCTCGACGATGCCCAGGACCTTGATCCCCAGCTTGGCGCAGAAGGCGAGCGATCGGCGCACATCGTCGGTGGCCACCGCCTGCGGCGTGGTGACGACCGCGCGGCGGCCAGGGCCTCGTCGCCGGTGCCCGGCGGCAGATCGACCACCAGGCAGTCGAGCGGACCACCCCAGTCGGTCTGCTGGATCAGCTGCTTGATCGCCCCGGTCTTGGCCGGCCCGCGCCAGATGATCGCGGTGTCGCAGCCGTCCATGAGGAAGCCGACGGAGACGGCGGCGAGGCGCGGGCTGGCCCAGATCGGCATCAGGTGGGTGCCGTTGTTCTCGTGCCGCTGGCCGGACAGTCCGAGCAGACGGGGGATGCTCGGTCCGTGGACGTCCGCGTCGAGGATGCCGACGCGTGCGCCGCGCCGGGCCAGGCCGCGTGCCAGCTGCACCGCGACCGTGCTCTTGCCGACGCCGCCCTTGCCCGACAGGACCAGGATCGGATGGCTGATGCCCTGGGGATGGCTGGCTGGGCAGCCGGCCGGGATGCTGGCGCAGGCGGCGGCCTGGCCGCAGGTGGCGGGATCGCAGCCGTCGGTGGCTGAGGAGCAGGAGCAGGTGTCGGACATGTGGCCTCGGGGGTGGTCAGCAGGCGGCGGCGAGCGGAGCGGTTCTGGCAGCCAGCGTCTGCACCCGTTCCCAGAGACCCTGGATCGACGCGCGCAGCGCCGGGCTGGCGAGGTCGAGGACGCTGGTGCCCGCCCGCTGCGCGGCGCGGAAGACCGGATCGGTCGGCAGCAGGCCGAGCGCGTGGCCGCGCTCGCGGGCCTCGGCCAGCATGCGCTCGGCGAGGGCCGGGTTGCGGTCGCAGCGGTTGACGATGAGGGCGAGCGGCACGCGCAGCTGCGCGGTCCGCTGCCACAGGCGCTCCAGATCGGCGGCGGCGGCCGGCGTCGGCTCGCTGACGGCGACGGCGAGATCGACCCCGGCGAGGGCGGCGGTCGCGGCGCAGCCGATGCCGGGCGGACCATCGATCAGCACCAGCTCCAGACCCCGTTCGGCGGCCAGGGCGAGGCCGCGGTCGCGCACCGCGGTGGTCAGCTTGCCGGCATGCTCGGCGCCCGGATGCAGCCGGGCATGGACCAGCGGGCCGACAGCGGTGTCGGCGACCATCCAGGCCCCGGTGCAGCGGGGATGGAAGGCGATGGCCGCGGCCGGGCAGATCAGGGCGCAGGCGCGACAGCCTTCGCAG
Source organism: bacterium (assembly GCA_020049615.1). The sequence goes on along the minus strand of JAIFKN010000286.1, from coordinate 9,647 downwards.
ACCGACTCGTCGACCACCACGCGCCCGTCCTGCCGGCTGATGGCATCGAAGCGGCAGACCTGGGCGCAGGCCATGCAACCCATGCAGCTGGCGCAGCTGATGCGCGCCACCGGCAGGCTGTGGTAGTCGTGGCGTTCGCGTTCCTGCGGCGCCAGCACCAGATGGAGATCCGCGGCATCGACATCGGCGTCGACCACCACGAGCGGAGCCGCCAGGTGCGCGAAGGCCGCGGTCAGGCTGGTCTTGCCGGTGCCGCCCTTGCCGCTGACGACGGCGACCTGGCGGATCATGCGGCCTCCGCCCCGGACAGCCGCCGCCACAGATGCCCTGGGCGGTGGATGATCGCCGGCGCGCCCTGGGCCAGCCCGGTCTGCGCGGCCACCACGGCGCACTTCACCAGCAGCAGATGCACGTGGTCGCGGCTGCTCGGCTCCAGCGATTCGTAGTTGCCCTGGCCCTTGGCGATCACCAGGTCGGCCTCGGAGATGGCGTCCCAGGCCGGCCGGCCCAGGTCGGTGACGATGGTGCCGGGCGCGTCGCTGCCGCTGTCGAGGACGCGGGCGAAGTCGGCGAGGCGGGCCTCGACGGCATCCGCCCTGGTGGCGTCGTTGATCACCGGACCACCGCGCACGATCACGGTCACGCGACCGGCGGGCAGGCGCTCCAGCAGCAGGCGGTCGAAGACCACCTCGCCGGCATTGTCGGCGAGGACGACGATGCGGCGGGCGGCGGCGCAGAGCTGCCGGACGCGGTCGACCAGCGCCGGCTCCAGCCGATGGTCGGCCAGGCGCTGCAGCGTCGCCAGCACCTCGGGCTCGCCGATGCCATGGCCCTTGCCGAAGTCGATGCAGTTGCCGGCGATGCTGTAGCGCAAAGCGGCCTCGAAGCGGTCCTGGGCGGCGGCGACGCGGGCGGCGACCTCCGGCAGAAGCCGCCAGGCGAGGGCGTTCGAAGTCGCCTTGATCGCGGCGTAGGGGTCGGGTCCGGCGAGGCTGCGCAGCAGGCGCTGGACCTGCTGCCCCAGCACCGGCGGGCAGCTCTGCGGGTCGTGCCTGGCCGCCAGCCGGCCGGCCTCCTCGGCGAAGCGCCGGCGATCCTCGCTGGACAGACCGAGCAGCTCGGCGGTGGCGATGGCTCCGCGCAGGAAGCAGGGGATGCAGGCGGGATCAGTGCGCATCGGCGGGTTCCAGACATGGCGTCGCTGCCGGGGTGGTCAGGGTCAGGGCCAGGTGCCGGCAGACGGCGGCGAAGGCCGGCGCGTGCAGCCAGGGATCGAGGCCCTCGGCCCCGGCCCGGCCGAGGTCGGGATCGTCGTCGATCACGGCGGCGATCGGCATGCCCAACTCTGCGCACCAGGCGCGGGACTCGGCCAGGTCCGAGGCGAGGCAGCGGTTGAGCACGATGCGCAGCGGCAGGCCGCGGGAGCGCACCAGCTCGATGGCCAGCGCCGCGTCATGGCGGCCGAAGGGCGTGGCCTCGACCACCACCAGGGCGAGGTCGGCCCCGGCCAGGGCGGCGACGGCGCTGCAGCCGGTGCCAGGCGGGCCATCCACGATCTGGCAGCCGCGCGGGCCGGCCTCGGCCAAGGCGGCGCTGATCACCTGGCTGGCGCGGGCCACGCCGATGGCGGTGCGGGCCTCGATCAGGTCGCCCCAGGCGGCCGAACCGCGGCGTACGCTGCCGATCGGGAACGGCTGCTCGCGGATGGCGGCGCCGTGCTCCGTGCAGATCAGCGCGCAGGCGCCGCAGCCGTGGCAGAGGTCGGCGAAGACCAGCGGTTTCCCGCCGGCCATGGCCAGGGCGTTGAACTGGCAGCCCGCGGCGCAAGCGCCGCAGCCGTCGCAACGTGCGGCGTCGACCACCGGCACCTGCAGGTGCACGGTGCTCGGCGGCTGCCAGCGCACCGGCAGGGTCACGGCGGCATCCGGCGCCTCGGCGTCGGCGTCCACCAGCGTCACGGCATGACCGGCCGCGCGCAGGGCCCGGGTCAGGCCGCAGGCGACCGTGGTCTTGCCTGCGCCGCCCTTGCCGCTGAGGACGACGAGGCGCAGGCGTCGGATGCCAGCCGCCACGCTCATGCCGCGCCCTGGCGCAGCCGCTCGGCCACCAGACGGGCAGCCTCGCCGACGCAGGCGTTGCAGGAGACCCGACGCAGCCGGCGGATCTCCCGGCAGGCGGCTGCGCCAGCGAAGGCGACGAAGGCCGCTTCGAGTCCTGGCTGCTGCTCCACCTCGACCAGTTCGAGCGCGGCGTGCAGCGCCCCGCAGCGACCGCCAGGAGCCCGGCCGGCTCCGGCCCGGCTGGCGGCCGCGATGCGCCCGTCATCGACCAGGCAGCGCTCCTGGAAGGCGTGCAGGATGGCCTGGCAGCAGTTGTGGCCGCGGGCATGCGCGGTGGTGGCGGCGACGACCGGCATCAGTTCGACCAGCGGCGGCGGCCGCAGCCGAATCCGCGGCCGTGGCCGCGACCGAGTCCACGCCCGGTGCCGCCCTGGCCGCGGCAGCCCGGACGGGGTGCGGCCTGGTCGGGTTCGGCTCCGACGGCCTCGGCCGGGAGCGGTTCCTGATTGGCGGTGGGCTGGCGCTGGGCCCAGCGCGGGCCGGTTCCATCACGATGGGGCATGGGAAGTCTCCTTGGCAGGGGGGGTCAGGTCACGGCGTGCAGCTTGCCGTCCCGCAATTCAGCGAGAGCGGCGCGGACGGTGGCGGCGCTGCTGGCGTAGGCGGTGATGCCGGCCGCGCGCAACACCTGCATGGCCTTGGGGCCGACGGCGCCGGAGATCACCGCCTGGACGCCCAGGCCGGCGACGAACTCGGCGGTGCGGATGCCGGCACCATGCTCGGCGTCGGCGGCGGTCGGATTCTCGTGGTGGATCACGGCCTCGGCGCCGGCGGTGCAGACCACGAGGTGGCGGGTGCGCCCGAAACGCGGATCGAGCGCCGCATCCAGGTCGGAGCCGGTGGACGAGATGGCGATGCGCATGGCGGGATCTCCGGTGGGGATGATGGTCGGCTGGCGCCGCTGACGGCAGGGTCGCCCGCCGCGCCAGCGCTGGCAGCCGGACAGGCGCCATTGCGGTTGACCGATGGTTCCGGTCATCCAGGCGGCCAGGACCTCGTCCGCCTGGCCGGTGCAGCCATCGACGACGGCGATGCCACCGTCGTCGAGCTGCTGGGCCAGGTGCCGGGTGATCGCGCCGCAGATCAGCGTGGAGACGTCTTCGGCCGCCAGGCTGGCGCACCAGCGCGAGGCGTCCTTGCCGGGCGCGTCGATCTCGCGTCGCGCACCGGCCGCGCCCTGGGCGATCTCCACCAGGCGCAGGCGCTGGCAGAAGTCGGCGACGGTGGCCAGTTGGCCGTTCCAAACGGTGAGGGCGACATGCACGTCTCAGGGGTAGCCAGCGGCATGCCAACGGCCGCGTCAGCTAAGTGCTTGCCCGCACAGAGACCTCGTCCAGTCGGGTAGCGTGCCTGCATCCCGGTTGCAGTGCGCGTCGCGATCCGGCTGAACCGCCAGCCGGGTTCGTGGAACCCGCACCAGGTGGCGCACAGGCAGTAGCCCACGCGCGCGCTACCGGAGTAGCGCGGATGCAGCCCTGCGACGATGCCTGAACGTCTGGCCAAGGGGTTACGGGACGCGTCCGCGTTGGCACATGGGACGCTCCCTGATCGGACATCCCGACACGGAGTCACGTCATGCGCATGCCCCTCATCCCCAACCTCACCCTCGCCGCCCTGGCGCTCTCGCTCGGCGTAGCCGGCGGCTGCGCACGCAGCACCTCCTGCCCGAACGCTGGTAACAGCGCCGAGCAGGATGGACTGGTCGCCACCATCACCTGCTGCCGGCAGGACGCCCAGGCGATCCATCTGCGCCTGACCGTGCGCAACGCCACCGATCGCGATGTGACGCTCGGGGCCGAAGGCGGCGCAGGTGCGGTGGCGCTGGCGGTCGGGACGCAGCAGCACGCAGGCACGGTCTACCTCGAGCGCTCCGGCTTCCACGGCGACGGCCTGGCGACGACGGAGCTGCTCCGCATCCCCGGTATGCTGCGGATCAACAGCCATGCCGCCGAGCAGCTGCATGTCGACATCCCCCTGGGCGGAACGGTCGATCACAGCCAGCCGTGGCACCTCCGCGTCGACGGCGTGTGGAGCGTCGGCAAGCCGGTGATCGTCAGCGTGCCGGTCGAGCCGCCGGCGCCCAGATCCTGACGGAGGCCTGACCGCCGTTCAGCGGGCAGCGGCCGGGCAGGCCTCGGCCAGGCGCGCCGGCTTGGCCAGGGCGCCGGCCGCCTGCATCGCCTGGGCCAGCGGCAGCAGGCTCGGCAGGGTCTGCTCGGCGGTGCGCAGGTTCCACTGGCACAGCTCCATCCAGCGGCGGGTATCCGCCTCGGAGTCCTTGGTCGCGGCGGCGACCACGCGCACAGCGCGTTCGCGCTCGGTGTTGATCACGGCGCAGGCGGCGGTCAACGCGGCGGCCAGGCGGCGGCAGCCGTCCGGATGGGCTTCGGCCCAGCGGCGCGTGGTCATCAGGCAGTACGGATAGTCGGTGCCCAGGCCGGCGAGATCGCCGGCGGCGGTCGAGCCGGCCACCTTGCGCAGGATGAGATCGGGGATCGGGTCGCTGGCCGCGGCGACATCGGCCTGCGACGACTGCAGCGCGGCGGCCATGTCCTTGGGGTTGAGATTGACGATGGTGACCGCGCCGGGGGCGAACTGCTGCTGCTTGAACAGCAGCAGCAGCCCGGCGTAGGTGCTGGAGCCCTGCATCACCGCCACGCGCTTGCCGACCAGGTCGGCGGGCGAGGCGATGGCGACGCCGGGCCGGGCGACCAGGCGGTGCTGGCGCTCGGCGGCGACATACGCGCCCAGCAGCACGGGCAGCGGATCGCGCGTGCTGGAGATGATCACCGGGCCGTCGCCCATGGCGGCGGCGTCGGCGGCGCCGGTGGCCATGGCCTCGGCGGAGAGGATGCCCGAGCCGGGGCCGACCACGACCGCGGTGGCCTCGATGCCGGCCTTGGCGAAGAGGCCGTCGGCGAGGCCGACGATCACCGGCGCGTAGTGCAGCTTGGCCAGATAGGCGATGCGGCAGGGGATCGGCGCCTGGTCGGCGGCCATGGCCGCGGCGGCGAGGAGCAGGCAGGCAAGGAGGCGGGACATGGTCACTCCGATGCGGTGAGATGGGCGCGGATGCGCGCGGCGATGGCGGCGCGATCGGCACTGCGCAGGTCGCAGGCGAAGGCGACACGCGCGGGCTGGCCGGCCAGGATCAGGCAGCGGTCGGCGCTGTCGAGGGCCTCGTCGATGCGGTGTGTGGCGGTGACGCAGGCGAAGCCGGCCTCGTCCTGGACGCGGCGCAGCTCGGCCTGGATCAGGCTGGCCGTGGCGGAGTCGAGCGCGGCCGAGGGCTCGTCGAGCAGCAGCACGCGCGGGCTGGTGATCAGCGCCCGCGCCAGGGCCACGCGCTGGCGCTGGCCGCCGGAGAGGGCGTGCGGGTGGCGGCGCGCCTCGTCGCCGGCGATGCCGAAGCGGGCAAGCAGCTCGCCGGCGCGCTGCTCGCGCTCGGCCCGCGACACGCCGCGGCGGGCCAGGCCGTAGGCGACGTTGCCGAGGGCGGAGTACCACGGGAACAGGGCGAGGTCCTGGAACACCAGGGCGCGTTCGGTGCTGACGCCGGCGATCGGCCGGCCGCAGCACAGGACCTGCCCGGCCTGCGGCCGCAGCAGTCCGGCGAGCAGATGCAGCAGCGTGGTCTTGCCGCAGCCCGACGGGCCGAGCACGGCGAGATGCTCGCCGGCCGCGACCTCGAGATCGAAGCCGGTGAAGACCTGCCGCCCGGGATGGGCGAAGGATACGCCGGCCAGCCGCAACCGTGCTTCAGCGGCCACGCAGGCCCCAGCGCGCCACGGTCAGGCGCTCGAGCGTGCCGAAGAGGCCGCGCTCCAGCGCCAAGCCGGCCAGGGCGATGACCAGGACGCCGGCCAGCGCGCCTTCGAAGTCGAGGGTCCAGCGCGACTGCAGGATGGCGTAGCCGAGGCCGCCGCCGACCCCGACCACCATCTCGCCGGCGACCAGCACGCGCCAGGCGGCGCCCATGCCCAGGCGCAGGCCGGTGAGCAGGTGCGGCAGCAGCGCGGGCAGGACGATGGTCAGCACCAGGGCGCCACGTCCCGCGCCCAGCATCCGCGCAGCGGCGAGGTGGTGGCGGTCCATCGCCTGCAGCCCCATGGCGGTGGCCAGCGCCACCGCCGGGATGGTGGTGACGGTGATCATCGCCACGGTGGCGGCCGGGCCGACGCCGAAGACGAGCAGCGCGATCGGGATCCACGCCAGGCCCGGCACCACCTGGATGACCTCCAGCCAGGGCCGGGTCAGGCGCGCGGCGAGGCGCGAGCCGCCGACCAGCAGGCCCCAGCCCAGGCCGATCGTCGCGCCAAGGCCGAAGCCGACGGCCCAGCGGCCGGCGCTGGCGCCCAGATGCGACGCCAGCGATCCGCCGAGCCAGGCCTCGCCGCCGAGCAGGCCACCCAGGCGCAGCAGCACCTCCCAGGGGCCGGGGAACGGCACGCCGCGCACCTCGCGCTGCCACAGCGCCAGGCCCTGCCACAGGGCCACGGCCAGCAGCAGCGACGCGGCGAGCCACAGCAGCGCCGAGGCCCACCGTCGCAGGAACGGCTGGTCGGGGCCGGCGGTCACCAGTTCGCGGCCTGGACCTCGAAATGCTCCTGCGGATGGGCGCAGGCCGGGCAGGCCTTGGGCGCTTCGTCGCCTTCGTGCAGGTAGCCGCAGTTGCGGCAGGCCCAGGTGGTCTTGGCGCCCTTCTTGAACACCGTGCCGTCCTGCACGTTCTTGAGCAGCGCACGGTAGCGCTCCTCGTGGTGCTTCTCGGCGATGCACACCTTCTCGAAGACGGCGGCGATGCCGGGGAAGCCCTCTTCGCGGGCGATCTTGGCGAAGGCCGGATAGAGTTCGGTCCACTCCTCGTGCTCGCCGCCGGCGGCGTGGGCCAGGTTCTCGGCCGTGGTGCCGACGGTGCCGGCCGGGAAGCAGGCGGTGATCTCGACCTCGCCGCCCTCCAGGAACGAGTAGAAGCGCTTGGCGTGCTCCTTCTCCTGGTTCGCCGTCTCCTCGAAGATGGCCGCGATCTGGACGAAGCCCTCCTTCCGCGCCTTGCCGGCGTAGTAGGTGTAGCGGTTGCGGGCCTGCGATTCGCCGGCGAAGGCCTTGAGCAGGTTCTTCTCGGTCCGGGTGCCTGTGATGGATGGCATGTGGTTGTCCCTGGTGGTCGGTGTATGCGGTATGGTGCGCGGTGCGCGATCAACCCTGCTCGCCTGCGCAGCGGGGCGGGTTGAGGCCGAGCAAGCGCAGCTTGCGGAACAGCGTCGTCTTGTGAACTCCCAAGGCCTGCGCCGTGGCGAGCCTGTTCCAGCCGTGCTGGCGCAGCGCCTCCATGAGCGTAGCGGCCTCGGCTGATCTTCCGGCATCGCTCAGCGGCTTGCCCACACGGTCGGGGGCCGAGCCCGGGGCCGCGTGCGGCAGGTGCTCGGCCTGGATGATGCCGCACTGGCACAGGACCCAGGCCCGCTCCAGCGCGTTGGACAGCTCGCGCACGTTGCCCGGCCAGTGCCAGGCGATGAGTTGCGCCCGCGCCGCGTCGGACAGCAGCGGCACCGGCCGGTCCTCGCGCGCAGCGAGGCGCTCGAGGAGATGCTCGGCCAGCAGCGGGATGTCCTCGACCCGCTCGCGCAGCGGCGGCAGATGCACCGGCACCACCGCGATGCGGTAGAACAGGTCCTCGCGGAAACGCCCGGCGCGCACCTCGGTGGCGAGGTCGCGGTTCGAAGCGGCGATGATGCGCACGTCGGCGGTCAGGGTGCGGGTGCCGCCGAGCGGTTCGTAGGTGCGCTCCTGCAGGACGCGCAGCAGGCGCACCTGCATGGCCGGCGAGATCTCGCCGATCTCGTCGAGGAAGAGGGTGCCGCCCTCGGCCAGGGCGAAGCGTCCCGGCTTGTCGCGCTTGGCATCGGTGAAGGCCCCGGCGACATGGCCGAACAGCTCGCTCTCCAGCAGCTGGTCGGGCAGCGCTCCGCAGTTCACCGCGATGAACGGCTTGCGCTTGCGCAGCGACAGGCGGTGCAGGGCGCGGGCGACCAGTTCCTTGCCGGTGCCGCTCTCGCCGCTGACCAGCACCGTGGTCGAGGATCCGGCGATCGCCGGCAGCACATCCAGCACCCGGCGCATGGCCGGGCTGATCGCCACCAGGTCGCCCATCTGCACCTCCTTGCGGACGGCCTTGCGCAGGGCGTCCTCGTGGCGCAGGTCGCGGAAGGTCTCGACTCCGCCGACCACCGTGCCATCGGGACCGCGCAGGAGATTGGTCGACACGCTGACCGGGCGGCGGCTGCCGCCGGCATCGACGATCTCGATGCGCCGGCAGTGGATCGGTTCGCCACGCTCCATCGTCTCGCGCAGGGCGCAGTGCCCATCGCACACCGAAGTACGGAACACGGCCCGGCAGGGCTGGCCGATGGCCTCCGCGCGGGGGATGCCGGTGATCGCCTCCGCCGCGCGGTTGAACGAGGTGATACGCCACTGGGCGTCGACGGTGAACACGCCCTCGGTGATCGCGTCAAGGATCGCCGCCTGATGGCAGGGGGATTCGCCGCTTGCTGGTTCTGCACGCATGCTCATAACTCTGCCATGGCCCGACCGCAGTGCCAGCGCCGGATCTCAGCCCGCCCCCGCGTCCAGGTGTTCAAGCCGCGTGGTGTGCCGATGGCCGACCTGACCGAGGTCCACCTCTGCGCCGACGGCTGGGAGGCTCTGCGCCTCTGCGACCATGAGGGGCTCGAACAGGGAGAGGCGGCGGAACGCATGGGCGTGTCACGCCCCACCGTCAGCCGCATCCTCGAACGGGCCCGCACGGCCGTCGCCCGCGTCCTCGTCGAGGGCTGCTCGCTGGTCATCGATGTGCCGGCGGACGCCGTCCAGGCCTGCGACGCCTGCCACGGCACCTGGCCGGGGCCGGCCTCGCTGACCCGCTGCCCGGCATGCGGCAGCTGCGCCATGCACCTCCTCGTCAACCCCGACTGCCGCCTCCACCCGGAGAACTGACCATGGCCTTCACCCTGCCCCCCATCGCCGTCGCCACCTCGCCCGACGGCGCGCAGGTCGCCCGCTTCGGCCACGACTTTCCCCTGGTCGCGATCGACGCGGCCGGTGGCCGCTCACCTCGTCATGCCGAGGGCTGCTGCGGCACGCTGGCCCAGGCGGTGGCCGATTGCGAGATCGTCATCTGCACCGCCATCGGCCGCGGGGCGGCCGGCCATCTCGCCCAGGCCGGGGTGCGGCTGGTCATCGTGCCCGAGGGCACCGCGGTCGAGGCCGCGATGGCGGCGTACCGCGCCGGCACCCTCCAGGCCGGCGGCGAACCCAGCGCCTGCGATCATGGGCATGGCGACCACGAGGCCGGACACGGCTGCACCCACTGAGGTGGTCCGGCGCCGCCGACGGGGGTATCACCCGCCGTGATGGCTCTTGCGCATCAGGCGCAGCATCTTGAGGTTGATCATGGCGAAGCGCCACATCTGCCAGGGCAGGAAGGTGCGCATGAAGCGGGTGAAGCCGGTGGGGACGGTGGCGAAG
>JAIFKN010000215.1 GCA_020049615.1 bacterium | reverse complement strand
CCGTCAGCGAGTGCCACCCTGGTCATCCTTCCAGGTATGCCTACCAGGAAAGCCAGCAGCGACGATTTTGGTCTTACCAGGCCGTGGGGGCGGAAGCCCCCAAGCTGCTATCGCTGCTCCCACTGCTTCAGATCGGCGATCTCGGCCAGGCTGCGCCCGCGGCCGATCTCGGCGGCAAGGCGTTCCTCGCGTTCGGCGATATCGGCGGCGCGGTTGCCCACCTCGACGACCTTGGCCGCTGGTATGCGCACTAGGCCATCCTCGTCGCCCACCAGCCAATCGCCTGGGGCGATCTGCTGGCCGCCGATCAGAACGGGCAGATCGAAGGCACCGATGCCACGTGGCTCACCTGCATCTGGACAGCATTTGGTGCTCCAAAGGGCGAGTCCGCAGCGATGGATGTCGGAAAGGTCGCGGCAGGCGCCGTTGATGACCACGCCACCGAGTCCACGCTTCACGGCTGTCAGGCTGGCGAGACCGCCCCACAGCGCAGGGTAGGCGTCGGCGGCGTCGATCACCAGGACCTCGCCGGGCTGGCAACGGTCGATGGCCTGCACCGGCTTGCTCCAGTCTCCAGGTGCGCTGATGACAGTACGGGCTGGTCCGCAGAGGCGGGCAGCCGGGTTACGGCTCTCGAGTCCGCGCAAGGCACCCTCACGGTGCATGGCATCGGACAGGTTGGGGGTGGAGATGCGCGTAAGTACTTCGCGGATCCGGTCGAGTCCGACCCGGGTGCGTACGCTGCCGGAGATGACGGTTCCACTCCGCATCGCTTCCAGGACGGAGACGGCCGCCGCCCGTGCATCCGGAGCCTTGGTGATGGCTCCGCCGATGATGCAGATGCGGGCACCAGCTGACACCGCACGCGCTGCGGTGGCGGCGGTCAGTCCCCCCGCGCAGGCCACCGGGATGGACACCGCCGCCGCCACCTTGGCCAGGATCTCGAAGGGCTCGACACCCTGCATCTGCTGGTCGATCGGTACATGCACGCTGACCAGATCGACGCCCAGGGCCTCGGCCTGGCGGGCCCGGGCCACCGGGTCGGGACAGGCCACGAGGTCGCAGCCGATCGACACGCCAAGATGCTTGCCGGTGCGCACACATTCCTCCAGTGTCGCATCGGTGGTCTGGCCGAGCACCATGACCAGATCGGCTCCCGCCTTCTTGGCGTATTCGACTTCGGTCCGACCGGCGTCCATCACCTTCATGTCGGCGACGATCAACGTGCCTGGGAACAGCGAACGCAGCTGGCGGACGGATTCGAGCCCGACCGCCTTGATCAGCGGGGTGCCGGCCTCGACCAGGACGATGCCGGCAGGCACCGCCTCGCGCGCGGCGCGCAAGGCGGGTTCGAGGTTGACGAAGTCGAGGGCGAGTTGGACGACGGGACCATCGGGGAGTCGGAGCATGGCGTGGCATCATTGCCACTGCGACATCTTTGCCACTGGGGGGTCATTGCCACTGGGGGGTCATTGCCACTGGGGGTCATTGCCACTGGGGTTAGGGGTTAGGGTCGTGAGGAGAGTGCCGTTTCCGCTAGCGATGGCGGTCTGGTCCTACGACCCTAACCCCTGGGGCATTGGCGGGGCAATGAACCACCCCCTGGGGCAATGAAGCAGCAATCCCCTCACACCGGCGCGATGAGCAGCGATGCCGACCAGCGACGCTGGAATCCCGACTTTCCATACAGCGCGATGGCAGCGTTGTTGTCTTCGAGGACTTCAAGCCCGATGGCATGGTGATTCAACCGCGCCTCGCTGGCGAGGACGCCTTCAAGCAGCTGGCGGGCCTGATGCCGACCGCGCTCGGCCTTGCAAACCCCGATCAGCTTCAGCCAGCTGCGCCGACCGCCGCCCTGCACGGCAGCCGCTCCGACCGCCTTGCCGTCGCGTCGCAACAGGTAGTGACGATACCCTTCGTTCTCGCGCTGGACGAGGTTGGCTCGATGGTGATCGCTGTCCGGGAAGCATTCGGCGAGGATGCGTGCGACATCGTCATGGTCACCGCGGGCGGCTGCGTGCACATCGCTGATCTCGGCGGCGCGGAAAGCTGCCAGGTCGCGTTCATAACAGTGCAGATCCTTCCATGGCGCGAACCCCTCCGCCATCATCCAGGCGCGCAGGGTGCGGTTGCGCACATCGACATGGGCGCGCATCGAGGCGAAACCGCCCTCGCGCAGGGCGCGGCGCAGTTCCTGCATGAGCACCGGCATGACCCGTGGCTGCTCGCGCAGATCGGGCAGGACCGGACCCCACAACGTCACCTGGTCCTCGCTGTAGGGGCAGATCGCCAGCGCCCCGGCGAGGCGCCGGCCACTCATCGCCAGGAGGATGCCGAGCGTGCCCTTGAGGTCGGCAGCGACCGGCTCCAGGCCCATGCGCGCCGGGATGCCGCAGACGACATGGCCATTGCCCTGCGAGCTGGTGGCGAACAGCGCGAGCACGTTGGGCGCAAGATCTGGGCGCTGGTCGAGATCCGCCAGCGTGTAGTCGGCCATGCTGCTAGGATGCGGCGGCGGCAGGCGGTCTCAAGAGCCTCGGCGGAAGAAGGCTTGAGGCTTGAGGTCCATTGCCATGACGCACGCGTAGTCGGGGGCACGCTTGCGGGGCGTCGGACCTCAAGCCTCAAGCCTGCCCTATCCCCACTCCCGATAGTCGATTTCGCTGAAGATCGGGTCGCGCCAGCGGATCTCGTGCACCGACTTCGGATCGAGGCGGCCCTCCACGATCTGCTCGTACAGGCCGGTGAAGCGGTTGATGTGGTCCTTGGTCCGCCGTACCGCGTAGGGCACAGTGGTCCCAGTGGTCATGATGAAGGCCCAGTCCGACGACTGCGCCAGCAGCAGTTCACGCGCCATCTGGTCGAGGGCGTCGCGCAGATCGCCGGTGGCCTCGGGGAAGCGGCGGGCCAGTTCGACCATGCGCTCCTCGGCCATGTGCAGATGGCGGTAGATCCAGTCGTTGGTCGGGTTGACCCACACGCCGCTGTAGCCGGCGTCGCCCCAACTGCTGGCCGACGGCTGCACCACCTGGTGGACCGGGAACTCATTGAGGTATTCGGTGCCGGTGACCGGCATCAGGCGGTAGCCGTGGTTGTGGCAGTTCCTGAAGATGCTCTCGAGGAACTGCGGGCCTTCGTACCACCAGTGGCCGAACAGCTCGCAGTCGTAGGGGCTGACCAGCAGCGGCGGCTTCTCGATGATCGAGCCGAGCCACTTGGCCTGTTCGACGCGGTGGTAGTGGAAGTGCCCGGCGTGGTCCATGGCGCGGGCGTGGGCCGGCGCCGGTTCGTACGGCGCCTTCTCGTGCAACTGCACCTTGCCGGTGATGCGATGGTACTTGAGACCGAGGTTCCGGCGCACGCCATCGGGATGGAGGTAGCCCTTGATCCAGTTGTAGTCGCCGTCGTAGCCGAGGTCGCGGTAGAATTCACGATACAACGGATCGCCGGGATAGCCGCTCTCGCTGCTCCACACCGAACGCGAGCTGTCCGGATCGCGGGCGAAGGCGGCGACGCCGCAGGGGGTGTAGGCCGGGGCGTAGACGCCATAACGAGGCCGCGGCTCGCCGAAGTACAGACCGTGCGTGTCGACGAAGAAGAATCGGATGCCGGCGTCCTTGAGCAGGTCCTCGACGCCCGGGGTGTAGCCGCACTCGGCCAGCCAGATGCCGCGCGGCTGCTCGCCGAAGTGTTTCTGATAGTTGGCGCACGCCACCCGCACCTGGGCGCGGCGCGCCTCGTGGGTGTACATCAGTGGCAGGAATCCGTGCGTCGCCGTGCACGTGATCGGCTCGACCACGCCCATGTCGCGCAGCAGGCGGACGTAGCCGAGCAGGTTGCCGCCGAAACGCTCCATCACCGTAAGACAGTAGCGCAGGTGGTCACGGTACATGTGCGCGGTGGCGGCGAAGGGGGTGTGCTCCTTGGCCCCGCACTCCAGTTCGACCAGTTCGAGCAGCCTGCCGACGCGCGCGCGGTAGCGCTCCTGCAGCATCGGGTCGGCGAGCATCTCGCACAGCGGCGGGGTCCAGGTCATGGTCACGCGGGCGCGCACCCCCTCGTGGGCCAGGCGCTCGAGACGCGAGAGGATCGGGATGTAGCTCTCGGTGATCGCCTCGACCAGCCAGTTCTCCTCGATAAAGAAGGGGTCTTCGGCATGGCGCACCCACGGCAGGTGGGCGTGCAGCACGAGCATGAAGTGGCCGTCGGGCATTCGTCAGTCCGGAAGTCCGGAAGTCCGGAAGTCCGGAAGTCCGTTGAGCAGGTGGGTCAGGTGGAGCGGGATCAGGCGCGCGCTGGCTTCGGCTTGCGCTGGCTGGCCGGCTTGGGCGCGCCGATGAAGGCGAGGGGGTCGCTTGGGGGCGCCGGGGCCGCAGCGTTGGGGGCGACCGGGGGCGCCGCCGGGGCGGGCTGGCCCGGCTGCGGCTGCATGGGTGCCGCGACAGCCGGCGCGGGCGTGCTGGGCACGCCTTCAACCGCCTTGGGCAGGCCGGTGGGCGGGGCATGGAACACGCCGTCAACCGGATACTGCGCCTCGGCGGCGCCTTCGATCACCGTGCCGCTGCCGACGCTGCGGCTGGAGAGCGAACGACTGGACAGGGAGCGCGACGACAGGACCCCGCTGGAGAGCATTTGGGCGCTGCTGACGCCTACGCCCAGCCCCAGGCCGCTGCCCGAGCCGCTGCCGAGCGCGACGCTGCGGGCCAGGACCGCGCTGGAGAGCGAGGCGGATGACCAGGTCTCGACCGTGCTGCGCATGACGCCGAGGCTGCCAGGGTTGCCGGTCGCGGCGGCCGGCGGGGCGGCGATCGCCCCGCCGGAGACCTCGGCCTCCTCGCCGAGCGGGCGGACGCGGATCTGGCGCACATTGCGGAACCGCTGCCCGGAACCGCTGCCCATGCTGCTGCCAAGGGTGCCCGGCACGCCGGCCAGGGCGAGCAGATCCTGGAAGCTTTCGTCGACCTCCATCCACGCCTCGTCAGTGCGCCAGCTCGGACCGGCGGCCGGGGTGTGGATGCGGTTGCTCATGGCGATGCGGATCAGGCGACCGTCGCCAGCGCGCAGACACAGTTCGGCTTCGTAGAGCGAGCCGGGAGCGACCGCGAGGTAGTAGTTGCCGCCATTGAGGTCGACTTCGCGCTGTTCGGCACCACCGGGTCCATGCAGGACGAGGACGGCCGCGGCGTTACTGCCGGCCTCGGCGCGGACACGGGCCAGGGTCTCTGGCGCGACCTCCCAGTAGGCAAAGACGTGGGACGGATCCTGCACCAGTAGCACCAGGCGGTCGCGGCCGTAACGGTCCGGTACCGGCAGGCCGTGCTCCGACGGTGCTGGCTGCCAGGACTGGGCCTGGGGCGGAGTCGAGCTACCGGCCTGGCTGGCCGATGGGGCGGGCGGCTCCCGCCGCTCGCTGGACATGGTCGCGGCGAGCGCCTCGATCAGTTCGTCCTTGCGTAATTTGGCCGAGGCGGCGATGCCTCGACCGGCGGCAAGGGCACGCAGATCCTTGAGCGGGAGCTTGGCGAGCTGGTCGGCGGTCATGGCACGGTCTCCGTGAAGAGGCGGATATGGTCGGTGAGCAGGCGCTGTCGCTTGGCGTTGATGTCGATGCGGTCGAGCAGCCAGAGGATGGGATCGAGATCCTGGCCGGCGGCGATGGCCCAGTTGATGATGTCGAGGTTCTCCGCCCCGTCAGCCAGCATGGTTGCCGCTTGGCGCAGCACTTCGCGCGGGACATGGTATTCGACCGTGTGGCGCGAAAGCAGGCCGAAACCATCCTCGTCGAAGGCGCCCCAGCAACGCCAGCCGTAGAGGTGCTCGATCAGCTTGGCCCGGGTCCAGCCCTTCCAATAACGGTCGATCCAGTCGACCACGGCCCCGCGACCGAGGTCGTGGTGGGCATGTTCGCTCTCGATCCATTTATGCCGGTCCATCGCATACAAGGCGTGCGCGGTCAACGAATAGACCACGACCCCGTCCGGCCGCACCCGGTCGGTGGGCAGGACGCCTTCCGGCAGGTCAAGGTGGCCGGCCGCGAGGGAGATCATATGTTCAGGGGCTCCGCCCCCGCGGCCCTGCGGGCCTGCCCCCACGGCCTTTGTCTCGACTCGGTTTCGTCGCATGCGCTCCGAAACCGTGGGCGGATGGGCTTCGCCCATGGTATCCGCCCACCGTCGCTCGGCGGCCGCCCCGTCGCGTGGCGACGGGGGCCCATTGCGCACACGCGACAGTTCATCGCTTCAACGGCTCCACGACCAGATTCTTGCGGATGACCACCAGCCCGTTCTCGGTGACATGGAAGCGCTTGGCGTCGTCATCCCGGTTGTAGCCGATGACATCGTTGTTCGGGATCTTCACATGCTTGTCGATGATGCAGCGGCGGATGCGGGCGCCGCGACCGATGTCGACGTCCTCGAGCAGGATGCAGCCGTGCACCTCCGAGTAGCTGTTGATCTTGCAGCGGGTACCGATGACCGAGTCGATGACGGTGGCGCCGCTGATGATCGCCCCTTCGCAGACGATCGATTGGATGGCCTGGCCGACGCGTCCCTCTGAGTTGTGCACGAACTTGGCGGGTGGCCAGTTGTTCGGCTCAGCGCGGATCGGCCATTCCTGGTTGTAGAGATCGAGTTCGGGCGCGATGGCGCGCAGGTCCATGGTCGCCTCGTAGTAGGCGTCCAGGGTACCGACATCGCGCCAGTAGCCGTCATTGGCCGGGTTGCTTGAACCGGGGATGCGGTTCCGGCTGAAGTCCCAGGCGTACATCGGCTTGCCGGCGGCGAGCATGGCCGGCAGCACGTTCTTGCCGAAGTCATGGCTGCTGGCCTGGTTGGCGGCGTCGGCCTTGAGCGCCTCGACCAACGGCTGGCGGTCGAAGATGTAGTTGCCCATCGAAGCGAGGGCGAGGTCGGGACGACCGGGGATCGGTGTCGGGTTCTTGGGCTTCTCCTGGAAGCCGGTGATCCGCCAGTGTTCGTCGACCTGCATGACGCCGAACTCGCTGGCCTCGGCGATGGGCACCGGGATGGCGCCGATCGTCACCTCGGCCTTCACCTGCTGGTGGAAGTCCTCCATCTGCTCGACGTTCATCTTGAAGATGTGGTCGCCGCCGAAGATCGCCACTCGATCGGGCTTGTGGTCATCGATCAAGTTGAAGTTCTGGTAGATGGCGTCGGCGGTGCCGCGGTACCAGTGCTCGCCAGTGCGCTGCTGGGCCGGCACGGCGCGGATGAACTGGTTGCGCAGCAGCGAGCCGAAGGTCCACGAGGTCTGCAGATGCTCGCTCAGGCTCTGGCTCTTGAACTG
This sequence comes from bacterium, assembly GCA_020049615.1. The sequence continues at coordinate 3,504 of JAIFKN010000215.1, read as the reverse complement.
GGTCAGCACGTAGATGCTGTTGATGCCGGAGTTGATCAAATTCGACAGGACGAAATCGATGATGCGGAACTTGCCGCCGAACGGGACCGAGGGCTTCGAGCGGTCCAGGGTGAGGGGCTCGAGCCGGGTGCCTTTGCCGCCGGCCATGACGAACGCGAGGGTGGGGATGTGCATGGTCCTGTCGGCGGCCGGAGAAGGGGCCGGTCGCGCACTGGCAACCTACGACGCGCGGAGGTCCACGCCAAGCACCTGTCGCCAGCCGTCCGTGGAACTATGAAGGTCCAAGAAAGAACTTGCGCAGGGCGTCAGACCGTTGCTGCGACGCCCAACTGGCTGGCAGTGGCCTGCAATTCACGCTTGAGGAATCGGCGCAACCCGGTGAGTTCGCCAAGGACTCCAGGCTTGCCAGCCGCCTCAAGTGCGAGCACGGCGAAGAGTTCCGTGCGCACCGCGTCATCCTGCAGAGCCTGCGGCAGCACTCGGGCGACGGCTCGGGCAAGATCGCTGTCGGCCGGTGGCAGATGCACCGGCACCGTCAGGGCCAATTGGCGACCGACTTCAGCGGCCACCAGCACCGCGAGGTCACGTTCCCCGGAGGTGGCGACAGTGGCAATGGCGGCCGGCTCCGCTCCGGCTGTCTGGATCGGACTGGAGGCGATCCCGGCCATGCCTTCACCGAGGGTGGATGCGGCTGCTCCGCGCAGCGCCCGCTCGACCTCGGCAGTGACCAGTTCGTGCAGGGCCGGACCAGGATCGCCCGCCGGAGGGGCTTCGACCGTGCTGGCTGGGGGGGCGGTCGATTGGACCGCCGGCGTGCGCTTGGTGAACAAGGTCGTGCCACCATGCGTTTGCCGGGTGGCTTCGATCGTTTCGGCCGGCACCGGGTCGAGGGCAGGCTCGGTGGCAGCCGTCCCAGGCATGGCGCGTTGCACCCCGGTGATCGCCGCCATGCGCGATGAGCCTTCGCCACTCGGCACCGATAGCGACGGGGTCAGCTCCTCGGTGTCGTGCTTCTGCGCGGCGGGCGGCTTTCCCATCTTCTCTGCCGGCGCCTCGGGATCGCGCACCAGCATGCGCTTGGTCAACGACTGCGTCCGCTGCACCACCTTGTCGGCCAGGGCGGCGATCAGGCGATCCTGCTGTTCCTTGGACTGCTGGACGAATTCGGCGAGCGCGATCTCCAGGCGGCCGAGTTGCGAGCCGCCTGCGATCATGCCGGGATCCTGCTCGGCAAGCGCCTTGCGCACGCTTGACTGCACATCGACGAGCGAGCACCAGCCATGTTCCGCGGCGGCCTTCTCCAGCCGCCAGTCGAGGTCGGCGCGCAGGGTCTCGGCGATCTGGTGCAGGTCGTCACGGGTGGGAAGCTTGGTGATCGCCTCGCGCAGCAGTTCGGAGGCCTGACGCGGCACCGCCTCCGCGACGGTCCGCGCGACGATGTTGGCGACAGTGGTTTCATCGATCCCGCCAACCGCTGGTCGCTGTTCGACCGCCTCCAGCCTGGCGCCGATCGCCTGCAGCTTGCCTGCCACGGCGGCGGCATCGGCGGCATGCACCACGACCTCGCCAAGGCGGGATTCCAGGGCTGCCAGGCGCTTCTCCATAGGACTGAGATCGACCGCTGGTGCGAGGGAACTGGCTGACGGGATGTATTGCGCCTTGACCTCGGCGTCGATGGCGGCGCGCACCTCTTCGGCGAGTTGTGCCCGGCCGATCTTGACCTTGCGGATCTCCTCGGTGCTGGGGTCGCGGTTGGGCTGCGCCGGCGTGCCATGAGCCGGAGTGCGCACCTGCGAGGCGCGCGAACCGAGTTCCGCCAAACGCCGCGCGGCGCCAAGCACCTCATCGCAGATCGCCTCGATGTCGGCCAGGCGACCTTCCCGAAGGGCGTGGTGGGCGAAAGCTAACTGGGCGCGCAAGGCTGCCGTGTCGACGCCGGCGTCCTGCATCGCAGCGATGCGTTTCTCGACAGTTTCAATACGGTCGCGCGCTGCGCGAATATCGGTGTCGCCCATGACGCCCTCCGTGGCTTCATGGATAGGATCGGCAGGGTTGAGCGGGACTTGAGCGTGGGAAGGGGATAACTTTCATTGCGCCAAGGGTTAGGGGTTCAGAGCAGGGACGTGTGGAGAGGGCCTGGGGTAAGGACTTGGGCTGCAATTCCGGGTACGCTGGGTCGGTTTCGACTCGTTTTCCCATCCCTGACCTCGAACCCTTGGGGCAGAGCCGAATTGGCCCGTTCCTTGCGTTCACTCCCGCAACCATGGACGACCCTCGGCTCACTGTCCTCGCCCGCCTCATGGATGTCGCGGTCCTGCGCCAGCAGGTGCATGCCGGCAACCTGGCCAACCAGAACACGCCGGGCTTCAAGGCTCGCGCCGTCGCTTTCGAGGACGCCTTCAACGCGGCACTCGACGAGCAGGGGGTGGACAAGGCCATGGCGGTCGAGACCGAGGTCTACGAACCGCGGACGACGCCGGCCGACGTCGATGGGAACGACGTGTCCAGCGAGCGTGAGGTAGCCGCCCTGGCCAAGAACAAGCTGTTGTTCGACACCTACGCCCAGATGGCGCGCGGCAAGATGCGCCTGCTGAACACCGCCATCACCTCGGCGCCTGGAGGCTGATCATGCCCAACGCCCTCTTCACCGGTTTCGAGATCAGCGCCTCGGCGATGAGCGCCGAGCGCCTGCGCATGACTGTGGCGGCGGAGAACCTGGCCAACGCCAACTCGACCAACCGGCTCGCCAACGGTCTGCCCTACGCCCGTCAGCGCGTGGTGTTCCGCACCGAACTGGACCAGGCCGGTCAGCAGACCGGGGTGGTCCAGAGCCAAGTCGTGGCCAGCCCGCGCTACGAGACCCGGCTCGACCCCGGCCATCCCGACGCCGATGGCGATGGCATGGTGACCTCGGCCGACATCGATCCGATCCTGGAGATGGTCGACCTGATGACCGCCAGCAAGAGCTACGACGCCAACGCCAACGCCTCGCGCGGCCTGCTGCGGATGCATGAATCCGCGTTGCGCCTTGGCGAGATCTCGGGATGATCGGATAAGCCATGCCGCAGCCGCTCGATCCCTTGCGCAGCCTCTACGGAGCCCAGCCGGTGCAGCCGGCCGCCGCCCCGGCCGCCCCGGCGACCACCGCGGACGGCAAGACCTTCCAAGATGTGCTCACCGATTTCGTCAAGCAAGTCGACCAGAGCCAGCAGGATGTGGACGTAGCGATCCAGTCGGTAGTGCGGGGCGACACCGACAACCTGCATCGCGTCATGCTGGCGCAGAGCCAGGCCCAGCTGTCGCTGAAGCTGGCGGTCGAAGTCCGCAACAAGCTGGTCGAAGCCTACAAAGAGGTCAACCGGACCCAGTTCTGATCCGCCTCAGACGGCGGTGACGATGTGGAGATCCTTCAACTGCCGGTCGCTGACCGGGGTCGGGCAGTCGAGCATCTCGTCGCGGCCGCGCTGGGTCTTCGGGTAGGCGATGACGTCGCGGATCGATTCG
>JAIFKN010000116.1 GCA_020049615.1 bacterium | reverse complement strand
TGGTGTCGAGCAGCTCGTCGCTGATGTCCTTGGGATGGCTGGTGACGAAGCGCAGGCGCAGCAGGCCGTCGATGGCGTGCAGGCGGCGCAGCAGCCCGGCGAGATTGCTGCCGTCGCCCAGGGTCTTGCCGTAGGCGTCGACGGTCTGGCCGAGCAGGGTGATCTGCCTGAAGCCCTGCTCGACCAGGCGGCGGACCTCGGTCTCGACCGCCTCGGGCCGGCGCGACTTCTCGCGGCCGCGGGTGAAGGGGACGATGCAGTAGGTGCAGTTGTAGTTGCAGCCGCGCATCACCGGGACGTAGGCGTTGACCCCGGGGTCATGCTGGGCGTTGACCCCGAGATCGTCCTCCCAGTCGCCGAAGTCGGTGGCGGCGATGCGGCCGGTGACGTCGAGGCGCTCGATCAGCTCCGGCAGGCGGGCGAACTGGTCGGTGCCGACGACCACGTCGACATGCGGCCACTTCTTCAGCAGATCGGCCTGCTCGCGCTGCGCCATGCAGCCGGCGATGGCGATCTTCAGTCCGGGCTGGCCGCGTTTCTGCTCGCGCAGCACGCCCAGGCGCGAGCGGATCTTGGCTTCGGCGTGGTCGCGCACCGAGCAGGTGTTGAACACCACCAGGTCGGCGGCCTCGGGCGTGTCGACCGGCGACCAGCCGGCTTGGGCTAGGCGGCCGAGAATCTGCTCGGAGTCCGCCACGTTCATCTGGCAGCCGAATGTCTCGATGAAGACCTTGCCGGGCATGGGCTGGGGAAATACCGGTGATCCTGGGTTCCGCAATTAATCCTTTGCCACAGAGGCACAGAGGTTCGCAAGAGGGCCACAGAGACGATTGATTCGTGTTGACCCCAACCTTTTCCTCCGTGGCCCTCTGTGGAACTCTGTGCCTCTGTGGCAAAAGACCCAATGCGCTGTTCGTCGGCGACCGCCTTGCTGCTGCCCTCCAGGCCGCGATCATGCCATTCCCCACCGGAGCGCGCATGGCCGCCACCACTTCCCGCCGAGCCAAGTCGTCCTCAGCCCTGGAGCCGGTCGCGGCCCAGCCGAAGGGAGCGCTGCGCATCCTCCACGTGGCCGCCGAGGTCGCCCCGTTCATCAAGAGCGGCGGCCTGGCCGACGTGGCCCAGGCCCTGCCGGCGGCGCTGCGCCGACTCGGCCACGACGCCCGCGTCTGCCTGCCGTGCTACCGCCGGACCTACGTCGAGGCCGAGAAGCGCGGGGTGAAGTGGCTGAGCACGCCGATGATCATCGAGAGCGGTGGCGTCGACCACCACGTCGGCATCGGCGAGGTGATGCTCGACGGCATGCCGGTCTACCTGCTGGCCTGCAACGAACTGTACGACCGCGACGGGCTCTACGGCCCGAGCCAGCACCAGGAGTACGAAGACAACGCGCGGCGCTTCGCCGTGCTGTCGAAGGCGGCCCTCGCCCTGCCCGGTGCGATCGGCTGGACCCCGCACATCATCCACGCCCACGACTGGCAGACCGGCCTGCGGTGCTGCTGCAGCGCGGCTTCTGCAAGGCCCTGCCGGCGACGCGCTCGGTCTTCACCATCCACAACATCGCCTTCCAGGGCGCCTTCCCGGCCCACGACATGCGCCTCGCCGGGCTCGACCCGTGGCTGTACAACGCGATGCACTGCGAGCATTTCGGTCGCTTCAACATGCTCAAGACCGGCATCGCCTTCGCCGACCGCGTGACCACGGTCAGCCGGCGTTACGCCGAGGAGATCCAGACCCCGGAGTACGGCTGGACCCTCGATGCCGTGATACGCCATCACGGCTACAAGGTCAGCGGCATCACCAACGGCATCGACACCCAGGTGTGGAACCCGGCCCGCGACCCGGAGATCTCGGCTCATTTCGATGCCGACGATCTCGCCGGCAAGGTGGCCTGCCGCCGGGCGCTGCGCGAGGAGTGCGGCCTGGCCAAGCGCGACGACGTCTGCCTGCTCGCCCTGGTTTCACGTCTGACCGAGCAGAAAGGCATCGATCTGGTCATCGACGCGGTCAGCCCGTACATCATCGCCGGGCGCATGCAGCTGGCCGTGCTGGGCAGCGGCGACCTGCACCTCGAGCACCGCCTCAATGCCCTGCAGGCCCGTCATCCGGGATGGGTCTACACCTGGTACGGCTACAACGAGGCCCTGGCCCACCGTTTCGTCGCCGGCTCCGACGCCTTCCTGGTGCCGAGCCGCTTCGAGCCCTGCGGCCTGACCCAGATGTACGCCATGCGCTACGGCACCCTGCCGATCGTGCGCTACACCGGCGGGCTGGCCGACACCGTCACCGACGTGTCGACCGGGGCCGGCACCGGCTTCACCTTCGGGCCGGTCGATATCGGCCACTTCTCGGCCGTGCTCGACCGTGCTTTGGGGCTCTATCAGCACTTCCCGGCCGAATGGGCGGCGGCGCAGAAGCGCGGCATGACCGCCGACCTGTCGTGGGACAAGGCCGGGCGCGACTACGAGGGCATGTACAAGGCCATGACCTGCGCCTGAGGCCTGGGACCGACGAGCTCCAGCTCGTCGGCGGTGCATCCGACGAGCTGGAGTAGACCACGAATAGCGCAGGAGGCGCAGTCAGCCCTCCAGGTGGGGGTCACGGGGGAGGGGCGAACGTCGCAGCGACGGGAAACTGGCGTCGTACGCCCCGTCGCGGAGACGCCGAGCCCCTCCCCCGGCAAAGAGCAGGTCCCAGGCTTGCCCAGGATCGGCGTGCTGGATCATGCCGGCCATGCCTACCTACGAATACGAGACCATTCCGCAGCAGGCCGGGAAGCGGGCGGTGCGCTTCGAGCTGTACCAGCCGATCACCGCCAAGGCGCTGAGCGTCCATCCCGAGACTGGCGAGCCGGTGCGGCGGGTGATCAGCGGCGGACTGGGCATCTTCACCGAATCGAAGACCTCTGATGGCCCGAGCCCATGCGGCTCGGGCGGCTGCGGCATGGGCCAGTCCTGCGAGGCGGCCCAGGCCGGCGAGTGCGGCGGGGGGATGTGCGGTCTCTGACCTGAGAGCGGACGTGGTGGAATGGCATACACGACGGTCTTAGAAGCCGTTGCCGCAAGGCTTGTGGGTTCGAGTCCCACCGTCCGCAGTTGGCTTGGTCTGATCAGCGCGGCAGCTGCGGCGTATTCTCGCCGACCAGCGCCGCGCCGACCGGCGGCATCACCGCGGTGCCGTCCAGGCTGGCGCCGGCGGCGGAGGACAGCACGACGCGCTCGCGCTTGCCGTCCGCCTCGATGACGATCGCGTCGCCGTCGCGGGTGATCACGGGCGGCTTGGCGCCCTTGGCGTAGGGGTAGATGACCACGGTGACCGGTGTGCCGGGCTTGCTGGCGATCCGCACCCAGCGTTGCACCTCGCCGAAGGTCCAGGTCGAGTTCCAGCCCGGTGGTGGCGACAGGGCCAGGCCATCGGTGGCTTGCAGCGCCTCATGCCAGCGCTTCTCGTTGGCGGCGATCTCCTCGCGCTTGATGTAGGTCGGCTTCCAGCCGCTGGCCGGACGCTCCTTGGGCAGGCGGGCGTCCCAGGCCTCGACCGTCTCGCCGGGCTTGGGCAGGTAGTCCTCGGGCGGAGCCATCCATTCATCGATGTAGGCCCAATGCCGTATCTCCAGCTTGGCCTCGGTCGCCTCGACCACCTGCACGAGGATGTCCTGGTCCCATTGGCCCGATAGCCACACGCGGTCGCCGTCGATCCGCGCGCTGCGCGCCAGTACGTGCAGGTTGACCTGCTGCGGCAGATCGGTGCGGATCTCGTCGCGCAGGACGAGATAGTCGGAGAAGGGCTCGGGCTTGGCGTGCTTGGCCAGCAGCAGCAGGCGGCGGTGGTGGGCGTCGACCTTCCGGCTGGGGTAGTCGCGGTTGAACTCCCCGTCATGCGGGTCGAGCGGGCTGAGGCTCAGGGCGTGGATGCGCCGGTCGGCGACCACCACATCGGCGTTCGCGGCGAAGGCTGTGCGCACCACGTCGGCGGGTCCGAAGGGCTGCTCCATCGCTGCGACCTCGGTATTGCGGGCGTTGTTGGGCACCTTTCCCTCGATGCCGAGGGTGATGCCGTTGTGCAGTCCGGCGTGGTCGCCGCGCGGGTGGTAGCTGCAGTTGTAGTCGAGGACCACCGGCGTGCCGCGGTGGTACCAGTGGAAGGTCTGGTCGTCGTTGTGGTAATGGCCACCGGTCGACCCGGACTTCAGCGCCAGGAACGACTCTTGCGGCGTGCCGAAGGCGTGGCGCAGGATGGCGCCGAAGCCCTTGAACGCCTGGCTCGACCAGTCGAGCTTCTCGGCCCCCGATCCGCCGGGTTGCTTGTCCTTGGTCAGGCGGTGGGCCAGGCGCAGTTCCTCGGCCACGGCGGGCGCTGCCTGCTCGTAGAAGGGCAGCAGGTGGTCGAAGGCGAGGCCGGATGTCCAGCGGTGCGTGTCGCCGATCGGCGCCTCGTGGCGCAGGCCGAGGCGGCGGTCGAACGGCGTGAGCAGTTTGCGGTGCCAGGTGATGCTCTTGGCCACCAGCGGGTTCTCGAACAACGGATTGCCCAGTCCCGCTGCGAAGATCGCCTTGCTGACCTCGGCCTGCAGGCCGAGCGAGTAGCCGGAATATCCGGGACATTCGCTGCCGACGCCGTCCGGCGGCAGGAACACCTTGGACAGATCTTCGTCGAGGCAGCTACGGCCGAAGGCCAGCCAGTCCTTGGCGTGCGGATGGTCGCGCATGGTCACGGCGGCGTAGATCGCGGCCATGTACTTGTCGGTGTGGAAGTTCGGGTTGCCCGGGCCCCAGCCGCTGTGCCAGCCCGGCCAGGCGTCGAGGTCGCAATAGATGTAGCCGGCTGCGACCTGGTTTGGGCCGAATGCGGCGCCCTGGTCGAGATTCTTGGCGAAGCCGTCATTGACCATGCGGCGGTTGCCGTAGTTGGTCGGGTTGACGTCGTCGCACTGGTAGCGCTTGTTCAGGTACATCGCCGGATTCGGTGCACCCTTGGGCTTGCCCTGGGCGGCACGATCGAGTTGGTAACGGTTGACCTGGGCGGTCAGCGTCCAGTCGCTGTGCCGGCGGATCAATGATTCGATCTTGCCGGTGCTGTCGAAACGGTCACGCCGGCCGGCGACGAGGGCGTAGCAGCGTCCTCCGTAGTGGATGGGTTGATTGCTGGCCAGATCCTTGTCCCCGTCGAGCAGCGGGATGCGGAAGACGCCACGGGACCGGTCCCAGGCCTGCATCATGATGGTGCCGGCGTAGGGTCCGACCCATTTCGACGGGTAGGCGGCGATGAGGCCGATGGCCGGCGCATCCGGACGGTAGCCGATGCCGGCGGGCATGCCGATGCCGAGCAGCTTGGAAGCCTCGGCCAGAGCGGTGCGTGCGGCGTCATCCTCGCCGGGGGCACCGGCCAGCAGGGCCGCAGCCTGTGCGATGGCCGGGACGAATTCCTTGCCTTTCCCTCGCTTGTCCGCCGGCTTCTCCGCCTCCTTGCGCACGTGATTGAGACGATCCTCGACCCGGCGGCGCATGTCTGCCACCGTCAGAGCGGTGTCTCCGCCGCTGGTCATGATGACGTCCTGGGTCCCGGCCGGGCCCTGCGACCAGCGGGCGCGCATCTGGGCGAAGGGACGGCCCTTCTGCGCCGGACGTGGCTGTGCCGGGTCGGCCAACTGGCGGGTGTTCCCGCCGAACGCGTCGTATTCGAACCAGCGCATCCACAGCACCGTGTCGTGCGTCTGGCTGTCGCCTGCGGTGAAGCCGGGCACCGGCGCATCGTCCTTGGCGGGGGTGCCGATGGTGAGCATGGTCTGGTGGATGCCCCAGTCCTTCACCGCCGGATCGCGCGGCAGGCGGTAGCGTTCCACCACTTCGATCCACGGATCGCCAGCGGTGATGCGCACGCCCACTTCGTAACGCCGTTCCTGCTTCGGAATCACCTCGCGGGGGATGCGGTTGGGTGCGAAGCGGAAACTATGCTTGCCGAGCATCAGCGGCACGGCTTCGACGGTGCCGTCCGCCTTGGCGTCGGCGAATTCGTAGGTCAGGCGCCACTCGGCGAACACCGGTCCGGCGGCGACCTGCTGCGCCGCCACCGTGGCCACCGCGGAGGTGCCCGAGAACACCGCTCGCGCGTCCCAGGCCTTCTCGCCCTTCACCCGTAGGCCGCCGAGCCAGTGCGGCGTGCGTTCGAACGGCGTACCGGCGGCAGGCGAGGCGAGGTTGAGCCGCAGTTCGGCGACGCCGTTGTCGACGATGGTGAAGCCGGCCTCGTTGCGCAGCGCCAGGGTGGCAGCCGCAGAGCCGGGCGCGAAGGTGACATCGGCCTTGACCTGCTTGGCGCCGACGGTGGCGATGAACCACACCCGTTCCATCGGCTTGCCATCGACCTGCACCGCTTCGAGCTGGATCGGCCGCGGGCCGTCGACGCCCTCGATCGTCGCCACCCAGTCGGCCTTGACCGCGCCGGGCGTGAAATCCATCGAGACCAGTTCCCACGGCCAGTCCTGGCCGAGGACGTTCGGGATCGTCCGTGTTTCGGCTCCGTGCAGGGCGAGGGAGGCGGCGAGAGCTAGGATGGCACGCACGGCGGCTCCGTTCATGGATGCTGGAGCCAGAGGCTGGCGGAGGCGATGGTCACCGGCGAGTCTCCGGCGGTGGTGAACTGCAGCGCGTTCTGTTCAGTGAGACGATCCCGACCCAGCGGCACATCGACGATCCAGGCCCCGTCGTCGGGCAGTTCGATCGGGGCGCCATTGAACGAGCAACGCAGTCGCGAGACGGGTGGGGAGACGACCAAGCGCAGCCTGGCCGCACTCGCGGCGCGCAGGGCCGCTCCGGGGATGGCGATGCTGGTGGCAGCCGGGACGCCGGGGGCGGCGGTCAGCAGCACCTCGCCGGAGACGTGCTGGGTCCAGGCGCTGAGCGGCAGCTGGCGCCCACTCCCCTCCAGGTCGAAGACGATGACGGTGGCAGCGGTGCCACCGATGTCGATCCGCCCCTGCCAGGCGGCACCCGGTGCGATAGGGAGAACGTCCTGCCGGAAGGCGAGGATATCCTCGTTGGTGCCATCGGCCTTGGTGCGGGTGGCGGTACGATGCCCGAGCCGCTGTGCCCCGGCCAGTCGCCGGCCGGTCGGAGCCTGCACCGCGAGGTTGATCTGACGCGCCTCGCGCCGGTCGTTGAACAGCGCAACCACCAGGCGGTCATCGGCGAGGCTGGCCACCGTCCACAGGTCCTGGGCCGACGACGTCGTTTGCAGCAGGCGCCCACGCAATGGCTTGAGCATCTGGAAGGCGATGAAGTCCCCACCGTTCTCCTGCGGGTGGTGGGCGGCGCGGGTATAGGCCTTGTCCGGGCAGCGCGCGATCAGGTGGATGACGTCGCGCAGCAGGTAGGTCATGGCGGCGGTGGCGCGCAGCAGCGGGGTGCCCTCGTTGGCCGACTTGGCGTTTCCGGGCTGCTCTGGATCCAGGTGGCCGCCGGCTTCGGTGTTCCAGAAGCGCAGCCGCTTGCCGTGCTTGCCCAGGGCATAGGCGTACGCGACCTCATAGGACGCCGCGACCACGCGGGTATCGCCGCCGTAGTGGTGCTCATGCAGGCCGTCCATCCAAGGATGCAAGGCGTCGATGGTGGGCCGATACAGCAGATGCCAGGTGTCCCAACCCTCGTTGAACAGGTTGATGCCCCAGCCGGCGGCGACCTCGACCTGGGGATCGGCCTGCTTCAGCGCTTCAGCGAAAGCCCGGTACATCTCGATGTACAGTTGACGGTTGTACGGTCCCGACCAGTAGTGCTTCTGCTCGGTGTCCTTGCCGATCCACACCTGGCGCAAGATGCGTGGGCCGAAGTTGGGGAAGACGACGGTCGCACCCTCCTCCAGGGTGATGCTCTGCGAGGAGTAGCGTAGTTTTACCGTCTGGCCGGCCTTGCCCTCACGCGGGATCCGGCCGGTGGAGACGGCGTCGATCTGGCCGTTCGACGGTACGATGGCGGCGAAGATGCGGCGGTCCCAGACCAGTCCGGGGGCGACCTCGCCGGTGACCTTCAGGCTCATCGGCTTGCCGGCCTCGGCGGCGCTCTCGTCATACCAGCTGCCGAGATAGCTGACACCAGGCTGCGTCGCCCAGTTGAGGTAGGGCTCGTTCCAGAACTCGATCAGATGGTGCTTGCCGGTGGCGCGGGTCTGCTCGCCGTAGCTGCGGCCCAGCGCGGCGAGGTGGTTGCGCCAGTCGGCGCGGGTCAGTTGCAGCGCTGGCTGGTAGCGATCGTAGAGGCACTCGACGAACGGCCCGATCGAGGCTGGATAGCCCGAACTGCGCGGCTTGCCATCGGCTCCGACGGTGGTGACGATCCCATCGGCGACCATTGGCTTGCCTGGGGAGCGGTTGATCACCCGTACGCTGTCGATGCCCCATTCGGCGGCCTGCGCCTCGGTCAGCGGCGCGTTGTGCACCCCGAACAGGCCACGCGGCACGCTGTCGACGCCGTTCAGTGACAGGCCGACGCCCTCGATCGCGACGCGGACCGGTTCGCCAGCGGCCAGGGCGCCGAGCAGCAGGGCCGGCAGGAGTGGGCGGATCGCTGACATGGGAATCCCTGACAGGATACGAGTGGCTACGATGCTTGTGACGCCGGGGCGATTGTCCTGGAGCGTGGTCCGATTGCGCTGGCGCGCTATCAAGGCTCGGTGATGAGCTCGACGCTGGCCATGAGCACGCGCAGCGGACGCGGGCCGGCGGAGAAGACCAGGCGGGTCTCTGTGCTCAGCAGGGCCGGGTCGAGATCAACCCGCGCCGTCCAGGTGCCGGCGGGCGGCAGGGGGACGGCGTGACCGTTGACGCTCAGACGGCAGTCCACGTCCTGATCGGCGAGGACCAGCTTGAGCCGGGCCCGTACCGCGCCGGCCAGCGCGGCGGCCGGCAGGCTGATGGTGCGCGTCAGTTCGGCGCCCGGAGCGACGGTGGCGAGGACGCCATGCGCGAAATGCTGCTCGACGGCGGTGAGCGGGAGCGCGGCCGGTGCGGCATCGAGGGTGAGGACCAGCGTCCGCGCACCCTTGGCCGGCACGGCGACGCTGAGTGCGCCGTCGATCGGCCACGGCTCATCGGTCAATTCGAGGCCCTGGCCGTCGGCGCGCGGGCGCACGCCGAGGATGCGGCCGGCGACCAGCCTGGTTCCGGCCGGCGCCGCGATCCGCAGCGGGACCTCGGCATCCTCGCGTCCATCATTGAAGCAGACCACGGCCAGCGTCGGGCCGTCGAGGCTGGCGACGCACCAGCGCGTCGCATCGCCGCCGCGCACCTCGATCAGCCGGCCGCGCAGCGGCTTGAGCAGGCGGAAGGCGAATTCGTCGCCGCCGTTGAGCTCAGCCTGGTGGGCAGCGCGGGCCCTGGCCTTGTCCGGGCAGACGTCGAGCAGATGCACGATGTCGCGCAGCATGTAGGTCATCGAACCCACCGCCTGCTGCAGCGGGCTGCCCTGGTGGCCGGAGGTCGGCGTGTCGGGCTGCTGCGGGTCGAGCTGGCCGCCGGCCTCGGTGTTCCAGAACTGCAGTCGTCGGCCGCGCGCGTCGGTATAGGCGGTGGCGACCTCATAGGACGCCGCCACCAGCCGGGTATCGCCACCGTAGTGGTGCTCGTGCACGGCGTCCATCAGCGGCAGGCAGTCATCAAGCAGCGGCCGGACCAGGCGTTCCCAGCAGGCCCACCCCTCGTTCCACAGGTTGAAACCCCAGCCGCCGGCCAGGGTCACGTCGGGATTCGCTCGTTTCAGCGACTCGGCGAAGACACGGTACATGCGGCGGTACCACAGGCTGTTCTGCTGCCCGGCCCAGTAGAACTCCTGGGTCGGGTCGTGCGCCATCCACACCTCGCGCATGACGTAGGTGCGGCCGCGGATGGGGAAGGTGTCGCCGGCCTTCAGGCCGCGGGGGGCATAGCCGGCGAAGACGTGGTTGACCTCGCCGGTCTCGGCGTCGTGGCCGAGCAGGCCGCGCTTCCACACCAGATGCTCGGTGGCCTGGCCGCGCAGCGTCACCGGCGCGCCCTCGGCCGCGCCGGCGAGATCGTAGTGGCGGCCGTCGTAGTTGACCGCCGGCTTGCACGACCAGTTGAGATACGGTTCGTTCCAGAATTCGAGCAGATGCGTCCGGCCGGTGGCGCGCGCGTGCTCGCCGTAACGGCGGCCGAGCTCGGCGAGACTGCGCTCCCACTCCGGATCGGTCAGCACCAGCGCCGGCTGGTAGCGGTCGTACAGGCACTCGACCAGGTGGACGAGTCCCGGCTGCACCTGTTCCGGCCGCAGCGGCACGCCGCTCGGCTGCTTGTGGATCAGGCGTTCCGATGCGATGCCCCAGTCGGCGATGCGTGCAGCATCGAGCTTGGTGGCGTGCACGCCGAACAAACCGATCGGCACCTCGGCGGCGCCGTTGACGGCCAGCTGGCGACCGGTGACGGTGATCATCGGTAGACCGGGAGGTCGCCGGTGGCGTCGATGGTGAACGACTCGCTGCCGTCGGAGACGGTCAGCACCCCGTCGCGGCAACGCACGAATGGACCGTCATAGACCGGCCAGCCGGCCTGGTCGATGGCGGCGCCATCGAGCGAGACCGTCGGCACGCCGTGCTCACCCCAGGCGACGCCGAGGGTCCTGCCGGACAGCGTGCGGACGGTGACGGCTTGATCGGCCAGACGCGACAGATCGACCGGACATGAGGCGAGGGCGGCGGCGAAGGCGGCATCATCGGCATGCGCCGAGGCGGCGGCGACCTGGAGGATGAAGCCGATCCGGCGGCCGGGCAGGCGCAAGATCGGCTGCGTCTTGGCCTTGCCCTTCGGATCAACGCTGCTCTCGCCGATGGCGGCCTCGGCGCCGAGGGCGCGGACGCCGACGCGGACGCGGCCGACCGGCATCACCCACCAGTCGCCGTGCCGGACCGGCGTGCAGCCGGCGGGGATGGCGACGAAGGCGTGGTCGATCGGCTCATCGTCGGGCAGGCGGGTGAGGCAGACCAGGGTGGCGTCGAGCATCGCGCTCTGGTCGTAGAGGCCGTTGCCCTCGGCGTACTTCCAGCGCTGGATCGAACCATCGCCATCGTTGCGGCCGACCGGCGAGCCGCCGGTCAGGGTCAGGGCGCCGCCGTCGGCGCGGGCGACCAGTTGCAGGCGGGTGCATTGGCCGCCGTTGCCGGCCCATAGGCAGCCGAGGCTGAAGTCGCGGTCGAGATACACGGTCTCGCGCCAGACATTGGCCTCCGCCGGGATCTTCTGGCCGAAGTAGTAGTTCGGCTTGGCGTTGCGCTGCGTCGCCGGCAGTCCGGCGACCCGCTTGCCGGCGAGGTTGCCCAGCACGCGGTTCGGGCGCCAGCCCGAGGTCAGCGGCAGCATGGCATAGCGGAAGCCGGCGGCCTCGGCCGCCTCGACGGCCCGTTCGCTGCCCCACCACAGCCAGCCGCTCTGGTCGCTGATCGTCTTGACCGGCGCGGAGGCGTGGCCGCGCTGGTTGGGCGCGCAGTAGACGCCGTCGGTGTACTTGAGGGCGTAGGCGGCAGCGAACCAGTCGAGCGCTGCCCGCGCCCACAGTCGCGCCTCGGGATCGGGGCAGAAATCGTAGATGTTGAGCATGCCATGCAGGCCGAACATCAGGTACGTGCTGCTGTCCCATTCGCCCTGGCCGTAGCGGTACAGGTCCTGCACATAGCCCTTCAGCCAGGCTTTCTGCTGCGGCAGCACCTCGGCCTTGGCCTTGCCACCGAAGCGCTCGCCGGGAATGAAGGCGGGGAGGACCAGGCTGCTGGTCAGCCACATCGTCTTGTGATTCTCGGTGCCGCCGCCGTCGAGGTACTTGGTGTAGTCCGCGCCCGACCGGGCGAAGGTCTCCAGCGACGCCGGTTCGATTGCGGCGCCGAAGATCGGCAGCAGGCGCGCCCAGTTCACCGCCGCGAAGTGGTAGTGCTCCTTGGGGCTGCGTTCGTCGTTGAGATAGGTCCGCGCCATGGCATCGGCGGGATCGAGCATCAGCTTCGCCATCGCCGCACCGGGCAGGTACTTGCCCGGATCACCGCTCTTGAAGTAGCCGCTGCGCCACTTCTGCAGATCCTCCTTGGCCAGTCCCTCGACGATCTGCCGGCTGCGCGATGCGAATCCGGTCGCATCGGGGTAGCTGGTCGGACTGGCCGCTGGCACCGTGTCGCCGGGATGGGTCGTGGTCTCCGGAGCTGGGATCCGCCATTCAGCGGCGCCGCACCAGCCGCTCAGGGCAAGCAGGGGCAGCAGGGCGAACTGGCGCATCAGTGGCCTCCGATGGAGCCGGTCGAGATGTTCATCTCGCTGACCCGCCTGATCCGGTCGACCTGGCCGCCCTTGATCCAGACGATGCGGTCGGACACCGCCAGCATCTTGTGGTCGTGGGTCGCGGAGATGA
>JAIFKN010000098.1 GCA_020049615.1 bacterium | reverse complement strand
GCAAACTTGGCTACTCCCTCCAGAAGACCCTTGTGCAACCCTTTGGGCAGGAAGGGGCGGCGAGCTGTTAGAGGGCAGCACCAGCTCGACCTAGGGGCAATGGATGTGATTCCGACGAGCTGGAGCTCGTCGGTCCCAGGGTTAGCATGTCTGCATGCGTCTCCCCCTGCTGCTGCTGGCCGCCACCACCCTCTTTGCCGCCGAGGACGGCCCCCTGCGCGAACTGGTCGATCAGGTGCGCGACCTCGAGGCGCAGATCGCCCTGATCGAGCGCATCTCGGTCACCGCGCCCGACCGTGCGGCGCTGTGGGCCGGCGCCACCCGCGGCCTGGTGGCGGCCGCCGATCCGTACGGCGCCTACCTCACTGCCGAGGAGGTGGCGGTGCACGGCCTGGGCAGCGATCCGTTGCGCGTCGGCCTCGGCCTCGACTGGCGGCGCGATGGCGACCGCGTGCTGGTGACGCGGGTGGTGCCCAAGTCGCCTGCGGCAGCCGCAGGCATCCACGTCGGCTGCATCATCCTCGCCGCCGATGGCGTGCGCCCGGAAGCCGGGGTCCGCTTCGCCGAAGCCCTCGGCCGCGGCGGCGACCGTACGAAGCTCGCACTGGGCTTCACCGATGGCTCCACCTCGGAGCTGGAGATCACGCGCGGCGAACTCGCCGACGATGGGCTGGCCGTGGTCGCGGACATCGCGCCCGGCCTGGTCCACCTGCGCATCGGCCGTTTCCTGCCCGCCGCCGACGCCGAGGCCGCCGTCACCGTCACCGCCGCGGCGGTGCAGGCCGCCCTCGCCGCGCGCCAGGAGCTGCGCGGCGTGGTCCTCGACCTGCGCGGCTGCGCTGGAGGCAATCTGCAGGCCGCGGTCGAGCTGGCTGCCGGCTGGCTGCCATCCGGAACGGCGGTGATCGAGCAGACCGGCCGCGAGCCATCCCGCAGCCGGGTCTGGAGCGCCACCGCTGCGCGCCTGCCAGATGTGCCGGTGGTGGTGCTGATCGACGGCGCCACCGCCTCGTCGGCCGAGGTGCTGGCCCACGCCCTGCACCGCGTGCGCGGCGCGCCCCTGGTCGGATCGCCCAGCCTGGGCAAGTGGTCCGTGCAGCAGCTCTTCCTGCTGCCGCGCGGGGACGCCGTGTTGCTGACCGTCGCCCACCTGAAGCCGCCGGGAGGCGCCGTGCTCAGCGGCCCGCTCCAACCTGATGTGGCAGTGGCCCAGGACCCCGCCGCCACCTGGCGGAGCTGGGCCGGGGCCGGCAGCGACCTCCAACTGGTCCGCGCCACCGAACTGGCCACCGCCCTCGCGGTGGCCAGGCCACGCTGAGCCGAAGCCGTACCCCATCATGCGCTTCACCAAGATGCACGGCTGCGGCAACGACTACGTCTATGTCGACGCCTGGTCCGAGACGCTGCCCGCGGACCTGGCGGCCCTGGCGGTGCGGGTCAGCGACCGCCACCTCGGCGTTGGCGCCGATGGCCTCATCGTCATCGGGCCGGGCGCGGCCGGCGGCGAGGCGCGCATGCGCATGTGGAACGCCGACGGCAGCGAGAGCGAGATGTGCGGCAACGGCATCCGCTGCGCCGCCAAGCTGGCCTGGGACAACGGCCGCCTGGGCGGCAACCGTTCGCCTCGGATCGAGACCGGAGCCGGCCTGCTGCGCGTCGACCTGCGCTTCGCCGGCGGCGCCTGCGACGGAGCCAGCGTGGCGATGGGCCGCCCGCGGCTGACCGCCGCCGCGGTGCCGGTGGCGCTGCCCGGACCCGAGTTGGTGGCCACGCTGCACGGTTTGCGCTGGCGCGCGGTGGGCATGGGCAACCCGCACGCGGTGGCGGTGGTGGCGGATCCGGAAGCCTGGCCCCTGGCCGAGCTGGGGCCACGGCTGGAGCGCGATCCACTGTTCCCACGCCGCACCAACGTCCATGTCACCGCCCGCCTGCCCGATGAAGATGGCCAGCCCGTCATCCGCCAGCGCACCTGGGAGCGCGGCAGCGGCATCACCCTGGCGTGCGGCACCGGCGCCTGCGCCGTCACCGTGGCCTGGATCCTCGACCGCCTGCTGCCCGGACGCGAGGCGATCGTACGGCTCGATGGTGGCGACCTGCGCATCAGGTGGCCCGCCGACGACGCCGAGGTGCGCATGGAGGGGCCGGCGGTGACGGTGTTCGAAGGGGCGTGGCGCTAGAGTCCTTGAGGACAGCTACCGACCCGGCGCCACGCGCATCGCCTGGCGCACCAGCTGAAGGAAGCCGCGGCGCTGGCCGTCGCGGTCGTCGCCGATCGCGTCGCGCGCCAGCCCGTCCGCCAGCGACAGGCTGGCGGAGCCGCGGTGGGGCGAGTCGCGTAGCGTCAGGCCGAAGGCGGCGACCGCGGCGGCGAAGCGGAAATCGGCGCTCCCCTGACCAGCGCCGCGATCGGCGACCGGGATGCGCAGCAGTTCGCTCTGCGCACGGTCGGGCCGCTTCCAGCGCAGCTGGACGAACATCAACTCGGCGTCGACGCGCTGCCCGGCCGGAGCCTGGTAGCGCAGGCCCTGCTCCGCCCCCGGCGCCGGGCGCGGCTCCAGCTCGTACAGGGCGATGACATGCGCGCCCGCCCCGACATCGCCGCTGTCGACTCGATCGTCGGCGAAGTCGCGGGTGCGCAGGTGGCGCTTCTCGTAGCCGATCAGCCGCCAGGCGGCGACCCGGGCGGGATTGAACTCGACCTGGACCTTGGCGTCCTTGGCCACCATGACCAGGTGCCGGTCGAGCTGCTCGACCAGCGTGGTGCGCGCCTCGGCCTCGGAGTCGATGTAGGCGTAGGTGCCGTTGCCCTTGTCGGCCAGGACCTGCAGGTTGGCGTCCTTGAGGTTGCCCATGCCGTAGCCGAGCGCGGTCAAGGTGACGCCGGTGCGGCGCTGCTCCTCGATGAAGGTCTGCAGCCCGCCGGGCGTGGAGATGCCGAGATTGAAATCACCGTCGGTGCACAGGATGACGCGATTGACCCCGCCGGCGATGGCGTGCTCCTGCGCCGTGCGGTAGGCGAGCTGGATGCCGGCCGAGCCGTTGGTGCTGCCGGCGGCCTGCAGGCGCTCGACCGCGGCGAGGATGGTGCCGCGCGCGCTGCCCGGCGTGCTCGGCAGGACCAGGCGGGTGGTGTCGGCATAGGTGACGATGGCGACGCGATCCTCCTCGCGCAGCTGGGTGGTCAGCAGCTGGAGCGAGGTCCGGACCAGCGGCAGCTTGTTGCGCGCGTCCATCGAACCGGAGACGTCGACCAGGAAGACGAGATTGCAGGGAGGACGGCGCGTCGGCGTGCTGGCGGCCACCGCGATGCGGGCCAGGCGATGACCGGGCTCCCAGGGGCAGCCGGCCACCTCGACGCCGACGGCGAAGGGCAGGTCGGCGCCGGCCGGCGGCGGATCGGCGTAGGCGAAGGCGTTCAGCAGCTCCTCGATGCGCACCGCATCGCGCGGCGGCAGCTGGCCCTGTTCGAGGAAGCGGCGCACATTGGCGTAGGAGGCGGTATCGACGTCGAGCCCGAAGGTCGAGAGCGGCGCGTGCTGCGGATCCTGGAAGGCGGATTCCTGCACCGGCGCATAGCTTTCGCCCGGCGCGACCGTGGGTGCGCCGAGGACCGGCGGCTGGGGGAACTCACCGTAGCGCAGCTCGCTGGCCGCTGGTGGCGGGGCGCCGGATGCCGGGCGATGGCTGGCCGACGCGGGCTGAAGCCCGCGGTCCTGGGGCGCGCCGAACATGCCGGCGGAACCACCACCGCAGCCGATGGCCATGAACCTGCCCATGCCGCCCATCTCGCTCTCGGCCACCGCCTCCTCGCGGGCCTTGGGCACGACCGCGTCCGCTTCCGCGCCCGCCGCGGCTTCCGGCTGCGACAGCGCGGCGACGACCTGAACCTCCTCCTCATCCGGCGGCAGCGGGATGACCACGGACTGCGACAGCGGCGGCTGCGCCGGGGCGGGCTGGGCAGGCGCGGTGAGCGAACCGACCACCGTCGGCTGCGTCGCGACACGCTTCGCCTGCGATACGCCCGGCACGATCACCGCCAAGGCCAGCCCCGCCGCGGCCAGCGCACCGCCCGCGACCAGCCAGGGGCGCAGGCGCAGCGGCGGCCGCGCCCGCCGCGCGATGGCGGCCTTGCGCGCCGCATCGAGACCGGCCGAACCCTCCGCGGCGAGTTCGGCACCCAGGGCGGCGGCGGTACGGCGCACGCTGGCAACCCAGGCCCGGGCCTCGGGGTCGTCGGCCAGCAGCGCCTCGATCTCGGGCAGGCGCTCGGCCGGCAGTTCACCGAGAGCGTAGTGGGTGAGCAGCTGCAGGTGCAGGTCAGTGGGCATGGCTGTGCTCCAGTTCGGCGGGCGCCCGCTGATGCAGCGCCCGGATCGCGGTGTGGATGAGGAAGCCGACGTTGGTCGCGCTCAGGCTGGTGATGGCGGCGATCTGCTTGTAGCTCAGCCCCTGCTGGAAGCGCAGCCGGACGATCTCCTGCTGGCGCGGCGGCAGGGTGGCGAGCAGGGCGAGCAGCCCGGCCCGCGCCTCGGCCGCCTCGAGCGGCTGCGACGGCGGGTCCGCGCTGGCAGGCAGTTCGGCGATGGTGGAATCCTGGGCATCCATGGCGACCTCACGGGGGCGGCGGCGCAACCGGTCGAGCGCCAGGTTCCGGCAGACGGTGAACAGCCATTCGGCGAGGTGACCGGCGACCACCTCCCGCTCCTGCGCGCACAGGCGCAAGAAGGCATCCTGGACCACATCGCGCGCCGCCTCGACGTCCCCGAGGAAGCGGTGGACATAGGCGACGAGCGGCCGTTCATAGCGCTCGACAGCTGCATGGATCCAGTCGGACATGAGGTCACCGCCTGCAGGGTCAACGCACTGCCCGGAGGGACATTAGGGGGAATTTCCCTGCTGAACCGCCGGCTGGCGGCTGCGTTGGTCCGAGGTCGCCGGTCGGTGGATGAGACTTGCCTCTTGCCTGGCATGGGGTGCATCGGGTAGAGTGGCGGGACTGGAGTCCCGACCATGCACCGAGTCCCCCTCCTGCTCGCCCTGGCCACCCTGCTCTGCGCTGCCGACGATCTCCGCATCGGCCAGGCCTGCGCCCTCGACGGCCCGGCCAAGGATCTCGGCACCGGGATGCACCTCGGCCTGCGCGCCGCCATCGACGAAGCCAACGCCGCCGGTGGCGTGCATGGCCGCCGCCTCCACCTGGTCGCCAAGGATGACGGCTACGACCCTGACAAGTGCATCGACGCGGTCGGCCACCTGGTCGAGACGGACAAGGTCTTCTGCCTGGCGGGTTTCGTCGGCACGCCCACCGCCAAGGCCGCCCTGCCCATCGCCATCGAAACGGGCGTGCCGGTGGTCGGATTGTTCACCGGCGCGATGTTCCTGCGCTCCCCGCCGCAACCGCTGGTCTTCAACGTGCGCGCCAGCTACGACGATGAGACCGAGATCCTGGTCGAGCGCCTCGGCGCCGATCTCGGGGCCAAGCGCATCGCCGTGTTCCACCAGAACGACAGCTTCGGCCAGGCCGGCCTCGCCGGCACGACCAAGGCGCTGGCCAAGCGATCCCTGAAGGTCGCCGCGACCAGCACCTTCGAGCGCAACACCGTGGCGGTGCAGACCGGGCTGGCCGCCATGCTCGCGGCCAAGCCGGACGCCATCATCATGGTCGGCCCCTACAAGCCGCTCGCCGCCTTCGTCAAGGAGGCGCGCGCCGCCGGCCTGGCCTGCCCGCTCGCGACGATCAGCTTCGTCGGCACCGAAAGCCTGATCGCCGAGCTCGGCGCGGCCGCCGACGGCCTGGTCATCAGCCAGGTGGTGCCCTCGCCCAGCGATGCTGACCTGCCGCTGGCCAAGGCCTACCAGGCGGCGCTGGCCAAGGCGCAGGCCGACGCCAAGCCGAGCTACGTCAGCTTCGAGGGTTACATCACCGGCCGGGTGCTGCTCGCCGGCCTGGACAAGGCCGGGGTGGATCCGACCCGTGAGAAGCTGGTCGCCGGCCTGGAGGGGCTGGGCAGCCTCGACCTCGGCGGCTTCACCGTCAGCTTCGCCGCCGACCGCCGCCAGGCTTCGGACAAGGTCTGGCTGACCCGGGTCGCCGGCGGAGCCGCCAAGCCGGTCGAGACGCTCAAGTAAGGAACGCAGCATGAGCCTCGCCGACAGTCTGCGCACGCTCAACCGGCGGATGTCCCTGGCCCTGGCCGGGGTCGTCGTGCTCGCGGTCGGCGCCGGCTCGCTGGTGCTGTGGCAGGTCGCGCGGGTGACCGGGCGCGAGGCGCCGGCCCAGGAGGCCGCGACCCGCAAGCAGACGGGGCTCGAACGCCTAGTCGCCTCGATCGCGGCGATGAACGCGGCGACCGGCAGCACGGCGCTCGAACAGGCGGCGGCAGCGGCGGCGACCGACATCGCCGCGGCCGAAGCAGCCGACCGGCAGCTGGCCGGGATCCTCGGCCGTCCGGCCGACGACCTCGCAGCCCTGGAGAGCCTCCGCCGGCGCCTGCTGGCTGCACTCGGCCAGCGCCTGGCCGCTGACCAGGCCGCGCTGGAAGCCGCCCGCGGCTTCGAAGAGGGCATGGGCAAGCTCGCCTCGGAGATCAACCAGCTCGGAGCCAACGCCTTCCTGCGCCGTTCCGAGGCGCAGGAAGCCCTCGACGAGGCCCGTGCCGCCGCCGCCGCCGCCGAGAGCGAACTGCGCCGGCTGTCGGCGATCCGCGAAAGCCTGCGCGAGCTGCGCGCGCTGGTCGACCGCCCAGCCTCGATCGAAAGCCGCTTCAAGCTGCGCCCGCTGGAGGAGCGCCTCACCGCGGCCACCACCCAGATCCGCGACCGGCTCGATCAGGCGCGTCCGGCCGACCGCGAGCTCGGCCAGGCGCTGGCCACCCTCGAAACCGGCTATCTCGATCCCGCCACCGGGCTGCTGGCCCGCCGCAAGGCCCAGCTTGCCGATCCGGCGGATGCGGCGGCCCGCGAGGCGGCGCTGGCCTCCAGCCGCGACCTCGCCCAGCTCGTCGACACCTGGCTGACCCGCCTGATCGAGGCGTCGGACCCCCTGGTCGTCGCCGCCCAGCGCACCGCGGCCGCGGTCGCCGACCGGCTCGAGGCCATCGGCCACTGCGTCAGCCTGGAACTGGTGGCCCGCGACAGCGTGCTGTTCGCCCGCATCCTCGCCAGCGACGCCAGCCTGCTGCCGCACCGGGCCACCCAGGCCGCCGACGCCACCGCCTTCCGCACCCGGGTCGTCTCGCGCCTGCGGGAACTGCGCGGCAAGCTCGGCGACACGATCACCCTCTGCCAGCGACTGCAGGCCGAGGACGAGGTCGCCGTGGTCCGCGGCGCGGCCAAGCGGATCGATGCGGTCGAGCCGTTGCTGCTGGCCAAGGATGGCATGGTCGCGGCGCTGCAGCGCCGCCTGGAGGCGGTCGCGCTCGCCACCACCGCCGCGGCCGAAGCCCTGCCCCAGGTCGAGCAGGCCCGGGCCGCAGCGGCCGTGATGGCCGGCGAGGCGCAGGCGCGCGGCAGCCAGGCCCTGGGCGGCATCAACAGCTCGCTCAAGGCCGGCGTCCCCGCCCTGCTGCTGATCGGCCTCATCTCGCTCATCGCCGCCAGCCGGATGGGCCGGCAGGTCGCCGCCGGGATCCTCGCCAACGAGGAGCAGGAGCGCCAGCACACCGTCCGGCTCGGCGGCCTGCTCGGCGAGGTGGCGAAATCGTCGCGGACCGTGACCGAGGCTTCCGGCGGTCTGGTCGGGGCCAGTTCCAGCCTGACCTCCGCGGCGACCACCTCGCGGCAGCTGTCCGATGCGGTCGGCCAGGGCGCGGCGAAGGCCAGCGATGCGGTCGGCTCGGTCGCCGCAGCTGCCGAGGAGATGCAGGCGACGATGGGTGAGATCGCGCGCCAGACCAGCCGCGCCGCCGAGGTCGCCAAATCGGCGGTCGCGCACGCCGGCAGCACCGACGCGGCGGTGGCCCGGCTGTCGTCAGCCAGCCGCGAGATCGGCGAGATCGTGCAGGTGATCGGCGCCATCGCCGAGCAGACCAACCTGCTGGCATTGAACGCGACGATCGAGGCGGCGCGCGCCGGCGAGGCCGGGCGCGGCTTCGCCGTGGTCGCCGGCGAGGTCAAGGCCCTGGCCCGGCAGTCGGGCGGGGCCTCGCAGGACATCTCCGGCAAGGTCGCCGCGATCCAGGCCGAGGTCGCCGCCGCCGCCGCCGCCCTGGCGCAGATCCGCCAGGTGGTCGGCGAGATCGATGGCATCCAGTCCTCGATCGCCGCCGCGGTCGAGGAGCAGACCGCGACCAGCCGCGAGATGAGCGGCTCGCTCTCCTCGGCCGCCGCCATCTGCAGCGAGATCGCCCAGAGCAGCGCCACCGTGGTCGAGGCCGTCGGCACGACCTCGGACCAGGCTGCGACGGTGCAGCGCCTGGCCGACCGCCTGGCCGCCACCGCCCGCGAGCTCGACGCCCAGGTGGCGCAGGGCTGACGCCCGCGGACGCGATGGGCCTTCACGCCCGTCCGTCCGCGCCATGCTGGCCGCATGACCTCCCTCCTCGCCGGCTGGGCCGCCAGCGCCATGCCCACCCAGCGCGACGAATCGCTGCTCGGCTACGACTTCCGCCAGGAGCGCCTCGCCCCAGGCAACGATGGCGAGCACGATCCCCTCTGCGCCCGCGCCATCGCCCTGCGCCACGGCGCCACCGCGGCCCTACTGGTCTGCCTCGACCACTGCGTCGTGTCACTGGCCCTCGCCCGGCGGCTGCGCGCCGCCGCCGCCGCCGCCGCCGGGCTGGCGCCGGACGATGTCATCCTCGCCTGCACCCACACCCACAGCGCCCCCCTGGCCCATGACCCGGAACTCGCCCATGACCTCGCGGCGGCGCTGCCGCATGTGACCACCGACGGCGGTGCGCCCGAGCAGCGCGTCACCGCCCGTCTGCTGGCGGCCACCAGCGACGCGGCGGCGCGTGCCGCGGGGCTGCTGGTGCCGGTGACGGCGGCCTCGGCCTGCACGCCCTGCGGCCTCGCCTACCGCCGCCGGATCGCGGATCCGGCGGGAGTGCGCCTATGCTGGAACCCCGAGGAGCAGGCCGACCTGCATCCCCGGCCCGGCGACGATCCCGCCCTCGCCGTGCTGCACCTGCGCCGGGCCGCCGGCGGGCGCAGCGCGCTGCTGTTCAGCCTCGGCGCGCATCCGGTGTGCCTGGGCAAGACCAGCCGCGTGGTCAGCGCCGACTGGCCCGGCGCGGCGTGTGCCGCGATCGCCCGCCACCAGCCCGGCTGCTTCCCGGTCTTCGGCCTCGGCGCCTGCGGCGACGCCCATCCGTGGCTCGCGACCCAGGACGACCCGGCCGCCCTCGCCCTGCTCGGCGATGCGGCGGGTGGGCTGGCCGGCGCCCTGGCCCACGCCGCCCGGCCCGGCGAGGGCCTGCGCTGCGCGAGCCGCACCCTGCGCCTCGGCACCGGTGAGCTCGACCTGACGGCCTGGGGGGTCGGCGGTGCGATCGTGCTGGCCGCGCCGGTCGAGCTGTTCCAGAGCCTGTCGGCCGACCTGCGCCGCCGCCTGGACCGTCCGGTGGTCCTGCTGACCAACGCCAACGGCTGGACCGGCTACTGGCCGGCGCGCGCAGACTTCGCCGCTGGCGGCTACGAGATCGACGCGGCGGTCGCGCGGGGACGGACCGCCGGCGACGGCGAGGCGCTGGTCGATGCCCTGACCACGCTCGCGCAGCAGGTCGTCGACGGGGCATAGGTCACGGTCGCTGATCGGTGCGCAGGCCTGGGGTGGGTTAATCCACTTCCAGGTGCGTTGACCCTTGATCCCGACCACTCGCCTCCCTGGTCGCCACGCATCCAGCCGTCTTCGCAGCAGGTCCGCTGGATCAGCCGCTCCGGCCGGACGCACGACCAGGCGACCCGAAACGACGCCGTGTGTCTGTCGCAGAGATTCCAACGCTGTATCTTGGCTAACTCCTGCGTTGCCCCGGTTCCCGTAAAGCCTGCCGCAGCGCGCCCCGCAGCGGTTCGGGCACATGGGCCAGGCCCGCGCTGATCACGAATGTGCGCTCCTTGGATCCCGCTAGGCCGAACGCCTTTGCCAAGGCAACCGTCATCTCCGGCGACGGCGCCCGCCGCCCATGCTCGAGATTCGATAGATGTGACCGGGACAACCCCGCATCCACAGCCAGAGTGGCCAACGAGCATCCTTGTTCGGCCCGCAGGTGTCGCAGCAATTCCGCGAAATCCAGGATCTTCATCCTGCACGACTCTCCATCCGTCGCTCGTATTCTATTTTGAATACACCGCCGCACACCATTCCGGTCGCGCGGACTATCGCTCAGGTCTCAACCACGTTCTGGGAGCGGCCACGACGCCCGTGGAGATCCAGGCGCTCCGCGTGCTTCCCGACCTGATCAGCTCGGCACGGTTGATCGCAGAAGAACCGGAGAAGCGCGGCAACCCCGAGGTGGTACGGGTGCTCAAGCTGGCGGCACAAGCCACGGTCAACGGATCGCCGCGGACCATCAAGCTGACCATCAAGGAGTACCGCGGCGACCGGCCCGGCCATCGCTTCTACCACTTGGAGGCCATCAAAGACGAGGCCTCGGTGGCAACCAGCGCCACCGAGGCCTCTTCGGATCGTGTACTACCTGGGGCGCCCGACGCTGGCGGTGAGACAGCCCCAATTACCGATCCGCGTGGCAGCAGCCTACCGCCTGGCGACACCCAGGGCAAGCCCCTGGAACAGCGCAAGGACACCCGCCGCGGCCAGATCAGCCTGGGCCGCAAGAACGCCGCCGGCGTCCGCCCCCTGGCAATCACCCTGTTCCAGCGCGCCGACCTTTCGACCTTCTTCCACGAATCGGGCCACCTGTACCTGGAGCTGCTGGGCGACCTGGCCGAGGACGCCGCCACGCCGCAGGG
>JAIFKN010000106.1 GCA_020049615.1 bacterium | reverse complement strand
AGCGCGCCGGTGCCGCCGACCATGTCGCGATCGTCCTCATCGAAGTAGTGGTCGGCGCGGAGTTGCACATCGAGGGCGGCGGTCAGCGCCTCGCTGGCTGCGTAGCGCGCCTCGACGCCGACCAGGCCGCCGACATAGACGTCTTCCTTGGTGTCGTTCTCGGTCGCATAGATGTTGCTGTCGCTGCCGACCGTGAGCATCGCCTTGGGGTGCACGGTGAGCGTACCGTTGGCGTAGGCCAGATTGCCCATCGGCAGGATGTTGAAGTCGCGCACCTGCACCGGGGCTTCGGCCTCGCCAGCGTGGGCGGCGGAGGCCGCGAGCAGGATGGCGGGGACGATACGGAGGGGACGAAGCATGGCGTGTTCCGATGGATGTGCCTCCATTGATCGCCCGTTCACAGCGAGAGTCAAGACAGGACAGGGACGATTGCGGTTGCGCCGCCGCCGCCAGATCGATCCGATGTGGCGCGTGCTCGACCTGCACTGCCACCTGCTCGCCGCTGTCGACGATGGCCCCGCCGATCCGGCCAGCGCCCTGGCGCTGCTCGTCGGATTACGTCAACAAGGTGTGGTTTCCGCGGTTGCGACCCCGCATCTGCTCAGCCCCCGGTTCGCCCCTGACGGTCTGGAGGCGATGATCGCCGAGGCCTGGCCACGTCTGCAGGACCAGGCCGCCTCCATTGGCCTGCATGTGTTTCTCGGGGCAGAGAATCACTGCTCGGGCCAGCTCGATCCCGAGACCTTTGCCACAGCCGCCCACCCCCTGGGCGACGGACCCTGCGTCCTGGTCGAACTGCCCGACGACCACCTGCCCGCCCGGGCCTGGGCGAGCTGCTTCGCCCTGGTGCGCAGCGGGCGGCGGCCGGTGCTGGCGCACCCCGAGCGCTGCCGTGGCCTGCGCGGCGACGACGAGGGGCTCGCCGCCTTCGTCGCCAGCGGCGGCCTGCTGCAGATCACGGCCGGACACGTCGCGGGCATCCACGGCTGGGCCATGCGCTGGCGCAGCCGCCGCCTGCTGGCGCGCTTCCCCCAGGCCTGCGTGCTGGCGTCCGACGCGCACGATCTGCGTGCTCGACGTCCGGCCTGGGACCGGCTGCCGGCCAAATTCCGGCGCTGGATCTGCCCGGACCTGCCAAGCCTGGCGAGGTGGCAGGGAGGGGCCTGAACAGCCCGCTGCCTACAGCGACTTCGGCGCGCCTTTGGGAGCCGGAGCGGCGTCGGGCTTCTCGCCCTTCTTGGCGTCGGCCTCGGCCTTGGCCTTGTTCTCGGCGTCGAGCTTGGCCTGCTCGGCCGGCTCCAGCGGCAGGGTCTTCAGGACCTCGGCGGCCTGGGCCTTGGCCGGATGCTCGGAGGTCGAGTCGGCGGCGGCCTGCAGCAGCAGACGGGCGGTGGCGATCGATTCGGCGATGAAGGCCGCCTTGCGCTCGTCGTCTGCGGCGGGCTTGGGCATCGCCTGCACCTCCGCCCACATCAGCCGGCCGGCGTGGTAGCGGGCTTCGCACTTCTGCTCCGGCGACCCGTTGGGCAGCGCATCGAGGGCGAGCAGGGCGACGATCGCACCTTGACGGTCGCTGTCGACCTTGCCCAGGCCGATGCCGAGCTGGACGCGGGCGGCTGCCGCAGGGTCGCTGGCGAGGGCGGGCAGCATGCGCTCGTAGATCGCCGAGGCCTCCTTGCCCTGGCCGGCGGCGCGCTGCGCATCGGCGATGAACAGGTTGAAGTGCAGCCAGGCGTCGCGCTCGCTCTCGGCGCTGAACGAGGCCTTGCTGATCATGCGACGCAGCTCGGCGGGGTCGTTCTTGTTCAGTGCCAGGACGGTGCGGATGGCGGCGGCGCGGACGTTGGCCTGCTGTCCGAGCCTGCCCTTGGCGTCCTCCTCCAGCTTCTTGGCCACTGCGTCGGCCTTGGCGTCCTTGGCCATGGCCAGCGACATGCCCAGGCGGTAGCGCGCGTCGAGGGCGCGGGGATGGGCGGGGAACTTGTCGACCACCTTGGCGAATTCGGCAGCGGCCAAGGCGTGTTTGCCGTCGAGCTCCCAGCTGGCGCCGGCCTCGAACGCGCCCACGACCTGCTCGGCCTCGCGCTCGCCGCCGGCGAGCTGGCCGAAGAGCTCGGCCGATTCGGCGAACTTGCCGCGCTCACGCGCCTCCAGGCCCTGGCTGTAGGCGCCGGCCTGGCGCTCGAAAGCGTAGAGCACCGCGCGGATGTCGCGCCGCGGCGTCTTATTCTCCTGGCCGGGATCCGGGCTCAGGCGCCAGCGTACCTCCTCGATCGTCTCGGCGACGATCCAGCGATTGGCAGGCCCCTTGTCCTTGATCGTGATCTGGTCCATCACCACCTCGCCGGCGGCGGCGAGGGCGACGAGGGAGAGGAGGCAGCAGATGGAGAGCTGGCGCATGGGTCTACCTCGACAGGTAACGGCGGTATTCGGCCTTCAGCTCGCCGGAAGCCTGGGCCTCGGGCAGCCTATCGATCTTCTGGCCGAGCTGGCGGACGAGTTGGCCGGCCTCGGCGGTCGCCGAGCCGCCATCGCGGGCGCTGAGCGCGATCACCGCGTGATCAAAGGCCTCGAACAGGGTCGCCTCGGAGCCGGCGAGCAGCTTGGCCCAGGCGAGCTGAGCGCGGGCGCGGGTCGGGCTGTCGGCGGCACCGTAGGCGAGACGGCGCAGGGTGGCGATGGCCGGCTCGGTCTGCCCGGCGGCCTGCTGCGCGGCGGCGAGGGCGACGCCGATCCGGCCGAACAGCTCGGTGTCCCTGCCCGCATCCAGCTTGAGGAAGGCGGCGGCGAGGGCCTTGGCCGCCTCGTCGTGCTTGCCGTCGGCGCCGAGCAACTCGCCCTGGCCCAGGGCGCCGAGGCAGAGCGACTCGATGTCCGGCCGCTTGGCCAGTTCGCTGTAGGCCTTCAGCGCCCCGGCGGCATCGCCCTTCTTGGCCAGCGACTGGCCGCGCAGGTAGGTCAGGCGCGCCTGCTGCGCGCTCTTGGGATTGAAGGCCAGGAGGCCGTCGATCGCCTTGATCGCGTCATCGGGCTTGCCCGCCAGGACGAAGGCCTCGGCGGCGCGGAGGAAGGCGCTCTCACGCGTGTACCAGGTGTCCTTCTTGGTCGTCGATTCCAGGAACTGGGCTGCGGCCTCGGCCCATTGGCCCTTGTCAGCGAACGTATCACCGCGCAGCCAGGAGACTTCCTTGGGCTGGACGTACTCGACGCGCAGATAGCGCTTGCGCTCCAGCGGCGAGGTCGGGCTGTCGCGCTTGTCGTCGAGGGTGGCGACGACGCCGTCGCTCGTCTCCGAGACGACCCAGACGTTGGCCATCACCCGATCGGGCAGCACCACGGTACCCTGATGCGGGGCGAGGACCTCGCCCGCGCACACGGCGGCGAGCGACAGGCAGCAGGCGAGCAGGGAGCGGATCACGGCTTGGCCTCCGGTGCAGGTGCAGGCGCAGGTGCAGGCGCAGGCGCAGCGTCCACCGGCGGCGTCTCGGGTACGGCTACCGGGGTCGGGGTCGCCTCCGGTTCGGGTGGCGGCTCCTTGCCCTCCTCCCACAGGAAGTTCACGACCGTACCGTCATCGAGCTCACGCCGCACGGCGACGAACTTCGGCGCATCGACCGGCACGAAGATCAGCGCCGGCTTGCCATCGATCTCGACCTCGGTGATGGCGAAGCTCGGCTTGATGGTGACCCCGGGCTGGGCGAAGATCGCCAGGTAGCGCTTGCACAATTCGACCGACAGGGCGTTGCCGGCGCGGCGCACCCGTTTGTCATCGCGGCGCTCGCGCGGCCGCAGCTGCAGGTCGTCAGCCGGGGTCGACTGGTTGACCGCATCGAACCGCAGCCGGTCGTTGACCAGCTTCGGATCCTTCAGCGCCAGAGACAGCTCCATCACCTGGATCACCGCCGTCCAATACACCGGCGTGCCGTTCTGCGAGTCGCTGCGCACCTTGGCAGCCTTGATCTGGGTGGCCTTGAGCACTTCCTCGCTGACCTTGCCGGTCTCTTTGTATTCGTCGATGGTCAGCTCGACGGTGGCGGAGAGGTACTCGGGCTTGGTCGGATCGTAGGCGATGAGCTTCTCGTACAGGGCGTTGGCCTTGGCCTTCTCGCCCTGCTCGCGGAAGCCGAAGGCGAGCTTGGCGGTGACGGCCAGCTCGCGGCCAAGCTGCTGCATCTGCCCTTCCAGCTTGGCCAGACCCTCGTCGATCTTGGCGAAATCGGCGCCAAGCGACATCCTGGCCCGCGCTGCGTCGGCGCGCAGGGCGCGGATCGCCTCGATGGCGCGGACGAAGTCACGCTTCTTCTCGCGCCAGTCGGCCTCGGGGAGGCCGTCGATGATGCGCTGGGCGAGTCCTGGATCGTCATGGAGCAGATCCAGCACCTCCTCCCACTTGGCGCGCAGCTCGGGACGGCCGCGGATCGGGCCGTCGAGCGCCGCAAGCACCTCCTTGGGCTTGTCGCGCAGGGCGGCCAGCTCGGGGTCGTCGCCCATGGTCTTGAGATAGAGCTCGAACAGACGGCAGGCGCGGCCGTGCTCGTCGAGGTCCCAGAGCACGTTGCCGACCTGCAGCATGAGATCGGGCTTGCTGGCGGCGGTGATGGTCGGCTCGATCAGGTCGGCATAGGCGCGGGCCGCCGCCTTCTGGATCTCGCCGAGCTGCGGCGGCGCACCGGGCCGGCTGCGCATGGCCGGGATCTGGAAGTTGGCGATGACGTTGAAGACGTAGGCGATCTGCACGCCCTGCTTGGCGACCTTCTCCTCCTGGGTGTTGAGTCGCTCCTTCTGCTTCTTCCAGATGTCATAGACGGTCTGCACGCGCGGCCACGAGGCGACCAGGAGGGCGGCGTCGAGGCGCTTCGCCTCGTCCTTGACCTGGGCCTGGTACCACTGGCGCAGGGCCTGGCACATGTAGCCGAGCATCTGCGCCGCCTTGTCCTGGTCGCTCGGCGCGTTGGTCCAATAGGCCGCATCGAGCATGTCGAGGACACGCAGGTTGTCCTCGCTGCTCAGCGCGATCACCGCCTCAAGTGACTGACCGTCGCGCAAGGCCTGGTTCAGCACGCGCTTGCGCGCCGGATCCTTCGTCTTGGGCAGCTCCTCCTTGGCCCGCTTGGCGACCTCGGCGGCCTCCTTCATCGCCTTGTCGGCGATCGGCTTGCGCTCGTCGGGCTTCTTCAGCTTGTTGAGCCAGCTCGAGAAGACGTACGAACGCATCGAAGCGGTATCGTAGAACTCGTCGGGATACTTCTTGCCGTAGGCCTCGGTCAGCTCGAGGGCGCGTTTGAAGTCGCCCTCCTGGATCGCGATGATGATCTGGATGCGGTCGAGGGCCTTGCCGCCGTCCTCGGGGCTGACCGAGTTGACCAGGTTGATGCTGTCGTCGTAGATCTGCGTCACCGCCGAGCCCCGGCCCGCCGCCAGCAGGTTGGAGGCGTAGGTCACCGAGTTGCGGGCCAGCAGGCTGACGAAGCGGCCGCTGGCGGTCCACTTGCCGTTCTTGTCGCGCCACGGCGTCTTGCCCTTCAGCTCCTTGGTCCGCGCCTCGAGATGGCGCAGGCCGGCCTGGGCGACCAGGGCGGCATGCCAGCGCATGCCCAGCTTGCTCATGCTCTCGGCGTAGCGGAACCACAGTTCGGGGGCGGCCTCGTCGGCGCCCTCGGCGTAGCTGGCGCTGGCCAGGCCGAGCACGCCGTTGCGCAACGCGACCGCAGCGGTGATCAGCGACGAGCGCTGCAGCGCGGCATCGCCGCTGGCGTTGGCCTGGCGCAGCATGGCGTTGCCCATCAGCACGGCGCCGGCGGGATCCTCGGCGATCGGCTGGGCGCCCCACGCGCTGCCGGCCTGGGGCTGTACGGCGCCGCCCGGACGCCAGCTGATCATGATCAGGGCATTGCCCGCCAACGGATTGGCGCGCACGGCCGAGACGGCGCTGAAGGCGCCGGCGGCGGCTGGATCGTTCTTGGCCTGCATCAGGCGGCCAGCCTGGAAGTAGATGCGGGCGATCTCGGCAGCTCGCTCGGTGTTGGCGTGGTCGAGGCGGAAATGGCGGTCGGCCTTGGTCTTGTCCTTGAACTCCTTGAACGCCTCCAGGCCGACCTGGTACCACTTCGGCGCCACATCGCGGCCCATCTCGCGGCACCAGGCGAGGTAGTTACCCCAGCTCTTCGCCTGCAGGGTGCGGATCTCCTCGGCGACCGCCGGCTCCCTGGCGTAGTCCTTGCCGACATCGAGCTCGAGGATCTTGCGCAGATCGGCAGACATGTCGTCGGCGTTGATGCCCTTGACCTTGAAGCGCGCCCCCTGGGCAGCGAGGTCGAGGGACAGGGCGCGCAGATAGGGATGATAGTCGCCCCAGTTGTAATCCCAATCCTGCAGGAGGGCTGCGTTGGCGGTGGTGAAGCGCTTGAGGAATTCGATCGCCGGACCGTCCTCGATGCCGAAGTCCTTGCCGCGCTCGGCCACCTCGCGCAGGACCTTGACCGCGAAATAGGTGGCGCGCACGGCGTCGAGCCGCATCTCGACCGCGGCCTGCGCCATCTTGAGGAACTTGGGGTCGTTGTCGTTGAGCAGGAGGCCGTCCTCCTCGGCCTTGGCGTTGGCCTTCACCGCCGCAAGGCCGGTATCCCAGTTGGCGCTGGTCGCCGCGATCAGGGCCTGGGTCGTGGCGTTCAGCGCCGCCTTGCGCTCGGCGATCAGTCCCATGCGCTCGGGCACCTGGTCCTGGCCGACCACGCGCAGCAAGTCGTTGACCAGGCGGATGACCACGCCGCTGCCGGTCAGCTTGTCGGCCAGGATCTTGGGCAGCTTGTTGGCCTTGGCCGCGGCCTTGAGCTCGGCCTCGAGCGACCGGGCCTCGGCGGCCAGGCGGGTCTGCTCGGCCTTGTCGAGGACCAGGGTGCGGAAGCGATCGGCATGGTACCAGGTGAGGAACTTGCCGTGCCACTCCGCCTCGGGATAGGCCGCCTTGACAAAGTCGGCGATCTGGCGCTGCGCTGGCAGGCGGTATTCGCGCTCGACCAGGCTGAGGACGGCCTCGAGATGGGCGTCGCGCTCGGTGCCGCTGGCGGCGGCCCATGCTGCCGTCGGCAGCAGACCGAGGGCGAGCAGGGTGGGGGCGATCCGGTGCAGGCGGCTGAGCATCATGGCGGCTCCACTGGGGCGGGCTGCCAGTGTGATCGGGCATGCCGCACCCGCCAGCCACGAGCCCGAAGCTCGTCAGCGAGTGTGACACAAAGCGAGGGTCCCGCCCTCGGTAGGATCAACGCAGGAGCGAGGCGGGGGTTCGCCGCGGTCCCATGACGCCGGTCGGCAGCGGTACCAGTTCGGGACCGGCAAGTACCCCGTTGCGCAACTGAAACCATCCCAACGCCCCGACCATGGCGGCGTTGTCGGCGCAGTGGCGCGGCTCGGGCAGCAGCAGTTGCCAGCCGCGCTCCGCGGCCAGGACGCCGAGGCGCTCGCGCAGGCCGCGGTTGCAGGCCACCCCGCCACCGACCGCGATGCTGCCGACGCGGTGCGTACGCGCAGCCAGATCCAGCTTGCCGACCAGGGCATCGACCACGGCGACCTGGAAGCTGGCGCAGGCGTCGGCGATCTGCTGCGGCCCCAGGCGCAGCGGGTCGCGGCCGAGCGGCCCGCGCGCGTGGTAGAGCAGGGCTGTCTTCAGCCCGGCGAAGGACAGGCGCAGCGTGCCGTCGTGCTGGAACGAGCGCGGCAGGCTGACCGCGGTCGGATTCCCCTGCCTTGCCAGCCGGTCGATGTGCGGACCGCCCGGATAGGGCAGCCCGAGGATCTGTGCCGCCTTGTCGAAGGCCTCGCCAGCGGCGTCATCGATCGTCCCACCGAGCAGCTCGGACACACCCGGCGCCCGCACCAGGTAGAGGTGGCTGTGTCCGCCGCTGGCGACCAGGCCGACGAAGGGATAGGGCACCTCGGGGCGGCCGAGATGCACCGCCGCGAGATGGGCAGCGATGTGGTCGACAGCGAGCAGAGGCAGGCTGCGGCGCAGGGCGATGGCCTTGGCCGCGGTGACGCCGCTGGCCAGGCTGCCGGCGAGCCCTGGCCACGCAGCCACCGCCACGCCTGACAGCACCTCCAGTCCCACCCCGGCCTCGGCCAGCACCCGCTCGACCAGACCGGGCAGGGCGGCGATGTGGCCGCGCGCGGCGATCTCCGGCACCACTCCGCCCCACGCCGCGAGATCGTCCTCGAGCGAGGCGCGGGCCTCGGCCAGCACGCGATGGCCGTCGGCCACCAGCGCCGCGCAGGCGTCATCGCAGGAGGTCTCCAGGCCGAGGATCACGCGATCGCCTCGACCACCGGCGCGCCACGCCGCGCCAGCGCCTGCCAACGGCGATCGAGGCTCCATACCGCGGCGCCGATGCGCCCCGCCACCGCCCACAGCAGCGCGGCCCGCCCCGGCAGCCGCTGGCCGGAACGGCGCAGGCGCCGGACCAGTTCGGCGGCGGCGAGGTGGTCATCGGGGCGCAGCACGACCTCGGGATAGCCGGAGAGGATCCACGCCAGCCGCGTCGCCTGGCGCTCGTCATCGAGCCGGGCGAGCAGATCCTGGCTGATCCAGCCGAGGGTCAGCACCCGGCGCGCGCGGGTCAGCTCGCGGAAGGCGTGCACGGCCCCCGGGTCGGGATCGAGCCGCCCGAAGGCGCGCACCCACACGTCGCCATCGGGGAGGACCGGCCGGTCGGAGTTCACGCCTGCTCATCCAGCGCCGAGGGCGCCGGACCGGCCGGGAAGGCGACCGTGCCGAGGTACTCCAGCGACTTGGCCTGGCGGCGCCAGGCGATCGCCTCGCGCACCGCTGCGTCGACCGCCTCGCGCTTGCTACGGTGGCCGCCAAGGCGCATGAGCTCCTCGACCGCCGGGATGTCGATGTCGAGGTTGGTGGCCATGACGCCAGCCTACGCGCGCTTCCGCCGCAGGAAGCCCGTGGCGAAGATGCCGAGCACGACCAGCGAGCTGGCCCAACCCTCGATCTCGATGAACGGACGGTGGTGCAGGGCCCACTCCGCCTCGGCATCGGCGAACTCGTCATCGCCCGCCTCGCCGGCGGCGAAGCGCACGCGCTTCGGGCCTTCAGGCGCCGTCAGGTTGACGTTCATGACATGCGGGATGGAGAAGTGCGGCGGCAGGTGCCGGTCGAGCTGCTGGCGGTACTCCAGTGCCGTGGTGTAGGTGGCGCCCTCGGGCAGGCGGCGCTCCAGACCGACGGCGTCCATGGGGAACTCCAGCAGCAGCTTCAGGCCGATGACCCCGACGGCGGCGAAGGCGCAGACCTCCAGGCGCGGGAACAGTTCCAGCAGCTTGACGAAGCCCTGCGCAGCGAAGCGCATGGCGAGGATGCCGAGCAGCCCGCCGAGGATCAGCACCCACAGGTGCTTCGACAGCGCCACCGCCGCGGCGATCGAATCGACCGAGAAGACGATGTCGGTGAGCTCGACCCAGACGACGGTGCTCCAGAAGGCGCCGAGCCCCCAGATCAGCTTCACCTGCCGGACCTCGTCCTTCTTCTGGCCGTGCTTGCGGAAGAAATCGATCGCCAGCCAGCACAGGTAGATGCCGCCGACCACCTTGATCCACCAGATGGTCATGATCCACACCGCCAGGAAGAGGGCGGCGATGCGGAAGACGTAGGCGCCGAGGATGCCGTAGCGCAGCGCCTTGCCGCGCTGCTCGGGCGGGAGGTCCTTGACCAGCAGGGCCAGGACCACCGCGTTGTCGCACGATAGCAGGCCCTCCAGGACGATCAGCACCAGCACGATCAGCAGGTCGTGCGGCTGGAACAGGTGGAGGTCGAGGGCGTGGACGAGCCATTCCATAAGGGCGGGCAGCATTGGACGGCGCGGCACGGGGCAAGGGGGTCCGGTCTCCGCAGCCGTCGATCACTGGGCCTGTCGGGGCCTGACCGCCATGCCCGGAGTCAGGGCCGCCGCGAGATCGCTGACCGGTCGCCGCGTGCGCCGGTACGAGGCCGGTCCGCATCCGACCAGACGGGCGAAGATGCGGCTGAAGTGATGGCGGTTGACGAAGCCGACGCGCTGCGCCACATCCTCGATCGGCACCGCGCCGGAGAGCAGCAGCTCGGCGGCATTGGCCACCCGGCGCTCGCGCACATAGGCCATCGGCGTGCGCCCGGTGCGCTGGTGGAAGACGTCGCCGAGATGGCGCGGACTGAGACCGCAGGCGCGGGCCAGCCGGGCGAGGTCGAGGTTCTCGGCGAGGTGCTCCTCGACGAAGCGGCGCGCCACCGCCACCGGATCGTCGCCCGAGATGCCGGCCACCAGCTGGTCCTGCGCCTCCGCCGGCAGGGTCGCCACCGCTCCGGCGAGGGCCTGCAGGGCGAAGGCGCGGGCGCGCAGCCTGCCGCCAGCCGTCCAGGCCGAGATCCCGTCGCACAGCGTGCGGATGGCGGCGCAGGCGGCGGGGTCCGGCGGCAGCGCGACCGGGGCGGTGAACAGTCCGCGGCCCCAGTCGGCGAGGTCGAGGTGGAGGTAGTGCTGGATGCCGGCCCGACCCTGGCAACGGGCGGTGAACTCGCCCCACGCCGGCAGCAGGTGCAAGCGCCCGGGAGTCAGTCGGTGGATCCCGCCCGGATGCACCACCTCGGCTCCGGCCAGCTCGTTCAGGTACACGCGCCAGAACGGATCGCACAGCCGGTGATTCCAGGCAGGCCCGATGTCCGCCTGCCAAGCGGTGAGTATCCGGCACAGCGGATCGATCGGGGCGGCTGCGGTCATGCCCGAGCATCACGCGAATGGACATAGACGCCAGCGATCGCAGGCATGGCGGCGTCGGCCCTCCGCCGCCATGCTGCGGCCAACGTCCTGACCACCGACGGCGACACCTCCTGGTTCGTCAAGGACCGCTTCGGCATGTTCATCCACTGGGGCCTCTACGCCCTGCCGGCGCGCCACGAGTGGATGCGCCACAACGAGAAGATGGGCAACGAGGAGTACGACCGGAAGTACTTCGGCCGCTTCGACCCCGACCTCTACGACCCCAAGCTGTGGGCCGAGGCCGCCGCCGGCGCCGGGATGAAGTACTACGTCGTGACGACCAAGCACCACGAAGGCTTCTGCCTGTGGGACTCGCAGCTGACCGACTACAAGGCGACCAACACGCCGGCCAAGCGCGACCTGCTCCGCCCGCTGGTCGAGGCGATGCGCGGCAAGGGCCTGCGCACCGGCCTCTACCACTCCCTGATCGACTGGCACCACCCCGACTTCATCGTCGACCCGCACATCGGCCCGCACCGCGAGTCGCCCGACCGCGCGCAGATGAACGTCGGCCGCGACCAGGAGCGCTACGCCGCCTACCTGCACGGCCAGGTGCGCGAGTTGCTGACCCAGTACGGCGATGTCGATGTGCTGTGGTTCGACTTCAGCTATCCCAAGCCGGACGGCAGCGGCAAAGGCCACAAGGACTGGAAGAGCGAGGAGCTGCTCAAGCTGGTGCGCCAGCTGGCGCCGAAGGTCATCCTCGACGACCGCCTCGACATCCCGCACGGCTGGGACGTCAAGACGCCGGAGCAGTTCAACCCGTTGAAGTGGCCGACCCACGAAGGCCGCAAGGTGGTGTGGGAGGCGTGCCAGACGCTGTCCGGCAGCTGGGGCTACCACCGCGACGAGTCGACCTGGCGCAGCGCCGACGAGCTGATCCGCACCCTCATCCACTCGGTGGCGCGCGGCGGCA
>JAIFKN010000213.1 GCA_020049615.1 bacterium | reverse complement strand
GCGCCACCTGCGTCGAGGCGACCGTCGGCCAGGCCTGGTCGCGGGCGACCATCAACGGCGCCGAGGCCGGCGCGATCTTCGCCGTGGTCACCGGCGGCGACGCCGCCGACAGGCTGACCGCAGCCGAGAGCGCCGCCGCCAACGTGGTCGAACTGCACGAGCATGCCCTGGGTGCAGACGGGGTGATGGCCATGCGCGAGGTGCAGGGCGGCATCGCCATCCCGGCGCAGGCCGCCGTCGAACTGAAACCGCGCTCGTACCACATCATGCTCATCGGGCTCAAGGCCCCGCTGACGAAGGGTGCCAAGGTGCCGGTGGTCTTCGTCTTCCAGCGCGCCGGCCGCATCACGGTCGAGGCCGAGGTCCTCGATCCCTGGGCGATGGGGCCCGCTGATCAGCCTTCCGCCGGCACCCCCAGCGAGGTGATGTAGACCACCGCCTGCGCCCGCGGGATGCCGAGCATGTCGGCGGTGTGGTCGTCGAAGAAGCCACCGATGCCGCTGACGCCCAGCCCCTCGGCGACGGCCGCGAGGTTCAGGCGCTGGCCGACCAGGCCGGCATCAAGATGCAGGTAACGGTAGGCGCGGTCTCCGAGATCGCGCACGCAGGCCGCCAGGTCGGCGGTGTGGAAGACCACCGCTGCGGCATCGCCGGCGAGATCCTGGCCCAGGGCGATGAAGCGGACGGCGTCGCGCGGATCGCCTGAACGCACCAGACGCAGTTCGAGCTGATGCGGAGCGAGATAGTAGACCCCGGGTGCGATCCCATCGACATTGCACACGGCGATGAAGCTGGCGAGCAGGCCGCGATCGAAGGCCGGCTGCTCCCCCAGCGCCACCGCCTCGGGCAGGTAGGCGGCGGCGAGGATGCGGGCCAGGGCGTCGCGACTCATCGAACGGCGGGCGAAGCGCCGGCAGCTGCGGCGGCGCAGCGCTGTGCCGAGCAGATCGCCGGCCAGCGGCACCGGCCCGGCGCAGCCGGCCCCGCGCAGGCGGTCGCCGGTGGTCCAGCCATGGGTCGTCTCCAGCGCTTCGGCCGTGGTCTCGCCCTTGGCCACCAGCCGCGGACGCTGCTCACCCAGACCGCTGGCGCGATGCATCTCGGCCAGGGTCGGCAGCCCTTCATCGACCGGGGAGGGCAGCGCCGTCCAGGTCGGACGTTCGACCGGCCCGGGCAGATTCAGCGCCAGCAGCGCCAACGCTCCCTCCTCGGCCGGATCCAGACGCAGCGCCGCCTCGACGCGGCCATCGCAGAACGCGGCCGTGGCGTGCATGCGCAGACCGGTGGCCTGGGCGACCAGCCCGGCATTGCCGATGAGATGCCCGCTGTCGAGCAGGACGCGGCGGTAGGCCCGCTCCTGATAGCGCCAGCGGCTGCGCTCGAACACCGCCGTCACCACCGCGACGACCGGCGCCGCCTCGACGGCGGCGTTGCCATACGCCGCCTGGCCGAGCGCCTGCACCACGCCATCGCCTTCATCGAGCGGGATCAGGCGATGACGCTGGGGATCGTAGCCGTAGAGACCCGCAGCCAAACCGGGCCACTCGCGCACCGCGAGATACAGCTCAGCTGGATACAGGCCGCCGGCCGACGGGGCTGCACGCAGCAGCTGATCGCGACCCGGCTGCCGGATGATGGCGGTGACACCGTAGGTGAAGTAGACCCAGCGCGACAGCGCGGCCAGGCTCCGCCCTTGCCAGTCGGCGATGGCCTCTGGCGGCTTGCCGGTGAACGGGTTGGGATCGAGCGGCAGCAGCGGCGCGAGATCGACGCCAGCCTCGCCATGGTACTGCTTGTACGGCACCGGCTGCCGTTCCCAGTCGAGACCGGGATGGCTGCCGATGGTCTCGGGTGCGTACTTGGTCGATTGGTGGAAACGCAGGGCCAGGCTCACGGAGGTACCATCCAGCCCACGCCTCCGTGGTCAAACCCTGTACGCGAGAGGTTCCCGACCCTCAGGCCGGCTTGGCCGGGACCGCGCCCAACGGCACGCCGGGCGGGGTCTGGCCCTGGCCCTGGGCGCGCACCGCCATCTGCGTCGGATCGAAGGGGATCATCGGCAGGCCGGCGTGCATCAGCAGGTTGTTCATCTGCACCATGACCTTGCCGGCGCCGACGACCAGGAGCTGGGCCATGAACGGGTCGTTCTGATGTTCGCGCGGGTCGACCTTCTCATCACTGGTGAAGAGGAAGCGCCAGCCGCCACGGGCGAAGGGCTGGTCGCCCTCGCCGATGAACAGGGCGAAGCTGACCACCGCGGTGTGCATGGTGCCGTCGGCGCTGCTGGGCATGAAGTGCAGCTGGCCGCCGGCGCGGATCTGGGCCTCCTGCCCGCTCTTCACCTGGGGATGCTGCATGACGATCCCGTCGAGGAAGTCGCGGCTGAGGTCGAACTGCATGATGGGCTCCTGGGCGGGCAACAGACACGTCACCGTTCGGACCGCAAGGACCAGTTGCAGCCCGGCCAGCCCCCCGCACCATCCGCCGCCCCGCTGGTAAGGTGCGCACCCTCCGCGCGTCTCCAGCGGCGACATGGAGGTCTCGATGACCGATTCCGCCCCCCCGCTCATCGAAGCGGTCGGCCTGTGCAAATACTACGGCGCCTTCACCGCCGTGCAGGACGTCAGCTTCGCCGTGCCGCAAGGCTCGGTGACCGCGTTCCTCGGCCCCAATGGCGCCGGCAAGTCCACCACCATGAAGATGCTGACCGGCTTCCTCGCGCCCAGCGCCGGAACCGCCAGCATCGCCGGCATCGACGTCGACAGCGACCGCATCGCGGCGGCCCGCCAGCTCGGCTACCTGCCGGAGAACGGCCCCCTCTACCCGGAGATGACCCCGGCGCAGCAGCTGGCCTACGCCGGCCGCGTGCACGGCCTCGCCCCGGGCCGGCTCAAGGACGCCCTCGACCGCGTCGCCTCCTCGTGCCGCATCGACGAGGTCTGGCACAAGCCGATCCGCAAGCTGTCGAAGGGCTTCCGCCAGCGCGTCGGCCTGGCCCAGGCGATCCTGCACGACCCCAAGGTGCTGATCCTCGACGAGCCGACCGCCGGCCTCGACCCCAACCAGATCCAGCTCGTGCGCGACCTCATCAGGAGCCTCGCCAAGGACAAGACCGTGCTCCTCTCGACCCACATCCTGCAGGAGGTCGAGGCCATCGCCGACCGCGTCATCCTGATCAGCGAAGGCAAACTGCGCTTCTCCGGCACCCCGGCCGAGCTCGCCGCCGGCGGCTCGCTCGAGGCCCGCTTCCGTGAACTGACCAAGGGAGTCGCGGCATGAGCGCCCTGCACTATTCCGGCATCGACGCCACCGCCCGCCGCCAACTGTCGAGCTTCCTCGGCAATCCGTTGGGCTACGTCTTCATCCTCGCCTTCGTGCTGATCGCCGGCGCCGTCCTCTTCTGGATCGAGACCGGCAGCAGCAACTACTTCGCCCGCAACATCGCCGACCTCGGCCCCTGGCTGCGCAACGACGCCTTCGGCTGGCTGCTCGCCGTGCTGCTCCCTGCGCTGGGCATGGGCGCGTGGGCCTCCGAACGCGACCACGGCACCGAGGAGCACCTCCTCACCCTGCCCCTGTCGCCCCTCGACGCGCTGATCGGCAAGTGGTCGGCCGTGGTGATCTTCTTCACCATCGCGCTGGCCTGCACCCTGTCGCACGTCCTGGTCATCGCCTGGCTGGGCGGCCCGGACTGGGGCCTGGTCTTCGCCAACTACCTCGGCTGGTGGTTCGCCGGATTGGCCTTCGCCGCCATCGCCATCCTCGCCTCGACCCTGGTGAGCATGCCGGCGGTCGCCTTCGTCCTCGGTGTGATCGGCTGCGCAACCGCCCAATGGTCGTTCCACTTCTGGGAGTTCTACGACGGTTTCACCCGCGGCGTGGTCTCCTTCGGCGCCATCGCCGTCGCCTTGGCGGTGGCCGCCGCCGCGCTCGGCGCCGCGACCTTCGTCCTCTCCAGCCGCCGCTGGCGCCCGGGCAGCCACGCCACCGTGGTCACGCAGATCGCCAGCCTGTTCTTCGCCATCGTCCTGGTCGCGAATCTCAGCCGCCTCGGCGGCCGCGCCGGGATCGACGCCGACACCACCGGCGAAGGCCTCTCGTCGGTCTCGGCCGCCTCGATCAATGCGCTCAAGGAGCTGAAGTCGCCGGTCACCGTGACCGCCTTCATCAGCAAGGACCTGCCGCCCGAGCTGGCGCTCAAGGGCAAGGAGGTCATCGACAAGCTCAAGGCCGTCGAACGCGCCTCGCCGTCGATGGTCAAGCTGGACCTCCGCACCCCGGCCGACGCCCTCGACGACGATGGCGCCCTGGCGCAGACCGAGTTCAACCTCAAGCCGCGCCGCCAGGTCGTCGACAGCGCCAGCGGCCGGCGCATGACCGATGTCTTCCTCGGCGCCGCCATCGCCAGCGCCGGACGTACCCAGGTGATCGAGCACTTCGATCCCGGCCTATCGGTCGAATACGAGCTGGTCCGCGCCATCCGCGGGGTCAGCGACGCGAAGAAGCGCGTCCTTGGCATCGCCAGCACCGACCTCGACGTCATGGGCGGCTTCAACTACCAGACCATGGGCATGACCCCGGGCTGGGAGATCGTGGAGGAATGGAA
Source organism: bacterium (assembly GCA_020049615.1). The sequence continues at coordinate 26,406 of JAIFKN010000213.1, read as the reverse complement.
GCGTCAGTACGAGGTGCGCACCGTGTCGCTCGACAGCGATGTCGCCAGCGACGTCGAGGTGCTGATGGTGCCGCAGCCCAGCACCCTGACCCAGCCGCAGATGGAGAAGCTGCACGACTACATCTGGGCCGGGCGTCCCGCCCTGCTGCTCGAGGACCCGATGCCGTTCTTCCAGGCCATGCAGGGCCGCGGCGACCTGATCCCCAGCCAGCCGAAGCGCAATCCGCAGCAGCAGAACCCGATGATGGGCATGCCGCCGCCCAGCGACGGCCCGCAGAAGGGCGACCTGCGCGCGTTGATGAAGGGCCTGGGCATCGAATTCAAGCCGGATGAGATCTACTGGAGCGACTACAACCCGTCGCACTTCTTCCGCGAACTGATCCCGGCCAACTTCGTCTGGCTGACCAGCGACCGCGGTTCGATCGAGAAGGCCGACCGCTCGGCCGTCACCACCGGGGTCAACGCCCTGCTGCTGCCCTATCCGGGCCAGCTCGCCACCGCCGCCGACAAGCCGGCCGGCATCACCGTCACCCCCCTGCTCCTGCCCGCCACCGGCAGCCCCTGGGGCATGAACACGATCATGGACCTGACCCAGCCGAGCTGGCAGGGCCAGGTGCAGCTGAAGCGCCCCGAGGAGGTCAAGCGCCGCCCGTGGCCCGAGCAGGACCGCCGCCCGGCCCACGCCGTCGAGATCACCGGCACCATGCCCAGCGCCTACCCGCGACTGGCGCCCGGGACGAAGACCGAGGAGGGCAAGGAGGCGCCCAAGCCCACCACCGGCGCGCTGTCGGGCAAGCCGGTCCATGTCGTGGTCATCGCCGACCTCGACCTGGTCGACAACGAATTCTTCCGCTTCTACCGCGACCAGGGCAATCAACTCGGCAAGCAGGATGAGCTGCGCGTGCTGATGAACCTGAAGAACGTGCAGTTCGTCGCCAACGCCGTCGACGCCCTGTTCGACGACAAGAGCTACCTCGCCCTGCGCACCCGCCGCCCCCTGCCGCGTCCGCTGACCAAGCTGGAGACGGTCGCGACCGAGGCGCGCGAGGCCCGCCGGGCCCAGCTCGAGGCCGTCACCACCGACCTCCAGGCCAAGATCGACAGGGTCAACGAGGACTTCCGCGCCTCGCTCGACAAGATCGACGCGCGCGACGATCTCGACGAGGAGACCAAGGCGCACGAGAAGAGCCGCGCCGAGATCGTCGGCCAGCGCCGCATCCAGGGCGAGATCAACGCGCTCAAGCTGAAGATCGACGAAGAGGAGCGGAAGCTGGAGATCCAGCAGGGCCGCACCGTCGAGCGCTACCAGGACATGGTCCGGCTGCTCGCCATCTCCATCCCCTCGATCGTTCTCGCCCTGATCGCCCTCGGCGTCTTCGCCAACCGTCTGGTGCGCGAGAAGAGCCACATCCCTGCCGCCCGCCGGCGCCAGGTCTGAAGGAGCACACCATGGACCAGAACACCGCTCCTGCCGTCACCCAGGGCAACCGTACCACCCTGCCGGTGGTGCTCGGCCTGCTCGCCATCGCCACCGCCATCCCCGCCTGGGTGGTGCCGGCGATGCGCACCGACGCCCCGGCCGCGACGTCCGAAGAAGGCGGCATCCTCGGCCGCGCTGGCGTCGGACCCGAGTCGATCACCGGCCTGCGCGTCGTGACCTGGGAGGAGACCCTCTCGGCCGCCAAGCTCTTCGAGGTGAAGCGCGACGGCGACCGCTGGCTCATCCTCAGCAACCACGGCTATCCGGCGGACGGCAACACCCGCGTCACCCGCACCGCCTCGGGCATCCTCGGGGTGAAGAAGGGCCGCCTGGTCACCGACAAGCCGGCCGAGTACGAGGCCCTCGGCGTGATCGACCCGCTGGAGCACGACGCCGCTGCCAAGAAGGGCTTCGGCAAGCGCGTGACCCTGACCGACAATACCGGCGCCACCGCCCTGGACGTCGTCATCGGCAACCGCGTCGACGGTGGCGATGGCGTGCACTACGTGCGCGAGGTAGGCAAGACCGAGGTCTTCACCGCCAAGGTTGAGAGCGACCTGTCGGTGAAGTTCGTCGACTACGTCGAGACCGATCCGTTCAAGATCCAGCGCGATGGCGTGCGCGGCATCGCCGTGGTCGACTACCAGGTCGATCCGGACAAGGGCACGATCAATCCCGGCGCGGTGACCAAGGCGACGCGCGCTGCGTCGGACAAGGACTGGGAGAGCGCCCAGGTCCCCGCCGACAAGCGCATCGCCAAGGCCAAGGTCGACGAGGTGCTGTCCGAACTCTCGTTCATGCGCCTGCAGGGCGTCCGTCCGTTCAACCTGCGCTGGCTGCAGAACCGCGGTTTCTACGTCTCCGACCAGCCGCAGCTGTTCCAGATGCCCAACGCCCTGACGGTCAACCTGCAGAGCAAGCCCTACGCGCTGTTCGGCACCGAGGGACGCCTCGACGTCACCACCGACGATGGCCTGCGCTACTCGTTCATGTTCGGCAAGGTCGCCCTGGGCGACGACGATGACAAGGACGAGGAGGGCAAGGCGCCGGAGAAGAAGGCGGACGAGTCCAAGCCGACCGAGGGCTCCAACCGCTATGTGGCGGTCTTCGTGACCTACGACGCCTCGCTCGACGAGACGGCGAAGAACGCGACCGAGGCCAAGCCCGGCGAGAAGAAGAAGCTGACGGGCAAGCAGCGCGCCGAGAAGGCCCAGCAGCGCTTCCAGCAGTTCTTCTACGTCATCGGCGACAGCTCCTTCAAGAAGCTGCGGCCGGATGTCACCACCTGGTTCGAGGACAAGCCCAAGGAGCCGATGGCCGGCAGCACCGGCAAGACGGTGAAGCAGTGGCTGGCCGACAACGCCGCCCTGCCCGGCATCACCACCACCGCCAGCGGCCTGCAGTACCAGGTCCTGGCCAGCGGCGCCGAGGGCGGTCCCAAGCCGACCAGCGCCGACCGGGTCAAGGTCGCCTACAAGGGCACCCTGATCGACGGCACGGAGTTCGATGCCAACACCGACATGGAATTCGGCGTCACTGGCGTGATCAAGGGCTGGACCGAGGCGCTGCAGCTGATGAAGCCCGGCGATCAGTGGAAGCTGTTCATCCCGCCGGAGATCGGCTACGGCGAGGCCGGGAGCCCGCCCAAGATCGGCGCCAACGCCATCCTGGTCTTCGAGGTCACGCTCAAGGAGGTGGTCGGCAAGGCCGCTGCCCCCGCCGTGCAGCCGCCCGCTGAGGTCAAGCCGGCCGAAGCCAAGCCGTAACCGGCTGGATCACCTCGGTGCAGCCTCGGTTGCACGCACGCTGACGCCCAGGGGGATGCTGGCGGCATGAATACCGCCACGCCCCCGTTGCGTCCCGTCGTCCGCTTCTCCACCCCAGACCCGCGCAAGCCGTGGTTCAAGGACTATGTCCTGGCCTGCGGACATCGCCTCGTCCATCGCCCGCTGCGGCGCGGAGCCGACGGCAGGCTGCATATCGCCAGCCGTCTCGCCTGCCCGCACTGCCTCGGCTCCGGCAGACCCCCGGCGCTTGTCCCGCGCTCCGCCTGAGTGCTGGCGGTGTGCAGGGTTCCCACCATAGTCCGCGGCCCATGGCATCGATCTGGTCGCCGACCCAGCAGGTCCACGCCCTGCTCCTGCTGCATGAGCTCGCGGCGCTGTTCGCGGTCGAGACGCGGAGGCGCACCTTGCACGGCTCTCCGCAAGTCGCGGCCCAACTCATGGCGGTCGGCAAACGGACGCTGCCCCAGCCCCTGTGCGAGATGCCCGAGTGGTCCGCCCTCCGGCTGGCCGGATCCCGCGAAACCCTGCGCACGGCCATCGGTCAGTTCACCGGCTCCGCCGCCTGGGCCGAGCGGGTGACCAGCGAGGTCGTGATCATGCTGCGCCAAGCCGAACGTTTCGCCGGTGCAGGCCAGCGCATCGATGACCTCGCCCGGGCCATCGCAGCAGCCGACGAAGTGCAGGCGATGCGATGGTTCGAAGGACTGCTCGCCCTGATGCACCAGCATCGCAGCGAACATGCCGAGGAGGATGCCACCGCGGCGCAGGACGTCTGGGCACCTGCCATGGAGCGCCTGCTGAAAGCGGCTGGCGCCCTGGGGTTGAACGTGGCCCCGCCTCCGCCGATCACGGAGCGGGTGAACAACCCTCCGCCAGCCGATCGCGCTCTGGCAGGCAGCTCGACGCCGTACCAGCCATCCAGCGCCACCGAACCCGGCACTGGCACCGGCGGCTCGCACGCCCTTCGGCGGCGCCGCTGAGCCGGAAACCTGGCTAGCGCTCGGTCTTCAGCCGCTCGAAGGTCGAACGGATCTCATCCTCGTCGATCGTCCGACGGGCGCCCTTCCAGCCCATCCACACCGCCAAGGCGTAGAACAGCAGATCCATCGGCTCGAAGGTTTCGCGCATGACCGCAGGCAGTTCGCTGAACGGGAAGTTCCCGAGCACATCCCAGATCGAGATGCTCTCCTGCTTGGCGATGAAACCGCAGAGGGCGAGGATCTTGCCGGCGACCACGGCGGCCAGGGCGAGCGCACCGCCGATGGCGGCGTAGCGCACCTCGAAGCCCCGGCCGGCCACGCGCACGGCGAAGCCGACGATGAAGCCGACCCCGATGGCGATCCAGCCGATCTCGTGCTGGGTGAAGACGGCGATCAGGGCCCAGACGACGGCTCCTACCATCCCGGCGACACTTCCTGCGATGATCGCCGGAACAAGGCGCTGGCTCACGCGCAGATGCTCAAGTACGCGAACGCGATCTTCGGGGTCAATGGCGGCTGGCTCAGTCATGCCGGAGTGTGCGGCCGGCGCCCCAGCTGACAACAACGGGCCCGTATGCCTGCCGACGCACTGGATCGCACGCTCAGGTCGCGACCAGGGCGCGCCGCTTCGCGATCAGCAACTGCACCACGCCGGGATCGGCGAGCGTGCTGGTGTCACCGAGGTTGTCGGTCTCGTCGGCGGCGATCTTGCGCAGGATGCGACGCATGATCTTGCCGCTGCGGGTCTTGGGCAGCCCTGGGGCAATGAGGATGACGTCGGGGGTAGCGATCGGTCCGATGTGGTGACGGACCTCGTTGCGCAGTTCGCCGATGAGCTCGGGCGTCTCGACGTAGCCCTCCTTGAGCAGGACGTAGGCGAAGATGCCCTGGCCCTTGATCTCGTGCGGGTAGCCGCACACCGCCGCCTCGGCGCAGCCGGGATGGCTGACCAGCGCACTCTCGACCTCGGCAGTGCCCATGCGGTGGCCGCTGACGTTGATCACGTCATCGACGCGGCCGGTGATCCACCAGTAGCCGTCCTCATCGCGGCGGCAGCCGTCGCCGGTAAAGTAGTAACCTGGATACGGCTTGAGATAGGTTTCCACGAAGCGCTGGTGGTCGTTCTGGATGGTGCGGGCCATCGACGGCCAGGCACGCTTGAACGCCAGCACCCCGCTGACGCCGTTGCCGGTCAGTTCCTTCCCCTTCTCGTCGAGCACCACCGGCTCGACGCCGAAGAACGGCAGGGTCGCCGAGCCGGGCTTGGTCGGGATCGCCGCGGGCAGCGGGGTGATCATGATCGAGCCGGTCTCGGTCTGCCAGAAGGTGTCGACGATCTGGCAGCGCTTCTCGCCGACATTCTCGTAGTACCAGCGCCAGGCCTCGGGATTGATCGGTTCGCCGACGCTGCCGAGCACGCGCAGGCTGCTGCGGTCGTACTTCTTCGGCCACTGGTCGCCTTCGCGCATGATCGCGCGGATCGCGGTGGGGGCGGTGTAGAACTGGGTGATCCTGAGACGCTCGACCACGTCCCAATAGCGTCCGGCGTCGGGATACGTAGGGATCGACTCGAACATCACGGTGGTCGCACCGTTGGCCAGCGGGCCGTAGACGACGTAGCTGTGCCCGGTGACCCAGCCGATGTCGGCCATGCAGGCGTGGATGTCGCCATCGCGATAGTCGAACACGTACTTCATCGTCATCGTCGCGCCGAGCAGGTATCCGGCGGTGGTGTGGGCGATGCCCTTGGGCTTCCCGGTGCTGCCGGAGGTGTAGAGCAGGAACAGCGTGTCCTCGCTGTCCATGTGCTCGATCGGGCAGTAGGGCCGTTCCTGCGCCATCAGTTCGTCGAGCCACACGTCGCGCGGGGCATAGAAGGGGATCTTGCCGCCCGTGCGCTTGACCACGAAGACATGCTTGACCGTCGGGCAGGCCATCACCGCTTCGTCGACCGTGCGCTTGAGCGGGATGACTTTCTTCGCGCGCAGACCCTCGTCGGCGGTGATCACCGCCTTGCACCTGGCGTCGAGGATGCGGTCGCGCACGCTCTCGGCGGAGAAGCCGGCGAAGATCACGCTGTGGACGAGGCCAAGGCGCGCGCAGGCCAGCATGGCGTAGGCCGCCTCGGGGATCATCGGCATGTAGATGGCGACCCGGTCGCCCTTGCGCAGGTTGTGATGGCGCAGGACGTTGGCCATGCGGCAGACCTCGCGCTGCAGCTCGCGGTAGGTGATGCGGCGGTTCTGGCCGGGCTCGTCCCCCTCCCACAGGATGGCGACCTGGTCGCCACGCGTCCTGACGTGGCGATCGACGCAGTTCTCGCAGACGTTGATCTTCCCGCCGAGGAACCAGCTGACCAGGCCCTGCTGCCAGTCGTTGTCGCTGACCTCGCGGAACGGATGCAGCCACGTCAGATGCTCGATGGCCATACGGCCCCAGAAATGCTCGGGGTCGCGCAGGCTCTCGTCATAGAGCGCCTGGTAGGCAGCCAGGTCCGGGATGAGGGCTCCCGCGCGGACGCGTTCGGGGGCATGGAAGAACTGGTCGGACATGGGTCGGCCTCGCGATGACGCAAAGCGCAGCGATAGTGTCCACCCGCCTCGTTCTCAAGCGATGTCGGCGCAACCCTCGACCGGCTTCATCCCGACCAGCTCGGCGGCGAGGATGGCGGTGCTCTTGCCCTTGGCATTCAGTCGCTGGTCGCTGGCGATCTCGATGCGGCCGCGGCAGGCCTCATAGAAGGTGAAGGTGACGAGGATGCTGCCCGATTTGGCGTTGTCGCACACCCGTTTGGCGGTGTTGACCGTGTCGCCGAGGATGTCGTAGGCCTTGGTCCGGCTGGCCCCTACCAGGCCCTCGATGACCTCGCCGTGGTGGAGGCCGATGCCGACATCGAGCCCATACAGCGCCAGGAAGGCCTGGACCTCGGCGCGCAGGGCGAGGGCGGCCTGCGCAGCCGCGAACGGCTCGGCGAAGAACATCATCACCTCGTCGCCGGTGTGCTTGGTCCGGGCCGGCTTGAGGCCGGCGCAAGCCTGTTCCGCGGCGGTGTACATGCCATCAAGCATGAGCAGCACCTCCTCGGGGCTGTGCGCCTCGCTCCACTTGGTGAAGCCGCGGATGTCGGCGAACAGCACGGAACGGCGGGTGCGTCGCGGCCGCAAGTCGTCGTCGCGGCCCATGGCCTTGGTCAGCATCGAACGGCCCAGCAGCATCTCGGAATAGGAGCGCAGACGGTCGACGACCTCGGCGATGCGGCTGCGGTCGCGGCGATGGACCACGGCCGAGGCGCCCAGGGCGACGCCCAGCAGCGCTGTGCCGGCGACGAGGTAGCGATGCCCTGACTCAGCAAGGAATTCCGTTGGTGTCTGCATCCTGACCGCGCCATAGACCGCGACCACGGCCAGGGCGCGGACGAGATGCTCGGACACCACGCAGACGTCGGCTGCCATGCCGCTCAGATGCCGACCCATCCCCTGCGTGCTGGTCAGCAGCAAGGCGACGCAGGCGTAGATGCGGAGGAACGGGTCGGACAGCCACGTACCCCACGCCGCCGCCGCCATGGTGGCGGTGAAGAGACCGCAGCCGACCAGTTGCAACGCGGTGTGCGGCTTCCGACCGGCATGCACCGCACCACCGATCAGCCAAGCCTGGAGGAAGGCTCCTGCCAGCAGCGGCAGCACCAGCGGCCAGGCGGCGAACGGCCGGACCAGCAGGATGGCAAGGGCGATGACCATCGGCACATGCGCGGTGGCGGAGAAGAACTCTGTGGCCACGCAGGCGTCCTTGCCTGGACGCAGCAGATGGGCGATCCCCGATTCCTCACCTGGCATATGGTCGGATGATGCGGCGGGGCTGACGGAGGACAACTGCCGCTCAGCGGTTCCGATCAGCCAGGGCGGCATACAGGGCGGCGAAGCTGGCAGCCTCGGCCACAGGGTCGTAATCGACGGCTGGCATCATCGCATGCAACTCGCGTGCCTTGGGATTGGTGAAGGCATGCAGGGCCGTGCCGTACGTGTCCATGCGCCAATCGGCCTTGGCTGCGATCATCTCGCTCATGAAGGCGGCGACGTCGGCCGGCGGAACCATCGGATCGGAGCCCCCGTGCAGCACCAGTACGTGGGACTTGACCGCTCCTGGCTGGGCCGGCGCGGTACTCTTGAGATTGCCATGGAAGCTGGCTGCAACGCGCAGCGGTTCGCCGTCACGGGCCAGGCCGAGCACCACGGTTCCGCCGAAGCAGAAGCCGACCGCGGACAGGCGCGTGGCATCGACCCCTGGAACCTTGGCCAACTGCTCCAGGCCGGCGCGGACGCGCGCCAGAGTCAATGGCAGATCCTTGCGGAACGGACCTGCCAGGGCGCCCGCCTCCTTGGCATCATCGGTGACCCGGCCCGCGCCATACATGTCACAGGCGAAAGCAATGTAGCCGCGCTCGGCCAACTCCCTAGCCCGGCGCTGGGCGTAATCGTTCAGACCCCACCATTCGTGCACGACAAGCACGCCCGGGGCGGCGGATGCACCGGCCGGAGTCGCCAGGTATCCGCGCATGGCCAGGTCACCGAGGCGGTAGTCGACGCTCTGAGTGGCGATCTCGCCGGCGACGGCGACGGCGGAGAGGATGACGAGGACGAGCAGGCGCATGCCGGCGGTATGCCCCGGCGACGGCGGAAGCCATCGTCGGGGCGTCCGTCCCTGCACACCTACAGTCTACAGTCTACGCAGGTCGACTTCTGCGCCCTTGGCCGAGGAACGGTAGATGCCGGTGAGCACGGTCTGCACCGCCAGGGCCTGGTCGATGGTCACGCAAGGCTCCTCCTTGCCCAGCACCGCGTTGACGAAGTTGTTGAAGCGGTCGCAATGCGGGTACTTCACCTTGGCCTTGGGATTCTCGTCGAGGACGAACTCCTTCTTCTTCCGCGTGCACAGGACGGCGCTCTCCTTGCCGCCGGCGACCGCCTCGTCCTGGCCGACCCAGATCGTGCCCTCGGTGCCGAAGATGATCGATTCCATGACGTTGGCCTTCGGCATGTGCGCCGCCCAGCTGACGTCGAGATCGATGCTCATGCCGCCGGCGAGCCGGATGTGGGCGTTGGCGAAGTCCTCGACATCGAAGGTCATCTTCGGATCGCGGTCGCTCTTGCCCCAGCCGCCCTCGCCCAGCCCGCGATGGCCGAACTTGCCGTAGACCGAGCCGGAGCAGGTCAGCGGCTTGAAGTTGCCGGCGATGTACATGGTCTGGTCGAGCATGTGCACGCCGATGTCGAGCAGGCAGCCGCCGCCCGACAGCTTCTTGTGGCCGAACCAGGTCTGCAGCCTGGGGCAGCCCCAGCGCCGCTGCCAGCGCGCCTTGGCGTGGTAGACCTCGCCGATGACACCGCGGGCGACCAGGTCCTGCGCCTTCTGCATCATGGTGGGGAAGCGGCGGTTCATGCCCAGCATCCACAGCCTCTTCGACTTCTTCACCGCGGCGGCGACCTGGCGGGCCTCGGCGATGTCCATGGCGAAGGGCTTCTCGGCGATGACGTGCTTGCCAGCCGCCAGGGCCTTCAGCGTGTAGGGCACATGGAACTTGTTCGGCACCGCGACGTAGATGGCGTCCACCTCGGGATCATCGAGCAGCTCTGCGAGGCTGCGCGGCCGCTTGGCGATGCCGTACTGGTCGCAGAACTCGGTCTGCCGGCCGGCATGGACGTCATAGGCGGCGATGACCCGGGCCTGCTTGTGGTTCTTGATCGCATTGCACAGGCTGGGCGCGATGGCGCCTGCACCGATGATGCCGAAGCGGACGATGGCGGGCATGGACTCTCCTGGATTGATGGATCCGGTTTCGGCCACGCAGCATGCGCAGCGGAAGCGACGAATTCAATTGCCGAAAACAACAACTGATTGACGATTCCTCCACCGTGGAGGACTTCCGCCTCGACCATGTGCGCGGCCTGACCGGCTGCTCGCACTTCGCCATGCAGGCCGGCCGGCAGCCGGGCGGGCCGCTTCTCGCCGATGGTCTGGAGAAGGTCGAACTCGTCGTCCGCGGCCGCTGCTGGGCGCTCGACGGGGCGACCGAGGTCGAGGCGACGCCTGGTACCATCATCTGGCACCTGCCGGGCGACCGCCTGATCAGCCGCAGCGACGAGCGCGATCCGTACGCCTGCGTCGTCATCACCTGGACGATCGGACGCCGCCTCCGGCGGAGGGTCCCGCGCTTCACCCGCTGGGAGGATCCGGGCGAGATCCTCGCCTACTGCCGCCAGCTGGTGGCCTCGTTCAGCGACGACCGGGTCGACCGCCGCGCGCTGGCCCTGGCGAGCTACGCCCACCTCCAGTGGCGAGCGCATCTCTGGTCGTCCACGGCGATGGATCCGGCGATGCCCTCCGCACTACAACGTGTGCTTGGCGCCATCGCCGCCGATCCGGCGCGGAACTGGACGGTGGCCGACATGGCGGACGCCAGCGGCTGGTCTCCGTCGCGTCTGCACACGGCCTTCCGCCAGCACATCCGTGCGACGCCGCACCAGCATGTCCTCGAATTGCGCCTGCGCCGCGCACGCGAGATGCTGGCCGGAACGCGCTATCCGCTCGACGAGATAGCCAGGCTGTCCGGTCTGGGCTGCGCCGCCGTGCTCTGCCGGCACTTCAGGCGACGCCTCGGCCAGACCCCAGGCGATTATCGTGCCAGACAGTCGGCCTAGTCCATGACTCGCCAAGCAGCCGGAAGCTGGAGGTCAGGCGCGATGCAATTCTCGGAAAACCAGAGGCGGATCGCTGCGCCTGTCCGACTCGATCCATTCACGTTCGTCGAGATCGGGGAAGCGTACGGCGCCGGCGTGGAGTTGATGGATCTCGGTCAGGTGCAGGATGGTGGCCAGCGGCAGGGCCTGCGCGTAGACCGTACCCCCACCGATGACCATCGGACAGGCGTCGCCTCCAACGCGGGCAGCGGCGATCGCAGCGGAAAGGTCCGCGAAGACTTCTGCGCCAGCGGCGCGATAGCCAGGATCGCGGGAGAGAACGAGATTGCGGCGATTCGGCAACGGTCGGCCGATGGAGGCCCAGGTTCTGCGGCCCATGATCACCGCGTGGCCGGTGGTGATGGCGCGGAAGTGCTTGAGATCCGCCGGGTGATGCCAAGGCATGCGCTCGCCATCGCCGATGACGCGACCGGGCACGGCGTAAGCGACGACGAGTGCGAGTTCCTGCATCAGAGGCTCGGGTAGAGGCCTTCGGCGACAGCCGAGAGGCGTTGCTGGTCGAGCACGACGATGGAATCGCGTTCCGCACTGATGCAGCCGTCCTGATCCAGCCGCCGCAGGGTACGCGACAGCGTCTCGGGGGTGAGATTGAGCTGGCCGGCGAGGTGCTTGCGCATCGACGGCAGCTCGACCCGGCCCCCCTGGCCCGCGTGCTGGATGAGATGCCGGGCCAGGCGTCCGGCGGCATCGCGCAGGGTCAGGTCCTCGAGCAGGTCGACGACATGATGCAGCCAGCCGGCGAGGCCGGCGAGCAGATCGATGCAGGCCTGGTGGTCGCTCGCGAGGAAGGCCTGGAACGAGACGCTGGGAATCACGGCCACCGAGCTGGGCTCGACGGCTTCAGCGAAGGCTGGACAGGCGAAACCACCGATCACGGCAGCCTCGGCGAAGGTCGAACCAGGACCGGCGAGGTGGAGGACCTGCTCCTTGCCCGACGGGGCCAGCTTGAACACCCGCACCATGCCGCTGCCGACGATGTGCACCCCGGGACACGGGTCGCCCTGGCGGAAGATCACCGCCCCGGCCGGGAACTCGCGCAGCACGGCCTGGGCGGCGAGCCGGAGGCGGGCCGCCGGCTGCAGACGGGCGAACAGGCGGCAGCGCTGGACGATGTCGGCGGCATCCACTCCGTGCAGGCTGACTGCCAAGAGGAGAACGCAAGCCGTCACCCGCGTTTGCGTCGGCGATGGCGTCTGGTCGTGGTGTTGGCGGACTCGATCCGGTTGAGCAGGCCGGACTTCGAACCGACCGCCGAGACCGGGATGCGCTGATGCCGTTCCAGCAGTCGGGCCAGGGTGATATCCCCTCCCTGGACGCTGGCGCGGATGAAGTCCTTGAGCACGGCCTCGCGCTCGGCTGTGATCCCGGGCAGGTCCTCAGTCAGGGCGATGGCGCGGTCGAACTGAACCAGGGCCTGGATGAAGCAATCGGTGCGCACCTCATGCTCGCGGCGGCCGCACAGGCGCGCCCGCTGCACCAGTAAGCGGGCGAGATCGAGGGACTGCGTCGCCTGGTCGAGATTGCCCGACTGGCGGAGCCACTGCTGCAACCCGTCGCGCAAGGCCGACACGCTCAGTCGCCGGTCCGGATCGCGCTCCATGCATTGCTGCTGCAGCAGGACGAGCCGGTTCGGCGCCTGGGGATTGATCGTTTCAACCGGGGCGAAGCGGAGATCACGCGCGTATTCGAGCGTATCCATCACCGAAGCGGTCTCCTGGTAGGGCATCCGTCCGGTGAGCATATGGTAGATCAGGCAACCGAGCAGGAAGGCGTCCGCGGGCCGCCCCACCGCATCATGGCGACCGGAGAACACCTCGGGCGGCATGCAGGCCGGGGTGCCGGCGCAGATGGAAACCGGCAGACCTTCGAAGGTTTTGGGCAGATGGTCGTCCTCGAGCGGCACGGCCAGCCCCCAATCGATGAGCGTGACCTCGCCGAAGCCGCCAGTGAGGATGTTCGCCGCCTTTAGGTCGCGATGCAGGACGCCACGGTCGTGTGCATACTCCACCGCCTGGCAGACATCGATCAGCACTTCGATCATGGCAGGTAGTCCGGCGGGCCGCCTGGGATCGGCGATGACCTGGTCCAGGCTACGTCCGCTCAGGCGCTTCATCACCAGCCTGCCATCGCCAGCATCATACACCGGGATGATCGCCGGGTGCGAGAGCGAGGCGGTCAGCCGCGCTTCGCCGGCGAAACGAGTCGAGATGCGTCCATCGGAGGTGCTGCATATCTTGATCGCCACCTCGCGGCCGAGGAAGCCGTGCTCACCGGCGAAGACCCGCCCCTGGCCGCCTTCGCCGAGCAGCCGGCCGATGCGGTATGAGGAGACCATCTCGACCGACTCGGGTGAGGCGGCGGGTGGATCGGCCGAGGGCTGACGCATGGTCGTGCGCAAGCAATGCGGCTCAGGCATGCGGCGATCATTGGGCGCCAAAAGGGCGTCCAGATCATAGTGCGTGCTGGTGGTACGCAGCGCGTCGCCGTCCATGACCTCGCCTCAGCGACCGGACAGACCGGGATTGAAGCCAGTGGAAACCAGCCGGGCCAGATTGAGGTCCCCGCCGGACAGGGCGGCGCGGATGAAGCCTTCGCGAGCCCGCTTGACCAGTTCATGGGCGGCCCGCTGCTCCGGGCACAGGCCGAGGGCGCGCTCGCAGGCACCGATCGCGTTGCAGTAGTGGGCATACGCGTCGGCCGCCTTGGCCGAGCTGTCCCCATCGCGCAGTTCGCGTCGGGCCCGCTCGAGCTGGGCCTCGGCCTGCTCGGCGGCTCCACTGGTGTGCAGCCAGGTGCGGAGGTCGTCGGCAAACGCGCCGACAGTGCCGCGATCGCGTGGATCCCACGCCATCGCCCGCTGCGCCGTCTGCGACAGGCGGAAGGGCACATTCGGACACAGGGCCATCAGCGGCTTGCATTCGCAGCGGGCCGAGAGTTCGACCGAACGTCGGGTGCTGGGCGACTCGAAGGGATAGATCCCCCCGAGCGCCCGGTACAGGAGCGCCCCGACCATGAACAGGTCGCTGGCGAACGACATGGTGTCGAGATCACCACAGGCGACCTCGGGCGGGAGGCACATCGGTGTTCCGGCGCAGAGTTGGCGCCGGTCGCGTAGACGCGGGGCATGCCAGTGGCCATCCGGCCCTGGCTGCAGCGATGCCGCCAAGCCCCAGTCCATCAGCCAGACCTGGCCATAAGTGCCAACCAGGACGTTGTCGCCCTTGATGTCCCGGTGCACCACGCCCTGGCTGTGTGCGAAGGCGAGAGCGTCGCACACCTTGAGGATGACTTCGACCGCGAAGGTGATCGCATCGGTGGATGAGCCGTGCAGCATGCTCTCGAAGCTCAATCCACGCAGCCGCTTCATCACCATGAAGTCGTCGCCGGCATCGTAGACCGGGGGGATGTTCGGATGCTCCAGTCCCGCAGTGACCTCGCATTCAGCGCGGAAGGCGCTGTGCATGGCCGAACCGACCAGTTCCGGGCGGATGGCCTTGATCGCCACCTCGCGGCCGGTGGTGCGCTGCCGGGCGAGATGGACGATCCCCATCCCGCCCTCACCGATGAAGCCGGCGAGGATGTAGGGCCGGCCCGCGCGATCGAACTCGCTGTCGATGACATCACGCAAGCGGCGGGCATCGCAAATACCGTCGGAATCGCGCTTCACAGCATCCTGCAGGGCGATCGTCGATTCCTTGGCCACATGCAGAGGCTTGTCCGGCTCGTCGTCGAAGGCCGCGACGATATGCTTGTGGCGCTCCACGGCCAACTGGCCGCCGGAGGCGAGCGGCAGCGGCCGGAAGGTCAGCGACGGCGGCTGCTGCGCAGCGTCGTCGTCGCTTAGGGTTTCCAGCCAGGTGGGTTGGGTCATGACGCAACGGGGCATGGTGCGAGCCATGGTTTAGGCTGCGTTAAGGATGGGCGACGGTCAGCCGAACCGATGCCACATCTATGCCGGTGGCCGCTTCACGGGAACTGCATCAGCCCAATCACGTTCACTGTCGCCATGCAATCCACGGACGAAGCCGACCCCTCTGCCACCATCGCCACCGCAGGCATCTCCGGGACCTTCGCCCCCGGTGGCTTTGCCGACCAGCTTGCCGCGCTGCATGCCATGGGTGCGTCGTGCCGGGTCGAGATCGGCATGCCCGATGACACCTCCGGCAGCGTTCGCCTCTGCGGTGGCAGCGTGCACCAGGCGATCTGGGGCGAGTATGTCGGCATCGACGCACTGACCGCCATGGCTGTGCACGGGGGGGGTGACATCAGGCTGTGCCCGGCCAACGCCGAGGCTGCGGACGAACTGCATGTCATGACTCCCGCCCTGCTCGATCTGCTGCGTCAAGCGGAGGCGCGCCATCGCACCGGACCGGTCGGCACCGGCGAGCTTCCCCAGCCCGATGCAGTCGGCGGCCAGGATGGCATGCTGCAGCACGCGCATGTGCGTCGGCGGGCACATCCCGACCTACCCGTGCGCAATACCGACTCCGGTTCGTTCCCGGAGGATTGGCTCGGCGACCTGGTGCCGCAGGACCTGCGCACTGCCGCTTCCTCCAGCGGGGGAGACGGAACGACCACTGCCGACCAGCCGGCGATCAAGTGGGACCCGCCTGCAGTCGGCGGCATGCTCGGGCGCTGCTACCTCGGTGCCGAAATCGGGCGGGGAGCGACCGCCGTGGTCTACCGCGCCCTGCACATCACGCTGAAGATCGACGTCGCGGTGAAGGTCTTCGTTCCAGGACCGGACGGCCTGCCTGCGCTGCCGCTCGATGAGGCCCGGCTTCTCGCCCGGCTCAGCCATCCCAATGTGCTGCGGGTGCTGGACTGCAGCGACGAGCGGCCATGGCCGCATCTGATCTGCGAATATGTCGACGGATTCACCATGGCCGAGCTGATCGAGCGGTCCGGATCGCTTGAGCCGATCCAGGCTCTGCGCATGGTGATGCAGGCGGCGGATGGTCTGGCCTACGCTGCCGGGCAGGGCGTGGTGCATTGCGATGTCAAGCCGGCCAACCTGCTGGTATCGCGCCAGGACGGCACGGTGCGGATCGCCGACCTCGGACTGGCTCGGGTCATGGGCGGCCATAGCGGCGCCAGCGATATCTGCGGTACTCCAGCGTACATCAGTCCCGAGCAGGTCGAGCAGGGGCCGGTGACCCCGGCGACCGACGTCTATTCCCTGGGCTGCACCCTGTGGCACGCCCTGGTCGGCGAACCGCCATTCGTCGATCCCGACCCGGTCCGCACCATGGTCATGCATGTCAGCCACCGCTTGCCGGCGCTGTCTTCGCGCCTGGAGGGGTGCGACAGCCGGCTCGAGCGGCTGGTCGGCCGCATGCTGTCCAAGTATCCCAGTGCCCGTCCGGACTACGCCGAACTGGTCGCGGAACTGCGACAGGTGCTGAACCGCCTCGAGCGCAGCGGGAAGAATCCGTTCGATCAGCTCGGTACGCGCGTTTTCCGGACGCTGCGGCTGGCGGTCGACAGCGTACGGCGGGCCCTCGGCGCGGCTTGATCCAGGTCAAGGAATCCCGTGGCGGGCGGCGCTACAAGCGTGCCCACAACCCCACGAGGATTCCATGAGCATCTGCAACCAATGCGAACAGGCCCACAAGTGCACCGGCTGCGACATCCACGGCGATGCGACCGGCATCTGCGGGAAGAACGAGGACATCCAGAGCCTGCAGGAGATCCTCCTGTACGGACTCAAGGGCATGAGCGCCTATGCCTGCCACGCCCGCCGCCTCGGCCGCACCGATCCCGAGGTCGACGCCTTCGTCCAGGAGGCGCTGTTCTCGACCATGACCAACGTCAACTTCGACCTCCAGGCCACCCTCGGCTTCGTGCTGAAGTGCGGCGAGATGAACCTGAAGGTGATGAAGATGCTCGACGAGGGCCACGCCGAGGTGCTCGGCACGCCCAGCCCGGCCGAGATCCAGGAAGGCACCCAGGCCGGCCCCGGCATCCTCATCACCGGCCATGACATGGTCGATCTGGTGAAGCTGCTCAAGGCCTGCGAGGGGACCCCGGTCAAGGTCTATACCCACGGCGAGATGATGCCGGCGCACATGTACCCGAAGCTGCGCAACCATCCCAACCTCGCCGGCCACTACGGCGACGCCTGGCAGAAGCAGCGCAGCGAGTTCGACGCCTTCCCTGGCGCCATCCTCGGGACGACCAACTGCGTGCTCATCCCCAAGGAGAGCTACCGCGAGCGCATGTTCACCACCCGCGAGGTCGCCCTGCCCGGTGTCGTCCGGATCATGGACGAGGACTACGCGCCGGTCGTGGCCAAGGCCCTGGCCTGCAGGCCCTGCCCGCAGAACCCGGTCAAGAAGACCTTGGTCGGCTTCCACCACGGCGCCATCCTGGCCCAGGCCCCGGCCATCGTCGAGGCGGTGAAGAAGGGCCAGATCAGCCGCTTCTTCGTCGTCGGCGGCTGCGACGGCGCCGAGCCCGGCCGCAACTACTTCAGCGACTTCTGCCAGGCCGCCCCGCCCGACTCGTTCATCCTCACCCTCGGCTGCGGCAAGTACCGCATCCGCAATCACGACTACGGCACCCACCTCGGCCTGCCGCGCCTCCTCGACATGGGCCAGTGCAACGACGCCTACGGCGCCATCGTCGTGGCAGTGAAGCTGGCGGAGGCCTTCAAATGCGGGGTCAACGACCTGCCCCTGACCCTGTGCCTATCCTGGTTCGAGCAGAAGGCGGTCGCTGTCCTGCTCACCCTCCTGCACCTGGGCGTGAAGAACATCGCCATCGGTCCCAACCCGCCCGCCTTCGTCAGCCCGAACGTGTTCAAGATCCTGCAGGACACCTACGGCCTGAAGCTGACCAGTGGCGATGCCAGGAAGGACATGGCCACAGCCCTGGGTCGGGTGGCCTAGACGGACCGGCTGATCGCTGGACGCTGGCCAGCCAGCGTCCAGCGATCAGCGATCATCGACACAACGGAGATCCTCCATGCTGCGCGACGTCATCCGCATCGACGAGCAGAAGTGCGACGGCTGCGGCCAATGCATCACCGCCTGCGCCGAGGGCGCCCTCGCCATTGTCGAGGGCAAGGCGAAGCTGGTTTCCGACATCTATTGCGATGGCCTGGGCGCGTGCCTCGGGCACTGCCCCCAGGGTGCCATCTCTGTGGTGAAGCGTGATGTTGCGGCCTTCGACCAGCAGGCCGTCGACCTCCACCTGCGCAAGCTCGACCGTGGCTCCGCGCCGATCAGCATCCGCACCCACGCCGTCCAGGCCTGCCCGGGAAGCACGATGCGCTCCCTGGCACCGCAAGCCGCTGGCCCAGCTACGGTCTCCCGGACCTCCCAGCTCAGCCACTGGCCGATCCAACTCGCCCTGCTCAATCCCGCCGCGCCCTATCTGCGCAACTGCGACCTGGTGCTGACCGCGCACTGCGCGCCGCCCGCCATTCCCGACTACCATGCCCGTTACCTGGCAGGGAGATGCGTCGGCCTGGCCTGCCCGAAGCTCGACGATCTCGCCCGGCACACCCAGAAACTCACCGCCATCCTGGCACAGGCTGCGCCAGTCTCGCTGACCGTGCTGAGGCTGGGAGTGCCATGCTGCGGCGGCCTGGCATTCGCCGCCTCCCAGGCCATCGAGGCGGCTGGCTGGCGGGGCAGGCTCGAGATCGTGACCGTACCCATACCCGGGTAGCGCGGCAGCTTCTGCTCCATGGTGTTTGCATTCGGGATTCGGCGACGTTTAATGTCCGGGTTAACCTGGAGAACACGCGATGGATCCCACCGACACCCTGAGCGGCACCTACGGCACCGCGACCATCACCCTGCCCGACGGCTCCCAGATCCCGGCCCTCGCCCGCAAGGTCGACCGCGGGGACGGTTCCTTCGCCTGGATCGTCATCGACGATCGCACCATCGCCTTCGAACAGCGCTTCAACGACACGACCACGGTACCGAACGACCAGGCGCCGGTGAATACCGACGTCCTGACCAGGAAGCCGGTGCCTACGACCATCACCGTCGATGACACGACGCGGCGTCTGGTCTCCTGCGACCTGATCCAGTTCCTCGGCGACCCCGACCGCATCATCGCCCAGAAGGGTCTTGATCCGGAGCGCATCGCGCACCTCAAGCTGCACCCCGCCTCGGCGACGATGGCGCGCCGCCTGTGCTCGCTCGCCGGATCGAAGTGGCAGCAGGTGCTGCCGTTCATTCCGAAGTTCTTCCCCGACACGCACTGAGGGGCGACGGCTTGCCGGTCAGCGCGCCGCCTCCTGCACCGTGATGGCGAAGACCTGCAGTGGCCTGCTGCCGAGGCAGGTCAACTCAAGGCGGTCGGCGACCGGAGCCACCGGCCAGGGGAAGCGGTGGACGCAGGTGAGACCATACGGCGGATTCGGCGTCAGCAGGTAGCGCACGCGCATCGGATCGACGTAGGCCAGGCCGCCTCCTGCCCACATGTGCTCACCCAGCGGTGCCCACCAGTCGCACAGGTGGCGGATGGCCAGCAGTTCCTCCTCGAACACGACTCGTCCGCGCAGGCTCAGCCGCAGACTGGCGCCGGGCCGGACATCCTCGCCATCGCGCGGCTGGGTTACCGCCAGATGCAGGTCGGCGATGGGCCGCTTCGGCAGGGCGAGGCTCAGCGACCTGCCCGGCGCGATCTCGACGTGCGTGCGTGCGACCGGGGCGAAGCGGAACGGCACTCCATCCAGCTCGACGGTGCCGATCGGCAGGCCGGCGACGCCAGGGTGGTTCTCGCTCCAGGCCTTGCCCAGATCGAGCGCATTCCATCCGGTGGCGGGCTTGGCCGCCGGCCGGCGCAGCGCTTGCCAGGACGCCGCCTGCTGGTCGAACACCGCCAGCGAGACTTCGATGTTCTCGCGGCGGTTGTGCGCCATCCAGGCCGCACGGTAGGCGGCCCGGGCGGCGGCCAGCTGCCTCAGCGCGGCAGGTATGAGCGCCGGACGGCGGGCGGCCTGGGCGCGCAGGTTGACCGAGGCGAGACGCTCGATGGCGACTCCGAGATGGTCGAGATGGCCGCGCTCGCGCAGCACCTGCTTGCGGCAGATCGCGAGCAGCCGCCGAGCCTCGGCCAGCTTGCGCGCATCGGCGGCGAGTGCCGGCGCGGTGGCCAGCTTGCCAGCCTTGGCCAAGCGCACCCAGCCCGGGGCGGGCAGGCGGTGCAGACGCCAGGCCTGGCTTGGCGACACCGACAGGCCGGATTCCAGCAGCCGGCGCAGCTGCGCCAGCTCGGGGACGTGGCGGCCATGGAACACGCCATGGAAGCGCCGCTCGACCGTGGCGTTATCGGCGCAGATCCCGCTCCAGCCCTGCTCGGCACAGGCTGCGAACAGCGGCCAGGCCAGATCGCGGCTGTTCTCGTAGCCGTCGTCGCCCCACTGCGAGGCGCCGAATGCGGTGATGCGGGCGGGGGCGGCGACGGTGCGCCAGTTGGCCCATTGCTGCTGCGCCTCGGCGAGCGGGGCGTGGAGGAACGAGCCCCAGCTGTTGTAGCCGGCCAGGATCCAGGCCTGATCGCGGTGGCGCAGCAGGCCCGGCACCGCCTCGCGCGCCTTGCCGCCGGCGGTGCAGTAGTCCCACGCCACCGGCGTCGCCGCCGGGTGCAGCTTCGCCAGCAGGTCGCAGCCGAAATGGTTGTAGAGCATGTCGGCCCAGAACAGCGGCGTCTTGCCGCGCGCGACCAGCTGCTCGCTGCACCAGTTCACATGCTCGGCGAAGCCGTCGGCATCGAGGCCGAGGATCTCGTCGAAGCACATGTGGAAGAACGGCGAGGTGAACAGCGGGCAGGCCGCGTCGAGCACCTTCAGCAGATGCTCGCGCACCGCTGGGTTCTTCGGCTCGAAGCTGCTCGGCGGCTGCCAGGTCCGTGCGCCCAGGGTGCGGTAGCGCGGCAGACGCAGCAGGTTCTCCTGGTGGCCGGCCAGCGACAGCGTGGGGAATATCTCGACCTGCCAGCGCTCGCCCTCGGCGACCAGTTCGCGCAGCTCGGCCGGGGTGAAGGCGCCACGGCTCTCGCCCACCTGCGGCAGACCGTCGATGCGCAGCATGTCCTCGATGTAGGGCGTGTAGTGGCTGATCTTGAATGTCGATAGGTGCCGGATGACGCGACGGAAGTCGGCCATGGTCGAGATCTGCTTGCGGCTCACGTCGTCATGATGGTACCGCACCCGGTATTCCGGCCAGTCGACGAGTTCGAGGCACGGCGGTCTGGCCGACTGGGCGAGGATCTGGCGCAGGCTCTGCAGGCCCCAGACCAGGCCATGCGCGTCGGCCCCGGCGATGGCGATGCCTTCGGGCGCGATGCGCAGGGCGTAGCCTTGGGGCCGATCCGGCGCGAGGGGCGGTGTTGCGGCGCCCAGCACGGCGGCGTGCGCCGGCAGCGTGGCGTCGACCTGCAGGCGCAGCCTTAGCGCGCCGGCGAGCGAACCGAGAGGCGCTCGTGCGGCATCAACAGGGGGCACGCGTAGCTGGCGTCCGGCGTTGGCGCACACGCCTGCCCCTGCGACGAGCGAACGGGGTTGCGGGATGAGCGCTGGCATGGCCATGGCGGACTCCGAGGGGCTACCGATGGGAACGCTACGTTGGCATCTCCGGTCGCAACGACCGCCGTGCTGCAGTGTTCCAGACGGTCCTCCGGGTGGTATGATGCCATCATGCCTCGCATCCTCATCGACACCGACCCGGGCCAGGACATTGATGACCTGCTGGCCATTCTCTTCGCATTGCGCCGGCCGGAACTGGATGTCCGCGCCATCACCACGGTCACCCTGCCGAGCGACCGGCGGGCCCGCCTGATCAAGCGCCTGCTGCGCATGCTCGGCCGGACCGGCATCCCGGTCGCCGCGGGCATGGATCTGCCGCTGCGCAGCGTCGGCGCAGCCGAACTGGAACGGCAGCACGATTTCACCCGCACCATGAACCACGAGGCGTTCGCGCTGCCGGCGGATCCGCTCGACGATCCCGACAGCGACGATGCCGTCGGGACGATCATCCGCACGGTCGAGGCGCATCCAGGCGAGGTGCACCTCGCCTGCATCGCCCCGCTGACCAACATCGCCTGCGCACTGCGCCGCAAGCCGTCGATCGCCCGGATGATTCCAAGCATCCTGCTCATGGGCGGCGAGACGGCGCTCAACCGCGTCGAGCACAACATCGCCTTCGATGCGATCGCCGCCGACATCGTGCTGGGCTCCGGCATCCCGGTCTGCATGGGCACCTGGGACGTCACCCGCCGCTTCGTCCTGGGAGCCGAGGACTGCGCCCGCTTCGCCGGCAGCGACAGGCCGGAATGCCGCGCCCTATCAGCCGCGATCGAACTGTGGAAACCGGCCCAGCCATGGAAGCCGTGGCCGGTGATGTACGACCTCTTCCCCATGGTCCACGTCTTCGACAGCAGCTTCTACTCGACCCAGGAGATGCCGGTGCGGGTCGATCTCCATCGCGGTCCCGGCTTCGGTATGACCGTGCCTGGTGGCGACGGCCCGCGCATCCAGGTGACCACGGACGTGCGCGAAGGCGAGGTGCGGCGCCTGTATCTGGACACCGTCCTGTGAGAGCCGCCTGGATCTGGTCCACGCCGGATGGCGACGGCCGCAAACGTCCTCGTCCGCTTCCGCCGCCGTCTCGATCACCTGCCTGACCGCCGATGGCCTCGCGGTGGACGCGCAGGCCCCACCCGGCGTCAGCCTGCGCATCGCCGGATCTACGGCAGGCGCGGAAAGCGGGTGAAGTCGGGCTTGCGCTTCTCCAGGTAGGCGCGGTGGCCCTCGCTGCCCTCCTCGGTCATGTAGAAGAGGAGGGTGGCGTTGCCGGCCAGCTCCTGCAGGCCGGCTTGGCCGTCGCAGTCGGCGTTGAATGCCGACTTCAGGCAGCGCATCGCCAGCGGGCTGTGCTGCAGCATCTCGTCGCACAGCGCCAGCGTGCGCACCTCCAGCTCGGCCAGCGGCACGACCTCGTTGACCAGGCCCATCTCCAAGGCCTGGGCGGCGGTGTACTTGCGGCAGGTGAACCAGAACTCGCGTGCCTTCTTCTGGCCGATGCAGCGCGACAGGTAGCTGGCGCCGAATCCGCCATCGAAGCTGCCGACCTTGGGGCCGGTCTGGCCGAACATGGCGTTGTCGGCCGCCACCGTCAGGTCGCAGACTAGGTGCAGCACCTGGCCGCCGCCGATCGCCCAGCCGGCGACCATCGCCACCACCGGCTTGGGGCAGCTGCGGATCTCGCGCTGCAGGTCGAGGACGTTGAGCCGCGGCACCACATCGCCGTCCTTGCCGCCGACGTAGCCGCCATGGCCGCGCACGCGCTGGTCGCCGCCCGAGCAGAACGCCTTGTCGCCGGCCCCGGTCAGGACGATGGTGCCGACATCGAGCTGGTCGCGGGCATGGGCCAGCGCGTCGCGCAGTTCCTGCACGGTCTGCGGCGTGAAGGCGTTATGCACCTCCGGCCGGTTGATGGTCAATTTTGCGACCACGCCATCGGCGCGCCGCATGTGGTGGTAGAGGACGTGGCCGTAGCCGCGTTCGATCGGGGTCCAGGTGGCGGTCATCGCGGGATGCCTACCACGTGGTGGCCGCAGCGGAACTGGCCGATCAGGCCGGGCCGGTCGGCAGCTGGCCGGGGGGGCCCTGCCAGAAGCCGCTGGCGGTGATGCCGAGTTCATCGGCGGGCACCGAACGACCGAGGATCTTGCGCCGGCAGTAGTCGGCCAGCGGCAGGTCGTGGACGCGGGCGCGGGCAACGACCCAGGCGTACTCCTCGTGCGTCAAGCTGACCTTGATCACCTGATCGCGGGGGTTTTCGCTGCGCGGCCGACCGCGGGGCCGCGGTTCGGGAGGAAGAGGTTGCTGAGCGGACATCTGGGTACCGTAATCACACCCGCGGGGAGCGCCAATGGATCCTGGGGGACCGGCTGGGTACCGGGATCATCCCTCCGGGGAGGGAGCCCTGCCGTCATACAGGCCGGGGGCGAAGGCTGACAGACGGTGGGTTCGCAGGCGCTGCATCTCCTCGTCGTCCGCAGCCGCGAACTGCACGAACGGCCAGATCGCCACCGAACCGCGGGAGTCGAAGCGTCCGACCACCTCGAGGTAGCGCGGGGCGAGCAGCCGGACGAGGTCATCGCACACCACCCGCACGACATCCTCGTGGAAATCGCCGTGCATGCGGAAGCTGCCGAGGTACTCCTTCAGGCTCTTGCTCTCGACCAGGCTGGCGCCGGGAATGTAGTTGACCGTGATCGCGCCCCAGTCCGGCTGGCCGGTGACCGGGCACAGGCTGGTGAAGCGCAGGCAACGCAGGCACACCCACAGCCCGGGCTGGGCGAAGGCGCGGCCGACCGGCAGCGGCACCGCCTCCAGCAGACGCGGGGCGTAGATGAACGGCGTCGCCCGGCGCTTGCCCAGGGTGGCATGGGGCAGGGCGCGGCCGCGGCGGATCTGGTCCTTGGGCATGGCGCCATTCCACCGCGTTGTCGGGGCGGGACAAGTGCAGGCCAGGTTGCCAGGGGCTGCGCGCCGCTACCGTCCTGCGCCATGCTGATCAACCTCGCCTACTTCAGCGAACCCCTCGGCAAGCAGTCCGCCATGCATGTGGTGGTGCCGCAGAAACCGGGCCGCTACCCGCTGATCGTGCAACTCCACGGCTACAGCGACGACCACACCATCTGGCAGCGCCGCACCACCATCGAAGTCGAGGCCGAGCGCATCGGCGCTGCTGTCGCGATGCTCGACGGCGGGGTGTCGTTCTACACCGACGCCGCCGACGGTACCGGTGATTGGGAGAAGCACATCCTCTACTCGACCGAACTGGTCGAGCGCACCTTCGGGGTCGGCGGCTCGCGCGGCCGGCGGGCCATCGGCGGACTGTCTATGGGCGGCTACGGTGCGATGAAGATCGGACTGAAGCACGCCGACCGCTTCGGCTCGGTGGTTTCGCATAGCGGCGTCCTTGATATCGGACATTGGTACGCGGGATGCAAGCGCCCGAGCCAGATGCGGCACATATTCGGTGCCAAGCCCAAGGCGAGCGAGGACCCCGTGCGGCTGCTATCCCTGGCCAAGCCGTTGCCGCGCCTGTGGATCGACTGCGGCACCGAGGACTTCCTCATCGAGCACAACCGACGCTTCCAGCGCCTGCTGATGCGGCGCGGCGTCCGCCACGAATACCGCGAATACCCGGGCGCCCACAGCTGGGCCTACTGGCAGGCCCGCCTGCCCGAAGCGTTCGATCACCACGCGGCGTGGTTTGCCGCCAGCAACAAGGCCTGACATGACCGATTCCCCCGTCCCCGTCTCCTCCCACAGCCTCGCCGGACGCACCATCCTGGTGACCGGCGCCGCCAGCGGCCTCGGCCTGGGCATCGCTCGCGGCCTGCTGCAAGCCGGCGCCAACTGCATCCTTGCCGACATCGACGACAAGGGTCTCGAGACCGTCGCTCCCGAGTTCAAGGAACGCGGCCTGGCGGCCAAGATGAACGTCACCGACGAGGCCAGCGTGCAGGCCGCCTTCGCCGCCGGCGTGGCGCGCTTCGGCCGCCTCGACGGCCTGGTCTGCGCCGCCGGCGTCGCCCCGGCCTTCCCGCTCGAGGACACCCCGCTCGACAAGTGGCGCTTCGCCCTCGACATCAACCTCACCGGCTACTTCCTCTGCGGCCGCGAAGCCACCCGCATCTTCAAGCGGCAGGGCGGCGGCGGCGCCATGGTCCTGCTGTCGAGCAAGAGCGGCCTGGAGCCGTCGAAGAACAACAGCGCCTACAACGCGACCAAGGCCGGCGAGTTGCACCTGGCGCGCGGCTGGGCGCTGGAACTCGGCCCAGCCGGCATCCGCGTCAACTGCATCGCCCCCGGCAACGTCTTCGAGGGCTCGAAGATCTGGAACCCGGCGTACATCGCCGAGGCGGCGAAGAAGAAGGGCATCAAGCCGGAAGAGGTCATCCCGTACTACATCGGGCTGACCGCGCTGAAGCGCGACATCAAGCCGCAGGACATCGCCAACGCGGCGGTGTTCCTGCTCTCCGATGCCGCGCGCTGCATGACCGGGCAGGTGCTGGTCGTCGACGGCGGGCAGGCCTACACGCGGTAGGCGAACCCCGGACGTGTCCGCCATTGCCCCTCGTCGACGCGGACGTCGACGCTCCCGGCACCGCCGACGAGCTGGAGCTCGTCGGTCCCAGGAACCGTCCGCCGAGCGAGCGCAGGCGTCGGCCGAGCGAGCCTGGAACGCCGACACCGCTTGGCGAATCGCCAGCGTCAGCGCAGCGTGTCGAGCGGGTCCCGGGCAAGGCCCGGGCCAGGAGCCCGAGGGGCCGGGCCCCTGCCCTCTAACAGCTCGCCGCCCCTTCCTGCCCAAAGGGTTGCACAAGGGTCTTCTGGAGGGAGTAGCCAAGTTTGCCGGCCTCGGCGG
>JAIFKN010000085.1 GCA_020049615.1 bacterium | reverse complement strand
GCACCTTCAAGCTCGACAAGGCCAAGGACGAGATCATCAAGCAGGCGGCCGAGGCGGTGGCCTACGCCAAGACCCTGTGCGCCGACATCGAGTTCAGCTGCGAGGATGCCAGCCGTACCGAGCCGGAGTTCCTGGCCGAGGTAGTCCAGGCCGCCATCGCCGCCGGCGCCGGCACGGTCAACATCCCCGACACGGTCGGCTACGCCTACCCGTCGGACTACGCCGACCTGATCAGCTTCCTGCAGAAGCGCGTGCCGAACATCGCCCAGGCGGTGATCTCGGTGCACTGCCACAACGACCTCGGCCTGGCGGTGGCCAACTCGCTGGCCGCGGTGCGCGCCGGCGCGCGGCAGGTCGAATGCACCATCAACGGCATCGGCGAGCGCGCCGGCAACTGCTCGCTCGAGGAAGTCGTGATGGCGATGCGGGTGCGCAAGGACCAGTTCGCCGGCATCACCACCGGGATCGAGTCGACACGCCTGTACTCGGCCAGCCGGCTGGTGCAGTCGATCACCGGCCTGCCGCTGCAGCGCAACAAGGCGGTGGTCGGCGACAACGCCTTCGCCCACGAGAGCGGCATCCACCAGCACGGCGTGCTGAAGAACCCCGAGTGCTACGAGATCATGACGCCGCAGTCGGTGGGCGTTCCGGACACCAACTTCGTGCTCGGCAAGCACAGCGGCCGCGCCGCCCTGGCCAAGCGTTTTGAACAGCTGGGCCTGGGCGTGGCCGACAGCGACATCGACCGCCTGTTCGTCGCCTTCAAGGCCCTGGCCGACAAGAAGAAGGAGATCTACGACGGCGACCTGATCGCGCTGGTCGAGGAAGTCGTGCGCGGCCGCACCGCCACCGCCTGGACGCTCGACTACCTGCACACCTCGGCCGGGACCGGCGCGGTCGCCACCGCCACGGTGCGGCTGAAGCGCGGCGAGGAGACCGTCACCGACGCCGCCACCGGCGACGGCCCGGTCGATGCGGTGGTGCAGGCGATCAACCGCATCTGCGGCGTGCAAGGCACGGTCGAGGACTTCCGTCTCCGCTCGGTGTCCAAGGGTGGCGACGCCCAGGGCGAGGTCAGCATCCGCGCCCGCGTCCTCGGCCGCCAGCTGGGCGGCAAGGGCCTGAGCACGGACATCGTCCACGCCAGCGCCATCGCCTACCTCGATGCGGTGAACCGCGCGGGGTGAACGGCCCGGCGCTGTCCAAGGTCGCACCCTCCGCAGGTGAACCAGCGGAGGGTGCTGTATTTTCGGCGACAAGGAATCCTCCATGAACCGCATCCTCCTCCCAGCCCTGCTCCTCTTCTGCGGCAGTGCCGTCGGTCTCCAGGCCGCCTGCACCGACTGCGGCTGCGGCGCGGCCGCTTCGGCCTGTTCCGACATCACCGTCGCCGACCTGAAGGCTGGCATCGCCGGCAAGACCGTGGTCCTGATCGATGCCAACGGCAGCGAGTCCTTCGCCAAGGGCCGTCTGCCCGGCGCCATCGACTACAAGGCCAACGCCAGCGATCTCGCCAAGGTCCTTCCCGCTGACAAGGGAGCCCTCATCGTCGCCTACTGCGGCGGGCCGAAGTGCGGAGCCTGGAAGGGCGCCGCCGAAGCGATCGCCAAACTCGGCTATACCAACGTCAAGCACTTCAGCGGTGGCCTGAAGGGCTGGCAGGAAGCTGGCGAGAAGCTCGAACCGACGCTCTGATCCGCCTGCCAGCGGTTGATCGACGAGGCCGGTCCCATGGACCGGCCTCGTCTATTTTCGGCTGCCGACCGGCGCACCGGCGACCTTGGCCACCGCTTTGGCCAGTCCCTTGGTGGTGCCGCGACGCAGCACCACGGTGACGTCTCCCAGCCGGGACAGGTCCCGGGCGATTGCCTGGGCCAGAGCACCGTCGACCTCCTCGCTGCGCGGCTTCCACCAGGGCACCTGGATCCGCACCGCCACCACCAGCCAGCGTCGTTCGGGCGCATGGCGAGGCTCGACGGCGCAGACGTGCGCCTCGCGGACCACCGGTTGGGAGGCGAGCGCAGCGCGCAGCAGCTCCAGTTCACTGCCGGTGAGGACGACCGCCTTCAGGCGCTTGCGTTCTGGCATGCCGGAACGCTCGACCCGGGCGGCCTCCTCCTCCTGGCTGCGCTCGTAGGCTCGGCCCTCCCAGGCCAGGGCATCCTCGCTGCGTCCATGGCGTTCATGCCAGGCAGCCATGAGGGCGGCGGCGGGGATGCGCGCGTCGGTATCGATCGAGGACGCATGCTTGAGCAGAATCTCCCCGCGCCCGTCGTCCTCGGCCAGAAGGATGCGACCCAGCTGGAAGGCGGCCTGGGCATGTTTGCGGTCCGCCGCCAGCACCGACTCCAGCTGAGGCCGGGCGGCGGCGTCACCCTCGAGTTGCAGCAGCACCTGCGCCAGTTCCCAGCGCTGCTGCACGGTGGGCTGCGCCAGGGCGGCGAGCCGATCCCGTTCGGTGGCGAGATGCACGCCATCGGCGCAGCGCTCCTGCCAACGTTCCGCGACCGATTCGCGCCAGCGCTGGTCGAGCTGGGCCGCCAGCGCCGACTCCCCCGTGGCCAGCCAGGCGCGCGCAGCGGTGCGGCTGGGCCGTGGCGGCAGGCCGCCGCCACGGAGATGGCCTGCGATGGCCGCGCTGCTGTGGCGCAGCCGCTCCTCCAACGAGGGGTGGGTGTCGGCGTAGCCGGTGTGCACGTCCAGGGCTTCGCGCAGCCAGCGCTTGGCCTCGGCTGGTGCGTCGAGCGCTCCCTGGAGCGCCGCGAGGAAACCGGCCGGCAGCGGCTCGTTGCGCAGGGCGCGCCGGTCGAGGGTGTTCCAGTAGCCATCCCGTGCAGCCCGGGCGAGGATCTCGGTGCGGGCGAGTGCACGCGCGCAGGCATCGGTCCCGGCGACGGCGCCGGCGGTCATGTCGGCGGCGCGCTCATGGCTGCGCGCCAGCACGAACGAGGCTGCGGCGATACGCGGCCCGTACCAGGCGAGGAACCAGCGCAGCAGCTTCGGCCCGGTTGCGTCCCGCTGGCTCTTGGCGTGGATGCGCGACCAGGCCAGACGCACCCGCCACATCCAGGCGCTGAGACGGCCGTGCTGTCCAGCCAGATGCCCGAATTCGTGGGCGATGACGGCCCGGGTCTCGTCCTCGGCCAACGAGCGCAGCAGCGGCAGGCCGAGGACCAGTTCGTTGCGCATCAGCCCGAGGGCCCCCAGGCGCGGCGTCTGGTGCATCGCGGCGTTGAGGTCGCCGTTGATCCGCACGCCGTGTAGCCTGGGCGCCCCGACCTGGGTGCGGATCCGCTCGATCTCGTCCCACAGCTCCGGCGCATCGTCCCGCCGCAGCAGCAGCCCGTCGGGGGGCTCGAACCGCACATGCAACGACTTGGCCACGTTCCACACCAGCCAACCGGCCGGCAGGCCGACGAGCAGGCACAGCTTCACCGTTCCGGCGCTGGGATGCAGGATGGCGAGGGTGGTCAGCGCCCCGAGGACGGCCAGGGCGATGAAGGCGGCCAGACCGAGGGCGACGTAGCCCAGCACGGCCCAGCCGATGGCGTAGAGACGATAGGCCAGGGGGCTGGCCAGTGCGATCCGCTCGGTTCGCGCGATGCGGGCGGCGAAATCAGCCGGAGACATGGTGGGAGGATAGCAGGCCAGCCGGGTACGGAAATGCCGCTCGCGAGCTCAGTACCAGGCGGGCCGTCCGCGTATCATCCGAGCCGATCCCTGGGGAGGAACCCCAGTACATGGGCGTACGCCGCGAAGATCCCGCTTATGGCGGCGAGATGGACCAGCAGCAGGGCTGCCGGCAGGGGGACCGCCTGGACCGCACGGGTGGCGCTGGACAACGAGCCTTTGGTCCAGGTGGTGAGGACCAGCAGCAGGCCGCCGAGCATGCCGGCGTTGACCACCATGACCTCCGCGGTCTTGATCCACCAGGGAACGTCCTGATGTCCGGTCACCCAGCGCTGGATCAGTTCCATGCCCAGGGCGACGAGCAGCACGGCCTCGGTCGTCAGCAGCTGGCGGTGGCGCAGCCAGCCTGGAAGCCGGAGTGAGGTCGAACGCTGGCGCACGGCCGGCATACTGGCTGGCAGCACGCCGATTCCAGTCGTCCCCTCAGACAGGCGCCACGATGCCAGGACGACCGGACCAGGAGCGGCTCAGCCTGCCGTGCGGCCGCCGGCCAGGAGATTGGAGGTCCCGATGGCAGATCTGTATCAGGCTGAGACGCGCCTCGGCCGTGGCGAAAGCATACGTTCCTGGGCCGCGGACTTCAGGGCACGGCGACGATGACGCTGTGCACCGTCGCATCCCAGCCCTCGCCATGGAAGCAGTGCGACAGCGGCACGTGCTGGAGCACGCGCAGGCGGTGGAGGCCCGGTTGCCAGGCCGGCAGCACGGCGCGGCGCGGGGCCCAGGCCACCGCCTGCCAGGATCCGTCGTCGAGGGCGATCTCGTAGGCGTCGACGGACAGTTGCGGCAGACGCAGCGCCACCTGGGCAGCGTCAGGCGGTGCCGGCAGGACCACGTCGGCCTCCCACGCCAGCGTGCCGCAGGCGTACGGCAGGCCGGCTGCGGCGAGATCGCCGAAGGTGGCGCTTCGGACCGGCTCGCCGATCTTCCGACCGGGCTGGACGGCCATGTCGCCATGCAGGTAGAGGGGATTGCGCAGGCCGCCGTCCGCTCGCCGAGCCGTCACCTCCACCACGATGGTGTTGGCGCCGGGTCGTAACCAGGGCGTGATGTCGCAGCCGAAGGCCTGCTCCGGCAGACCGACGCAGGCGGTGAGGTCGGAGGCGCCCAGGGCGGGGCCGTCGTTGATCCGCAGAGTCCATCCCGGATCGACCAGCGTTTCCGGCTCCATCAGCAGGCGCAGCGGCACATCGCCCAGGCGTTCGAACATGGTGCGATAGGTACAGGCCAGGGCCGGCATGGCGAAGCGGATCGGCGTGCCGAAGCCGGGGTCGATGTCCGGGACGATGGCCAGCCGGGTGCGACGCAACTGCTCGGAGATGGGGAAGTGCGTGGTCGTGGCCGAGCGGCTGTCGATGGACAGGTCCCAGGTGCCGAGCCGCAGGAGATTGCCGCCGACCGGCCGCACCGACCAGCGATCCGGCCAGGGGCAGTCGAGGTGCGGGATGGCGGCTGGTTCCGGAGCGCCGTCTGCCGCCAGCATGGCCTGGGCCGGCTCGAGCAGCCACGCGGCGCCTCGGCGCTCGGGAGGCGCCTCATCGAGCGGCAGCGGTTGCCAGCCGGTCGGCAGCCGCACCAGCGCAGCCTCGCGCGCGTTGTTCACCAGCAGGGCGTGGTCGCCACGGATGATGCGGTGCAGCAACGGCTGGTCCGACCACGGGGCGTGGCGCGGCGGCGGCAGGGCGTCGAGGCGGCAGGGAGGCGCGTCGTCGGCGAAGCTCCAGGCGTGACCGGTCGCCATCAACGCGTGCTGCACCTCTTCCGGCGTGCCGGGCGGCACCAGCAGCTCGGGCTGCAGCGGGCGGCCCGCGAACCCATCGAGGATGCGACCGACCCGCGCCCCCAGCTTGCAGTGCAACGGCCACCACGCCTGCTGGATGAAGAAGGAGGGAGGCGCGTCGTGCTTGCGCAGCGCAGCGGTGCTGGCGAAGGCACCGTGCGGTACGAGATGGGTGATGCCGTTGAGCAGCAGGTTGTCGGCGATCAGGCGCATATCCTCCAGCGTCCCGCCCCAGCCGAGGCTATGGCCGCATTCGCACAGGGCCGGCCCACCGCGCGCGGCGGCCGATGCGGCGCGGGCGTTGCTGCGCAGTTCGGTGCCGAGCATGTCGATGCGTGGCGCGCCGACGCGGGTGTGGCCGGGATCGCAGCCGGGGATGTCGGCGCCGGCGTCGGCCAGGCGGTGCAGGCCGCGCTCTTCGCACAGCAGCACCCCGTTGGCGCGGCACCAGGCGCGTAGTGGATCGAGGAAGGCGTGGCGGAAGCGCTCGCCGCGGATCGCGTCGAGATGGGCGCGCACCTCGGCCGAGCGCGGATGGTCCTCGCGCTGCAACGCGGGCAGCAGGGGGGCCAGGTCCTCGCCGTGGCGCTCGCGGTAGCAGTCCGGCAGATGCCGGCTCCAGCGTCCCGCCTCGATCTCGTCGATGAACAGGGCGCGCAGGGGGATGACGGCGTAGCGGCCGCAGGTCACGTCGAGGACCGCCCGCATCGCCACCGGGTCGAGGGTATCGGCGCGCAGGCCGACGTACTTGTGCCCGAGGCCGACGCTCTGCACGGCAGCGCACAGCAGCCAGCGTCCGGGGGGCAGGCTCGTCTCCAGGCGTGGTGCCGGGTCGCAGGCGAAGTAGCGGCGGCCATTGTAGGCCGAGAGGTCGCGATCGCTCTCGCGGTAGGTCTCCTGCCGGAAGGCGACGCCGACGTCCGCGGACAGGTCGCGGCGCGCAGCCCATCCGATGCCATCGTCGTAGATGGGGAAGGCCACGCAGTCGAGCACCGCGCCGGCTGGCAGATCCCAGGCGACGGGGCCGCCGTCGACCTCGCGGCTGCGCAGCTGCAGATCGCAGGCCCAGCGCTCCGGGTGGCCGAGGCCGGCCAGGCCGCCGGCGTTGCCGCTGGGATAGGGGAACTCGTCGCAGGCCCCGATCTCCAGACCCAGTTCGCCGCCGCGCCGCACCGCGTACGCGACCAGGGCGCACCAGCGCGCCGAGAGGTACCCGCCGGGATAGCCCTGCCGCGGATGGATCAGTGCGCCACGGCAGCCTCCGTCGGCCAGCGCCTGCAGTTGCGCGTCGATGCGCGCCTCGTCCATCGCGGTGTTCCAGAACCAGAAGGGGTGGATGCCGGGGGTGAGCATGGCCGCATCATCCAACCCCGCGATTGCCCCCGGCTGGGCAGCAGGCTCCAGTATGTACCATAATGCGCTTCACTGGCATATGCTATATGCCATGATGCGCACATGGGGGCCAAGCGCCATCTGCGGCCACGCCCGAACCTGCATCCCACGCTAGCCCTGGCGGGGTTGGCGTTGCTGCGCATCGAACCGGATCCTGCTGATCCGCTGGACGAGCACGGTCACGACGTGCTGGAACTGGCGTGGGTCGAACGCGGCTCGCTGGCCCACCGCCTCGATGGACGGACTGTCCGCGGCAGTGCTGGCAGCCTGCTGGTCATCCCGCTCGGCGCGGTGCACCGCTACGATCCCATCGATGGTCCCGTGCTGCTGTGGAACCTCCTCGTCGATCCCGAGCGCATGTCCGCGCCGCACCTGCCGCGGCCGCTCGACCGCCATCTGGGCGCCCTGCTCCCGGCACCTGGAGGTCCAGGTCTGCTGGTTGAGGAGGTCGATCTCATCGGCCCCTGCCGGGGCATCTGGGCCGAGCAGTCGGCACGCGCCACAGGCTGGCCGCAGGCGATGGCGGCGCATCTGCGCCTGCTGCTGCTCGCCGCGGCACGGGCGGTGGAGGCGGGCCGGGGGCGGGTCCTGGACCGTGGCAGCGCGCGCCTCGAAGCGCTGCGGCGGCGCCTGGAGGAAGCGCCCGGGCATGCCTGGAACCTGGCCGCGATGGCGCGCGAGGCCGATCTCGGTGTGCCGGGCCTGGTGCGCGCCTTCCGCCGGCACACGGGCAGTACGCCGATGGCGTATCTGCGACGGGTACGGGTGCAGCGCGCACGGAGTCTGATCGATGATGGCGCCACGCTCGCGGCAGCCGCGCGCGTGGTCGGTTACGGCGGCGCCTCGGCGCTGGCGCGGGCGCGCCGGCGCTCTGCTTCAGGGCCTTGATCTGCTCGGCGTACCAGCCGTCGGGCCACTTCTTCAGGAACGCTTCGACCTGCTCTTGTGGAAGGAACTCCGTCCGATCACGTCTCCTTGAAGAACCGCACCAGCTCGCGCACGTGGTTGAGCACGCGCGCATCCTCGGCCATGCGCGCGGCGGCGGCCTCGGCGTCGCGCGCCAGCTGGCGATGGGCGTCGTCGTTGGCGCGGCGCGCGTCCTCCGCCGCGGTGCGCAGCCGTTCGAGTTCGGCGGTGCCGCTGGCGATGCGCGCCTCGACCGTGGCGGCCCAGGATTCGGGGCTCTTGGCGTCCATGCGCAGCAGCAGGTCGCCGAGGCGGCTGTCGATGGCGTCGATGCGCTCGCGCAGGGCGAGCACATCGTCACGCGGATGGTGCACCTCGCGGCCGATGCTGCCGAGGCGCTCGACC
Source organism: bacterium (assembly GCA_020049615.1). The sequence continues at coordinate 2,941 of JAIFKN010000085.1, read as the reverse complement.
AGGTATTCGTAGGCCCGTCCGGCCGGACGCAGGCCCATGGCCAGGATGGCGGCACCGGCCGCGTAGTAGCCAAGGCGGTAGATGCCGAGATCAGCCAGCAGCCAGAAACCGGCGGCGGAGACGAGATGCAGGGCGATGGCCAGCCAGAGAGAGAATCGAGCCCAGCGGGCGACGTAGGTGAGGTCCGACTCGCTGACGGTGATGCCGTCCTTGCGCGAGCGGGCCGCGTCGGCCAGCACGCCGCGGGCCTTGAAGTGGAGATCCCAGGGCAGCACCACCACTACGATCAGCCACCACAGCACGAACATGCCGATGACCCAGTCGCGGATGGAACCGGGATCGATGCCGATCCAGCGCATGATGCCATAGACGGCGAGCAGCAGCAGGCCGACGGTGAAGAGGGAGCCGAAGAACATGCCGGCGTAGGTCTGGTTGGATCGGGACATGGACGGACGGTAGCCGCGCTGGCGGCGTGGTCACGCACCGTCCGCCGGGGTCGCTGGCAACAGCCGGCTAGCGGGGCGACGCCTAGAATAAGCCCTGGGCTGGGGCGGAGCCGCGCTAGCGATAGGCCGGGCCTATCACGGTGATAGCGCCGGCCGCCGCTGACATCCCAGATCCCGGCTACGATGGGGCCATCAACCGCGCCACCGGCGCCTACCCGGAGAACGACCATGCCGATCATCAACAGCAGCCTGCCCGCCTTCAAGGTCCAGGCCTACCACCAGGGGGACTTCAAGACCGTCACCGACGCCGACGTGCGCGGCAAGTGGGCGGTGTTCTTCTTCTACCCCGCCGACTTCACCTTCGTCTGCCCGACCGAGCTGGGCGACCTGGCCGACCGCTACGCCGAGTTGCAGAAGATGGGCGTCGAGGTGTACGACGTGTCCACCGACACCCACTTCGTGCACAAGGCCTGGCATGACGCCAGTGACACGATCAAGAAGGTGCAGTACCCGTTGCTGGGCGACCCCACCGGCACCCTGACCCGCGCCTTCGGCGTCCACATCGAGGAGGAGGGTCTGGCCTACCGCGGCACTTTCGTCGTCGCTCCGGACGGCAAGGTCAAGATCGCCGAGATCCACGACAACGGCATCGGCCGCAACGCCGAGGAGCTGCTGCGCAAGATCCAGGCCGCCCAGTTCGTCGCCAGCCACCCCGGCGAGGTCTGCCCGGCCAAGTGGAAGCCGGGCGCCTCCACGCTGAAGCCCGGTCTCGACCTGGTCGGGAAGATCTGAATGGAACGGGCCGGTGGGCGGCGATTCCGCCCACCGGCCGCCACGTGCCAACAACCGCAGGAATACCACATGCTCGACTCCGCCCTCGCCGACCAGCTGCGTCCGCTCTTCGCCTCGTTGGGCGCCGATCTCGCCCTGGTCATGGCTCCGTCCACCCATCCGGCGCAGGGCGAACTGCGCGAGCTGCTTGCTGGTCTGGTCGCACTGTCGCCGCGCCTGCGCGTGGTCGAGGCGGGCCAGCCATCGCCGGTGCCGCACGTTGCGCTGAGCCGCAGCGGTGCCGCGACCGGCGTGGTCTTCCGCGGTGTGCCTGGCGGCCACGAGTTCACCTCGCTGGTGCTCGCCATCCTCAACGCCGATGGCAAGGGCCGGCTGCCCGACGCCGGCATCCAGGCGCGCATCCGCGCCCTGCGCGGTCCGGTACGCCTGCGCACTTTCGTCAGTCTGGAGTGCACCAATTGTCCTGATGTGGTCCAGGCCCTCAACCTGATGGCCCTGGTCCACGGCGACTTCCAGCACGAGATGTGGGACGGCGCCCTGGCCCAGGAGGAGGTCGGCCGGCTCGGCATCCAGGGCGTGCCCGCGGTCTTCGCGGGCGACCAGCTGCTGCATGTCGGCAAGGCCGATCTCGCGGGACTGCTCGACCTGCTCGAAGAGCGTCTCGGTCGCGAGGTGGAGGACGCCCCCGCTGCGGTCCATGCCGTCGACCTGGCGGTGGTCGGCGGCGGACCGGCTGGCGCGGCGGCGGCGATCTATGCCGTGCGCAAGGGGCTGAAGGTCGCGCTGGTCGCCGGCCGCATCGGCGGCCAGGTGCAGGACACCCTCGGCATCGAGAACCTCATCTCGGTCCCGTACACGGAGGGACCGAAGCTGGCCGCCGACCTGCGCGGACACCTCGTCGCTGCCGGCGTCCAGGTGCTCGACAACCGCCTGGTCGAGCGGGTCGAGGACGCCGAGGACAAGACCGTGCTGCTGAAGGGCGGTGAACGGGTGGTCGCGCGGCAGCTCATCGTCGCCACCGGGGCGAAGTGGCGCGAGCTTGGCGTCCCCGGCGAGAAGGAGCACCTCGGCCGGGGTGTGGCCTTCTGCCCGCACTGCGACGGCCCCTTCTACAAGGGCAAGCGCGTCGCGGTGGTTGGAGGCGGCAACTCGGGCGTCGAAGCGGCCATCGACCTGGCCGGCATCTGCGCGCACGTGACGCTGCTGGAGTTCGGCGATGCACTGCGCGCCGACGCCGTGCTGCAGCGCAAGCTGAAGGCTCTGCCCAACACGACCGTCATCGTCAATGCCCGGACGACCGAGGTGGTCGGCGATGGCACGCAGGTCACCGCCCTGCGCTACGAGGACCGGCCGAGCAAGGAGGTGCGCAGCGTCGAGCTGGACGGGGTGTTCGTGCAGATCGGTCTGGCACCCAACAGCGGGTTCATCCGCGACCTGGTCGAGGTGAACAAGGCTGGCGAGATCGTGGTCGATGGCCGTGGCCGGACGTCGCGTCCGGGCATCTACGCCGCTGGCGACGTCGCCAACCTGCCGTTCAAGCAGATCGTCATCGCCATGGGTGACGGCGCCAAGACCGCGCTGGCCGCGTTCGAGGACCGGATGCGGGCGTGACGGCCTAGGAGCCCGTCGGAAATACGCCACATACCGCCCGGTGCCCTACCCTGGGCAATGGGCGTAGACATCGCTGGTCCTGCTCAGCGCGC
>JAIFKN010000009.1 GCA_020049615.1 bacterium | reverse complement strand
GCTCCGCAACCGTGGCGGCATCGGCTGCGCCGATTGTATGCCGCCACCGCCGCTCGGCGCCCGCCAGCGCTACGCGCTGGAATCAGCCGATCCCAAGCACCCGATGCAGCTGCTTCTTGTCGGCGGCGCCGCCAGCGAAGTCGTCGAAGGCCTTGCCAGCCGGCTTGATGATGTGCTTCTTGACGAAGGGCGCGCCCTCGGTGGCGCCCTGGGTCGAGTCCTTCAGGCAGCATTCCCACTCGACCACCGCCCAGCCGTCGTAGCCGTACTGGGTGAGCTTCGAGAAGATGGCGCCGAAGTCGACCTGGCCGTCGCCGAGCGAGCGGAAGCGGCCGGCGCGGTCCTTCCAGCCCTGGTAGCCGCCATAGACGCCGACCCGGCCGCTGGGGCGGAACTCGGCATCCTTGACGTGGAAGGCCTTGATGCGGTCGTGGTAGAGGTCGATGTAGGCGAGGTAGTCGAGGCACTGCAGGACGAAGTGGCTGGGATCGAAGAGCAGGTTGGCCGCGCTGTGGCCCTTCACCGCGTCGAGGAACATCTCCCAGGTCGCACCGTCGTGGATGTCCTCGCCGGGGTGGACCTCGTAGCAGGCGGCGACGCCGCAGTCCTTGAACACGTCGAGGATCGGGACCCAGCGGCGGGCGAGCTCGGCGAAGCCCTCCTCGACCAGTCCGGCCGGGCGCTGCGGCCACGGGTAGACGGTCTGCCACATCAGCGCGCCGCTGAAGGTCGCGTGCGCCTTGAGGCCGAGCTTCTGCGAGGCCTTCGCCGCCAGCTTGACCTGCTCGATGGCCCAGGCGGTGCGCGCCGCGGGCTTGCCGCGTACCGACGGGTCGGCGAAGCCGTCGAACTGCTCGTCGTAGGCGGGATGGACGGCGACCAGCTGGCCCTGCAGGTGGGTCGACAGCTCGGTGATGGAGAGGCCGTGCTTGGCGACCTTGGCCTTGAGGTCATCGCAGTAGGCCTGCGATTCGGCAGCCTTCTTCAGGTCGATGACGCGGGCATCCCAGCTTGGCAGCTGGACACCGACGTAGCCCAGCGAGGCGACCCAGGCGCAGATCGCGTCGAGGCTGTTGAAGGGCGGCTTGTCGCCCATGAATTGGGCGAGGAAGAGTCCGGGGCCTTTGATCATCATTGCACCTAGGGGTCAGGGGTTAGGGGTTAGGGTCGTATGGATCGGATCGTCAGTAGTATCTGGAACGGTACCTGGGATGAGGGTCCGCAGGTTCCCGGTCTAGGCCTATGGCCACGACCCTAACCCCTAACCCCTGACCCCTGGTGGCAATGGCCTAGAGGCCCGCGTTGCGCTCGGCGGTGAACGGCACCCGCACCGGCGCCGGGCCGTTGAACTTCTGCGATCGCTTGAGCTTCACCCACTGCTTGCTGCGGGCCGAGTCGAGGGCTGCGTCAACCACCTCCTGCACCGCCACGCCATCGGCGAAGTCGGGACGGAAGGGCTTGCCGGCAGCCAGGGCGTGCAGGTAGTCGTAGAGCATGTTGGTGAAGCAGTGCTCGTAGCCGATGTGGTGGCCGCCCGGCCACCAGCTGCCGACGTACGGGTGGGCGGCGCTGTCCGAGCACAGGATGTCGTGCCAGCCCTGCAGGTGCGGCGGATCGTCGTAGGTGAAGAACTGCAGTTCGTTCATGCGCAGGAAGTCCCAGCGCAGCGAGCCCTTGCTGCCGTTCACCTCGATGAAGTTGACATTCTTGTGGCCGGGGGCGAAGCGCGTCGCCTCGAAGCTGCCGACCGCGCCGCCCTGGAGCTGGGCGAGGAAGAGGAAGGCGTCGTCGACATCGACCTTGGCCTTGCCGGCGCCATCGCCGGTCGGCCGCTCGCTGACGAAGGTGCGCGCCAGGCCGTTCACCGACTCGAACTCCAGGCCGGTGATGAAGCGGGTCATGTCGATGAGGTGGGCGTTGAGGTCGCCATGCGAGCCCGAACCGCAGATGCGCTTCTGCGTGCGCCAGCCGGCACCGACCGTCGGATCGTTGAGCCAGTCCTGCAGGTAGAGGCCGCGCACATGCTGGATGGTGCCTAGGCGGCCCTCGCGGCAGATGCGCGCGGCGGTGCTGGCGGCGGGGCAGAAGCGGTAGGCATGCCACACCCCGCAGGTGCGCTTCTTCTTGCGCGCCAGCTCGGCCAGCTCCTTGGCCTCGGCCACGCTCATCGCCAACGGCTTCTCGCACAGCACATGCTTGCCGGCCAGCAGCGCCTTCTTCGCCAGCGCGTAGTGGCCGTTGGGCGGGGTGGTGATGTCGACCACGTCGATGTCGTCGCGGGCGATCACCGCGTCGAAATCGGTGCTGTGCTCCTCCCAGCCCCAGGTCTGCGCCGCCGCGGCGAGCTTGTCGGCGGTGCGGGCGACCAACACCTTCTTGCGCACCTCGAAGGGGCAGTCGGCGAAGAAGCGGCCGACCTGCTGGTAGGCATTGCTGTGGGCGCGGCCCATGAAGGCGTAGCCGACGAGGGCGACGTTGAGGGTGGGCTTGCTGCTAGGCATGGAGGACCTCGGCTGTGCCCTCCTATGCCGTGAAAGCGCTTCCAATCAAGCTCCAGTTGCCGCGTCTCCTGTCCATCGATCCTGTCCTGGAGACCGCACAGCCCCAGACATTGCCGCACGCCTTCACCGCCAGAGACTGCCCATATGCGCCATGTCCTGCCGCTCCTGCTCTGCAGCCTCTGCGCCATGGTCGGTGCTGGCGAATCCTCCGCCTGGCCGATGCGCTGGCGGACCTGGTGCGACGGCGAGTCCGGGATCTCCTTCCGCCATCCCTACATGTGGCTGCCGGAGAAGATGCATGATTGGTCGCTTGATCGCGAGCGCGGCGGTGGCGGTGGCGGGACCCGTCTGGTCGTACCCAAGGAGATCATCATCGATGGCAAGAAGATGATGCTTGCGATGCCGGTCGGTGAGCAGAAAGCCACCGATCTCGCCAACGACGTCATCATTTTCAGCGAGGTGGTCGAAGGCGCTCCCGATGCGGTCGGTGACAAGGCCGCAAAGATCCCGCTGCAGTGGAGCGATTGGGACTATTACCGAGCCGATCCCGCTCGACCGCATGCCGAGGCGAAGGTCGCGGCCAAGGACGTCACCGCCCGCCTCGGCGTGGCCAAGGACCGCTGCGCGCTCGCCGTGCGTCATGGGTCCAGGGTCTCGGGTCTGGTCTTCGCCGGACCGGTCGATCGCGAGTTGACCAGGCAGGTGATGGACGCCTTCGAGATCCTGGCCGTGCCGGAGAAGGCGAAGAAGGCAGGACCGATGACCTGGCGCAACAGCCAGTTCCGTCTCGGCAGGGTGCTCGGGGCCGACGGCAAGCCGCTGGTTCCGCCGCCCAAGGCCAAGCCGGTGCCATGGACCCAGGGGTGGGAGATCGAGACCGAGCACTACCACGTGACCGGGCACACCAGTCCGGCCCGCCTGATGCAGCATGGAGCCTACCTCGAGGCGCTCTATGCCACCTATTCCGACCTGTACGAGCCGGACAAGATGCCACCGCAGAAATTCGAGGTGCACATCTTCGACCTCTATACCGACTTCCAGAGCGCTGCGGGGTCACATGGGATTCCGGTTGGCGGCGGTGGCGGGATTACCGGTGGCTTCTTCGTCCCGAGTCTCCTCTCGCTGTGGGTCTACGAGGAATCCGGCAGGCTCGGTGGCTACGACTTCACCGTCGAACACGTCACGGCGCATGAATGCAGCCACCAGTTCCTCCACCTGGCGTGCAACGGTTCCAGCCACGTGCCGACCTGGTTCAACGAGGGGCTCGCCGTCTATTTCGAATCAGGTGAGTTCAAGAACGGCGCGTTCCAGATCAAACCGCCGCGCGAGCGCGTCACCCGTCTGCAGAGCCAGTATGGGCAGAGCGGTCGCATGCTGGTGCAGCCGGACTGGTATCTCGACCACCACGGCCACATCGCCGCCGACCAGTACGCCGAGGTCTATGCCATGGTCCACTTCTGGGTCTTCGGCCAGGGCAAGCAGGGCAAGAGCCGCTTCCGCACCTATTGGCAGGCGCTGCGCGGTGGCGAGGACGGCACCGAGGCGTTCCAGCGCGTCTTCCTCAACGACATGATCACCGCCAAGGGATCCAAGGAGGCGGCGCTGGCGGCCTGGCACAAGGAGATGGTCGCTTACGTCAAGAAGCTGAAGTAGGCCCCGGTTCTACGCAGTCGAGGTCTACTTCGCCCCGGTGGTCATGGCCCACTCGCGCCAACTGCTGCTCAAGGCCGGGTCTGCGCGACCGGTCGCCTGCTTGACGGCCGTGTCGGAAGCAGTGCCGGCGGCGGTGGCCTCGAGGATGGCGAGGAACTTGTTCTTCGGCCCCTTGGCCGTGCCGCACAGGCCGCGGACGTAGGAGAAGCCGCTCCACATCTGGTAGTAGTACACCGGCGCCAGGGCATCGAGGCTGGTGCGCATGATCTCGCTCATCGACACGGCGCGCTTGTCATTCGAGCGCATGAGCTTCGCCACCTCCTTGCCCCAGCCCTCCGCCACCACGGGCTCGGTGCCGAGCTGGTACGCGATGGTGGTCGAGCGGATGGTGCCGCCGCAGAGGAGCCGCTGCATCTCGGACAGGCAGCCTTCGCGGATCCAGGGTGGCGGCCCACCCTTGCCGCGGGCGTGGTAGAAGGCGTCGAGCGACATGCAGCTGGCGCCATAGACGGCATAGTGCAGCGGGATCGTCTTCACCGCCTCGGCCTTGACGAACAAGGTGCGCGCCCCGGGGAAGCCGGAGGTCTTCTTGGTCAGGCCAGGGTCGTTGAAGGCGGTGATCTTCTTCTCCTGCAGGAAATCGATCCAGCCGGTATAGGCATCGGCGCTGGGGAAGACCACCAGCCAGAGCACGTCTTCATCCAACGTATTTTCGGCGAGGAACACGCCGTTCTTGCCGCTCCATACCTCCAGGCCCTGCAGGGTCTGGTGCCCGAGCTCGAGAGCCTTCTCCACCTCCGGGTAGGCGGCGCCGCCGATCAGCCGCGCGCGCACCGGGCCGGCGCCGACGTCGGCGAGAGCCATTCCGCGCGACTGCGCATACGCCTCGACCGCTTTCAGCCAGCCGGTGTTGACCACTCGCTGCGTTGCGGGTGCACCAGGCTCTTCCTTCGGCGCGTCATCGCCCGCGACGGCCAATGGAGCGAGTAGGAAAAGACAGATGAGGGGCCAGCGTGACATGGCCTCAGGCTATTCCATGCGTTCCTTCCTGCATCTGCCGATCCGCGCCGCATCACACGCTGGCCGGCAGCGGAGCCCGGGCTGCCACTGATGCACCGGCGCGCCCGTGAAGCCTGCTCAGCAGCGCGGGCGGTGGCCGTGCGCCTGCTCCAGGTGTCCGGCCCAGCGCTCCCGGCCGGTCGCGCGCAGGCGTGCGGCATACGTCCTCAGCGCCCCGCGGCAGTGCAGCGGACCGCCTTCCGCGAGGACGAGGTCCATCGGGTCGGGATGCGGCGAGCGGGACAGGCAATCGGCGCGCCAGGTGTCGATGAGCGTCTGGCCATGGGCCACGAGGTCCGGGCGCGAGCTGGCTAGATCCCGCTGCTCGTGCGGATCCTCCGCGAGGTTGAACAGCATGCGGTCGGGGAAGCCGTGCAGGCCGTCGTGGTAGCTGCGGATCATGATCCAGTCGCCCCAGCGCGCTGCGCGCTGGCAGCTCCAGGCCGCCTGCGACAGCACCAGCGATCCGCGGCCTGCTGCCTGGCGGCCGGCGAGGAGATCGGCAGCGCAGCTGCGCCCATCCCATTGCGGCCCGGGTGTCGCGCCCATCAGTTCGGCCAGCGAGGCCCACACATCGAGATGGTAATGCAGTCCGCGCTCGATCCGCGGCTGCAGTCCGGGCCAGCGCACGATCATCGGCAGGCGATGGGTGATCTCATCGGCGAACTGGTGGTCACCGTAGCTGTTCAGTTCTCCGAGGTCCTCGCCGTGGTCCGAGGTGATGACGACGGCGGTGTCCTCCCAGACGCCCAGATCCTTGAGCTTGGCCACCAGCAGGGCCACGTGGTCGTCGGAACGCTTCACCCCGCAATCGTAGCCGTCGAACATGCGACGGGCCTCGGCCATGCTGGTGATGGCCTGCGGCTGGCGCGGGAACCGCTCCGCCCAGGTCGAATGGCCGAAGCCATTCACTTCCTGCGCGCTGTGCGGTCCGCAGCCATTCCAGTGGGCGCGGCGGATGTCCTCGTTGTACCAGGCTGGAAGCGGGTCCTTGGCGAACGGCTCCCCCATGGATTCCGGGGCGCGGTAGGGGGTGTGCGGATCCCACATGTGGACGTGCAGGAACCACTTGTCGGCCGAACCGTTGCGTTGCAGCCAGGACAGCGCTTCGGGCACGATCTCGGCTGCGTCCTCTCCACCGCCCTTGCCGGACGGGTCGATGTTCTCGCGGAAGCCGGCGCACCAGTGGTAGGACGAGTGCCGCTCCGGGAACGAGGAGATCGAGGCGGTGCGCCAGCCGGCGTTGGCCAGGCGCATCGCCAGGCTGTTGCTCGCCAGATCGCTGCGGAAGCCGCGCTCGGCACCGGGAGGGAACGGCTCCGCACGGGCTCCCCCGTGGTTGATGGCGCCGTTGCGGATGCCGAACTGCATGCTGATCAGAGCCGAGCGGCTGGGCAGGCACGGCGTATCGGTGGCGTAGCAGCGGTCGAAGCGCAACGCCTCGGCGGCGATGGCGTCGATGGCGGGGCTGGTCCGGCGGTGGTAGCCGTAGCAGCCGAGATGGTCGGGACGCAGGGTGTCGATGTCGATGAACAGGACGCGCATGCCGTTCTCCTGTGTTCACTCTATGGAACTTATTTCAAAATCAACCGCGGAGCTGGCCGAGCAAGGCAAGCAACCGCGTGTCCTCGCGTCCGGGCGGCACGCCGCCGCCCTGGGCAATGGCCAGGATGGCACGTCCCTGCGGGGCGGCGAAGCGGCGCACGCCGTTGGCGTTGACTCCGGCGTCGGCGGCCCTGCCATCGGAGCGGCAGCGGCGGATGGCAGCCAGGACGCTTGCATGGGCAGCCGGTCGGCAGCGATGGCCAGCTGATCGGGTGTGCCTGGCCGGCAGCGGCGCATCGAGGAAGGCGAAGGCGACCAGGGCGACGGCGTCGGCCTCGACCAGATCCCGTTCGTAGCCGATGCGCGCCCGCACCGCCGTCGAGGCATCCTCGGGGTCGGCGCGGTCGACCATGACCAGACGGCCACTGCGCAGCTCCCACAACTCGGCCGCGTGGCCGGAATCGCGAGCCAATCCGGCCAGAACCTGGCGCACGCGGGCCGCTTCGGCCGCGTCGCTCCCGCCGCGGACCAGGGTGGCGCGGGCATGGAAGCGCCGGGTCGCCGGGTCGCGGGCCACCAGACCGAGGCGCTCCAGGGCGGCGAGCAGGCGCAGGGTCGACGACTTCGGCAGGGCTGAAGCCTCGGCGAGGCGCTCGAGCACCTGCGGACCATCGCGCGACAGCCGTTCCAGCAGATCGATGCCGCGTGACAGCGCAGGAGCCGGATCGGCCGGATCGGCATTGGCGGAACGGCGGGGCATGGCGGTAGGATGACGGGGTGGGGGAGGATGCCAGGAGAGGGTCGCGGATCCTGGCCGGCTCGGCTAGGGCACCTGGGGCTCCGGCCGCCATGCGGCGCGTCGCTGGCTGTCCAGCCCGGCGATCAGCGCCTCGGCGTCGGGATAGTGCAGGCGCAGATGACGCCGTTCCAGTCCCGTGATGTGTTCCGCGGGCAGGGCCAGCAGGACGCTGCCCAGCCGTCCTGGCCAGGCGGTCTCGAGCGCCGCCAGCAGGCGTTTCCGTGGCGAACCGGCGCCTGCGACGATCGCCTGCGCCGCGCCGGCCGGAGTCAGCAGGCGCGCGACCGCCTCCGGTTCCTCGCTCGCGACCGCAGCCAGCGAATCGGGCCAGGCCTTGCCGAGGGCGACGACGGCCTGCCCGAGGCTCGGAGGGGGGTCGCGCACCAGCGCGGCGGCGCGCAGGTCCTCGGCCGCCTCGTCCTCGTCGCCTGCCTGACAGGTCGCGCCGTCGAACCACAGCCGCGCCGCCCGCGCTGCGGCCGAACCGAGCGGATCAAGCCGCTCGCGCAGGGCCTTCGCCCGCTCGCCGGTGAGCCGGCCGCGCCGCCGCTGTGCATCGAGCCGTGCGACCAGCGCGCCGGGCTCGCTGCGCGACCGGCCGGCGAGACGCGCGGTGGCCTCGGCCCACCAGCGATCCTTGAGTGCCAACAGCGGCGGCACCGCCAGCGCCAGGGCGGCGGCGAGGGCGAGGCCGGCTGGCACGGCGCGGAGGCGGTTCCGACCATGCAGCGCGGCCAGGGTCAGCATCAGCGCCCCGCCCACCGCCAGCACCGCCGCCGACAGCGGAGCGGTGACCAGGGCCGGCCCGGCGAGCAGGAACAGGCCGTTGTGCGCCTGGTGCACCAGCACGCAGGCGCCGACGTCGCGGTGGCGCAGGCGCAGCCAGCCGAGCAGCACGCCGACCGGCGCCGCCACCAGGCAGCTGATCGGCGAGCCGTGCGCGACGGCGAAGGCCAGGCTGGTGAAGGACAACGCGGTCCACGGGCCGAGTCGCGCCGCCAGGAGCGGCAGCAGCCGGGCGCGGAAGAACAGTTCCTCGGCCACCGGCGCGAGGACGCAGAGCACGGCGATGCGCAGGCCGAACTCGCCCGGGCTGCGGGCGGAGGCGCCGGGAAGCAGGATGTCCTCGGCCCCGGGTGCATGTGCGCGGGTGAGGTAGCCCAGCACGGTCAGGTGCAGGATCGGCTCGAGCATCAGCAGCAGGCCGAGGCCGAGCGCCACCGCCTCCGCCTTGTGCTGCGTGGGCCACAACGGTCGTCCGGTCGGCACAGGCGCGGCGTCCCGGGGTCGACCGGGCAGGCAGGCCGCCGCCGCCAGCAGCAGGGCCGAGGCGATCATCGGCAGCCACCACCATGCCGGCAGCTGGGCGCGCACCCAACCGCCCCAGGGCAGCCACGAACCGGGTCCAGCCACGGCCACCGCCGAAAGCCCCAGCCCGATCCCTGCGAACAGCCGCAAGCGCATGCCAGCCAAGGGAATGGGCGGCACGGCCGGGGCAAGTGCGAGCCACCCCGACAAGGGTTGCCTGCGCCCCCCACTGGTTATCGTCCGCCCTCCCCATTCCGGAGGGTACATGGCGATCATCCTGCCCGACCAGGGTCTGACCTTCGACGATCTGCTGCTCATCCCCCGTCAGAGCGACGTGGTGCCGACGGCAACCGACGTCTCGACCCGGCTGACCCGGCGGATCCGTCTGAACATCCCGCTGCTGTCGTCGGCCATGGACACGGTCACCGAGCATCGCCTGGCCATCGCGCTGGCGCAGATGGGCGGCATGGGCGTGATCCACAAGAACCTCAGCGCTGCCGACCAGGCCCTTGAGGTCGAGAAGGTCAAGCGCAGCGAGAACGGCGTCATCACCGACCCCAAGACCCTGCCCCTCACCGCCACGGTGAAGGATGCGCAGGAGGTGATGGCCAAGCACCACATCTCCGGCATCCCGATCATCGGTGCCGATGGCCGCGTGGTCGGCATCGTCACCAGTCGCGACCTCAAGTACCACCGCAAGCCGGAGACGCCGATCCGCGAGGTGATGAGCGCCAACCTGATCACCGGCAAGCCCGGCATCTCGCTGGAGAAGGCCAAGGACATCCTCTTCCGCGCCAAGGTCGAGAAGCTGATCCTCGCCGACGCCAAGGGCCGCCTGGTCGGCCTGATCACGATGAAGGACCTCAAGCGCCAGGAGCAGTTCCCGCACGCGTCGAAGGACGCGCGCGGCCGTCTGCGCGTCGGCGCCGCCACCGGCGTGCACGACCATGCCCGCATCGAGGCCCTGGTCGCGGCCGGCGCCGATGTCATCGTCGTCGACAGCGCGCATGGTCATTCCAAGAACGTCATGGACACGGTGCGCTGGATCAAGAAGCACCACGACATCGACGTCATCGCCGGCAACGTCGCCACCACCGAGGGTGCGCGCGACCTGATCCGCGCCGGCGCCGACGCGGTCAAGGTCGGCATCGGCCCCGGCTCGATCTGCACCACGCGCATCGTTGCGGGTGTGGGCGTGCCGCAGATCACCGCGGTGATGAACGCGGTGAAAGCGACCAAGAAGGCCGGCATCCCGGTGATCGCCGATGGCGGCATCAAGTACTCCGGCGACCTGGCCAAGGCCCTCGCGGTCGGCGCCGACGTGGCGATGCTCGGCTCGATCCTCGCCGGCTGCGACGAAAGCCCCGGCGAGGCGATCATCTACCAGGGCCGCCAGTTCAAGGCCTACCGCGGCATGGGCTCGATCGGGGCCATGCAGCGCGGCAGCGCCGATCGCTACGGCCAGGACAGCGCCACCGAGGCGACCAAGCTGGTCGCCGAAGGCATCGAGGGCATGGTCCCGCACAAGGGCCCGCTCGCGGTCGTGGTCCACCAGATGGTCGGCGGCCTCAAGGCGGCGCTGGGCTACAGCGGCGCCCGCACCATCCCCGAACTGCAGAAGAAGGCCGTGCTCTGCCGCATGACTTCGGCAGGACTCCGCGAATCCCACCCGCACGACGTGACGATCACCAAGGAAGCGCCGAACTATCGGCCGGAATAAATGTCCCAGCACGAAACGATCATCATCGTCGACTTCGGTTCCCAGGTCACCCAGCTCATCGCGCGCCGGGTGCGCGAGGCTGACGTCTATTGCGAGATCATCTCCTGCCACGCCGGCCTCGCCGCGGTGCAGGCGAAGAAGCCCAAGGGCATCATCCTGTCAGGCGGTCCGGCCTCGGTCTACGCGCCCGGCGCGCCGCAGGTCGACCCGGCGTTGTATCAACTGGGCGTGCCGATCCTCGGCATCTGCTACGGCATCCAGGTCACCGCCCACAACACCGGCGGCAAGGTGGTCAAGGCCGAGCACCGTGAGTTCGGCCGCACCGAGATCGTCTGCGACGTGACCAGCCCGCTGTTCGCCGGCCTGCCCGGCGAACAGACCGTGTGGATGAGCCATGGAGACCGCATCGAGGCGATCCCCGGCGCGACGGTCCTGGCGCGGTCGACCAGCTGCCCGCTGGCGGCGGTGCATGCGCCGGCGCTCAACTTCTGGGGCGTGCAGTTCCACCCGGAGGTCACCCACAGCGACCACGGCACGGCGATCATCCGCAACTTCCTGGTGCGCATCTGCGGCTGCAAGCGCGACTGGACGATGGGCTCGTTCATCGACG
>JAIFKN010000090.1 GCA_020049615.1 bacterium | reverse complement strand
ATCTTCTGCGCCGTGGGCTTGTCGACCTCCTCCCATTGGTAGAGGAGCTTGAGGAGGGCCTGGGCGTCGACGCTGCCGGACTTGAACATGGGGACCGGGTTTCGGGTTTCGGGTTTCGGGTTTCGGGAGCGCCGCGATCAGGCCTTGGCCGGCGCACCGCCATCCTCTTGCACGCGCCGCTGCAGATATGCCTGGTCCTTGCAGAACTCCATCATCGACTCGAAGCTGATGGTCCCGGCCTTGTACAGCTTGTAGAGATACTCATCGAGCAGGATCATGCCCTGGCTCTGGCTGGTCTGGATGGTCGAGTCGATGCGGAAGCTCTTGTTCTCGCGCACCAGGTTCGAGATCGCCGGATTCATGATCATGATCTCGTAGGCGGCGACGCGGCCCTTGCCGCCGGCCTTGGGCAGCAGGGTCTGCGAGATCACCGCCAGCAGGTTGCCGGCCAGCTGGGTGCGCACCATCTCCTGCTGGTTGGTCGGGAAGGCGTCGATGATACGGTCGATGGTGCGGGCGGCCCCGGTGGTGTGCAAGGTGCCGAAGACGAGGTGGCCGGTCTCGGCGGCGGTGATCGCCGCGCCGATCGTCTCCAGGTCGCGCATTTCACCAACCAGGATGACATCCGGGTCCTCGCGCATGGCGCGGCGCAGGCCCTCGGAGAAGCTCGGCACGTCGACGTGGACCTCGCGCTGGTTCACCACGCATTTCTGGTGGTTGTGGTAGTACTCGATCGGGTCCTCGATGGTGATGATGTGGCCTTCATCCTCCTTGTTGATGAAGTCGATCATCGTCGCCAGCGAGGTGGTCTTGCCCGAGCCGGTAGGGCCGGTGATCAAGATCAGCCCGCGCGGACGGGTGATCAGATCCTTGACGTGCAGCGGGATGCCCAACTCCTCGAAGGTGAGGATGCGTGAAGGGATCAGGCGCAGCACCATGCTGATCTTGCCCTTGGCCTTGAACGCCGAGACGCGGAAGCGCGCCTTGTCCTGGTAGCCGATGGCGAAGTCGGTCGAACCATCGGCCGCCAGCTCCTGCTGGCCGCGCTCGCTGGTGATCTGCTTCATCAACGCGACGCAGTCATCGGCGGTCAGCGCCGGGCTCTTCAGCGACTTGACCGAGCCATGGATGCGGAACGAGGGCGGACGGCCGCACGAGATGTGGATGTCCGAGGCGTTCTGCTGGAGGCATATCTCCAGCAGCTGGTTCATGTCGTAGGCCATTCGGATGAGCTTCCGCACACGACCGGCGCGGCCATGGCGAGGCGCGGCGCGGAAGGGCGCGGTGTGTCATTTGCTTGGGGGCTTCGCCCCCACGGTCCTGGCGGACCTGCCCCCACGGCCTTTGTCGCAGCTCGATTTCGTCGCAGGCTCCGAAATCGTGGGCGGATGGCTTCGCCATTGTATCCGCCCACCGCCGCTCGGCGGCCGATCCTCGCTTCGCTGCGGTCAGCCGCCAGCCCAATGGACTGCAGCCGACGGCACCGTACCGTCTGCGCCGATGGAACGGGACCAGGGGCTGAAGATCGCGCGCGCCGGCCTGCTGGTGGCACTGCTCCTCTGCTTCGCCGGCACCCTGGCCTGGACGCTGTTCCAGCAGGAGCGCGACCGCGGTTATGGACGGCTGCCGGCCTCCCCTGGACCCGACCCGGGCCTGCGCGTCCTCATCCTCAACCGGCCGCAGCTGCTCGACCGCGCCCCGCCCAAGGGGTCACGGACCTTCGATGCGGTCGCCATCCAGGCCCTGGTCGCCTGCGAGCTCTCCTCGCCGGACGTGCCCGACAACCCGGACATGCGCGTGACGCTCAAGCGCGGTGGCCGGCTGCTGGTCAAGCCCGAGCTGAACTCCGGCCTCATCCTCAGCAGCTTCGACTTCGATCGGGGCGCCAAGGAGCTGTGGTGGACGGTCTCGCGGGTCCAGCTCTGCCCCCTGGCGACCGAACCGGCGCGCGACCCGAACGACAAGACGCACCCCGACCCCACCGGCTTCGAGGCGGCCGGTTCGCGCCCGGCCTTCGCCATCGGCCGCAACCGCTACCGCGGCTCGCTCGAGCTGCGCTGGGCGGGCTCCAAGGAGATCTCGGCGCTCAACTGCCTGCCGGTCGAGGTCTACCTCGAAGGGGTCGTCGGCGAGGAGATGAGCCCCGGCTGGCCGCTCGAGGCGCTCAAGGCCCAGGCCATCGTCAGCCGCGGCTATGCCTGGGCGCGGCGCTCCAAGGCGCGCGCCAGCGAGTCCTGGTTCGATCTGCAGGACGGTGGCGACGACCAGGAGTATCGCGGCGCCACCGGCATGGACCTGTGCCGCCGGGCGGTGTTCGAGACCCGCGGCCTGGTCCCGTTGATCGACGGCAAGGCGTTCCTGCCGCTGTTCCATGCCAGCTCTGGCGGCCGCATCGGCGGAGTCGAGGCGGTGTGGCCCGACGCCCGCGACGTCATGGGCAGCCGGGCCCTCGCCCCGCTGATGCCGCCACAGGACGACCCGTGGTACGCCGAGGCGGTATCCGCCCTCGGATTGACGGCGACCCACGGCACCTCGACCGCGACCATCGACCCGCGCGAACTGCAACGCGAACTGGGCAAGGTGCTGTCGCCCAGCGGCCGCGCCATCGGCTACGTCAAGGACATCAAGGTCGGACGGCGCGACCCGGTCAGCCAGCGCGTGCTCACCGTGCTGGTCCACCACAGCCAGGGCGAGCCGGTCGAGATCCCGGCCCACGCCTTCCGCCGGCTGATCGGCGAGAACGTGCTGCGCAGCACGCTGTGGGCGCCCGACAGCCCCAGGAAGTACGAATCCGCCACGAAGCGCGGCCACTTCCTCTACGACATCACCTGTTTCGGCTGGGGGCACGGCGCCGGCATGAGCCAGATCAGCGCCTGGCTGATGGCGCGGCAGGGCTGGACGGCGGAACGCATCGTGGCGCGGTACTACCTGGGGACGCAGCTGGGACGGCTGTGGTGATGGTTCGCTGAGTCGTGGCCCCGTTCTCCTTCTCCCTCGAGGCCACCGACGGCCCGGCCCGCGCCGGCACCCTCACGACCCCGCACGGGATCGCGCACACGCCGCAGTTCATGGCGGTGGCGACGCTCGGTGGACTGAAGGGCGTCACCGCGGACGCGGCCGAGGGCATCGGCCAGCAGTTCCTCCTCGCCAACACCTACCACCTCGCGCTGCGCCCGGGCTCGGCACGGGTGCGTGCCCTGGGCGGGTTGCACGCCTTCTGCGGCTGGCGCGGCCCGATGCTCACCGACAGCGGCGGCTACCAGGTGTTCTCCCTGGCCGCCAACCGCACGGTCGACGATGACGGGGTCAGCTTCCGCAGCCACCTCGACGGCAGCCCCCTGCGCCTGACGCCGGAGGAGAGCATCCGCATCCAGCGCGAGCTCGGCGCCGACGTGATCATGGCGTTCGACGAGTGCCCGCCCTCCGACGCCCCGCGCGACGTGGTAAGCCGCGCCTGCCAGCGCACCGCCGACTGGCTGGCGCGCTCGGTCGCCGCCTGGCGTGCCGAGGGGCCGTGGGGCGGCGCCAGCGAACAGGCCCTCTACGCCATCGTCCAGGGCGGCATCCATCCCGACCTGCGCGCCGCCAGCGCCCGCGACGCCCTGCGCCACGACCTGCCCGGCCACGCCGTCGGCGGGCTGGCGGTCGGCGAGGGCCTGGCCGAGCGCAACGCCGTGCTCGATGCGGTGGTGCCGATCCTGCCGGCGGAGAAGCCGCGCTACCTCATGGGCGTCGGCACGCCGCTGGACATCGTCGAGGCGGTGGCGCGCGGCATCGACCAGTTCGACTGCGTGCTGCCCACGCGCATGGGCCGGCACGGCATCGCCTACACCGACGACGGCCCCCTGCGACTCAAGCGCGCCGAGCACGCCGGCGACCCGCGCCCGATCGATGAGACGACGCCCGGCCCGGCGCACCGCGTCTCGCGCGGCTACCTCCAGCATCTGCTCAAGAGCGGCGAGATCCTCGGCGGCACCCTGCTGTCGATCCACAACCTCGCCTACTACCGCCGGCTGACCGCGCGCCTGCGCGCGGCGATCCGCGCGGGACGGTTCGCCGCCTTCGCCGAGGCGTTCCGTGAACGCTACAAGGATGATCGCGCCGAGGCGGAGGCACCGGAATGAGCTTCGACATCGTCGCCTGGACCGACGGCGGTTGCCGGGGCAACCCCGGCCCCGGCGGCTGGGGCATGATCCTGGTCAACGCCGCCAGCCGCGACGCCCTCGAGCGCTGCGGCGGCGAGGCCAACACGACCAACAGATCACCGCCGCCATCATGGTGCTGCGCACGCTGAAGAAGCCCGGCCTGTCGGTGCAGATCCGCAGCGACAGCCAGCTCCTGATCAAGGCGGCGACCGAGTGGATCCCCGGCTGGAAGAAGCGCGGCTGGCGCCGGAAGGAGGGCGAACTGCTCAACGCCGAACTGTGGCAGGAGCTCGACCGGCTGATGGCGACGCAGCGCACCGCCTGGCACTGGGTCAAGGGCCATGCGGGAGACCCCGGCAACGAGCGCGCCGACCAGCTGACCAATCAGGCGATGGACGCGGTGCAGGCGGGCCGCGATCCGGAATGGAGCGAGCGGACGCGGTGGACGGGGGCCCTGCCGTGACCCGGCGGCTGCAGCGCAGGGCCTACGCCAAGCTCAACCTGTTCCTCGAGATCCTCGGGCGGCGCGCTGACGGCTTCCACGACATCGAGACGGTGTTCCAGACCATCGACCTGCATGACGAGGTGGCGGTGGAGCTGACCGAGGGGTGCGGCCTCAGCCTGGCCTGCGACGATCCGTCGCTGTCGTGCGATGCGACCAACCTGGCCTGGCGCGCGGCGGCGGCCTATCAGGCGGCCAACCCGGCGATCGGCGGCCTCGCCATCTCCCTGGTCAAGCGCATCCCGGCTGGAGCCGGGCTGGGCGGAGGCTCGGCCGATGCGGCCGCGGTGCTGCGCGCCTGCGACGACCTGGCCGAGCGGCCGCTCGGTGCCGAGCGCCTGGAGGCGATCGGCGCGACCCTCGGTTCGGACATCAGCTTCCTGGTGCGCGGCGGCACCGCGCATGCGACCGGGCGGGGCGAGGTGCTGAACCGCCTGCCTGACGCACCGGACCTCGAACTCACCCTGCTGATGCCGGACGGCGCGCACTGCGCCACCCCGGCGGTGTACAAGGCCCTGACCGACGCCGAGCGCGGTCCGCGTCCGGCGCGCGGCGCGGCCTGGTTCGCCGCCCGCATCGCCGACCCGGCCGACTGGCTGGACAACCGGCTGGCGCTGCCGGCCCGGCGGGTCTGCCCGGCGGTCGGCGAACTCCTCGACCATCTCGCCACCCTCGGGATCCCGTATCTGATGACCGGCTCCGGCGCCGCCTGCTTCGCCTTAGCGCGGGTCGAACAGCCACCCGGAGTACGTGCCTGGCGGACCCGGTTCGTCCCACAGACGTTCCCTGGGCCTTGAGCTGGCCCTGGATTGACTCTGCCGGCCTGTCGTGTGTGATGCGGGGCTCATTCTGGAGCTTGCTGCATGAACAAGGAAAAGGCCAGTCAGGAAGAGATCTACCGCGTGATGCGGCAGGACATCGAGGTCGGGCAGTACCCCGCCTCGAGCCGCCTGCCCTCGGTGCGGACCCTGGCCAAGCGCTTCCAGGCCTCGCCCAACACCATCAGCAAGGTGGTGTCGCGGCTGATGGAGAGCGGCCTGTGCACCGCCCGTCGGGGCGTTGGTCTGTTCGTCCGCTCGCTGCCCAACCGCAAGCTCAGCCTGCTGGTCGGTTCGACCAAGGAGCACCCGGGCGACGACTTCCTCGGCCAGGTCGAGAAGCGCATCGCGGAACGCTGCCAGGCCGACGGCATCGAGATCGAACGCTTCCACATCACGCCGCAGGATCCGCCCTACGGCCCTGACGTCGATCGCATCCGCCGCCCTGGCCGCCTGCTGCTGTGCCTGGGACTCACCCACGAGCCGCACCTCAAGCAGCTCGCCGACCTGCGCCGGCCGATGCTGGTGGTCGGCTGCGCGCCGAACCGCTCGAACGCCAGCTCGATCGTCGCCAACAGCTTCCGCGCCGGCTACCTCGCCGGGCGCTACCTGGTCAAGAAGGGCTGCCGCCGCATCGCCTTCATCGGCCGCCAGCGCGAGGTGCGCGGTGTGAACCTGCCCGAGGCCGAGAGCCTCAAGGAACTGGCCGGCATGCAGTGCGCCTGCATGGAGGACGGCCTGCGCATCCACCCCGAGCTGATCTTCTCCGACCTTTCGCAGGTCTCGGCCCGCATGGGCCAGGGCACCGAGGCGGCCGACGGCGTGGTCATGCCCGACGCCGAGGGCGTCGAGGTGATCCAGGCGCTGAAGGCCATCGGGCCCAAGGCCGAGCGCGTCGCCATCGGCGACGACCGCATCCTTGAGCGCGCCCGCCGCCCGACCGCGGTGGTGGTCAAGCGCGAGGACGTGGTCGAGCTGGTCCTCTCCGAGATGAACCGCCTGCTCGACGAGCAGACCAAGTCGTACCGCTCGCTGGTGGTCGACTGCGAACTCCACGAGGCTCCGTCGGCGTGAACGTCCTCGTCACCGGCGGCGCAGGGTTTATCGGTTCCCATGTGGTGGAATCGCTCTTGGCCCGCGGCGACCGCGTGGCGGTGATCGATGACTGCTCGACCGGGTCGATGGACAATCTCAAGGCCGTCGCCGGCCATGAGCGTCTGTCCATCGTCCACGGCTCGGTGTGCGACGAGCTGGCGGTCGACGAGTGCTGCGCCCAGCTCAAGCCCGAACTGGTCATCCACCTCGCCGCCGCGGTCGGGGTGAAGCGCATCCTCGAGCGCCAGGTCGGCTCGATCGTCACCAACGTGCGCGGCACCGAGGTGGTGCTGCGCGCCGCCGCCCAGGTCGGGGCCAAACGGGTGCTGATCGCCTCGACCTCCGAGGTCTACGGCAAGCAGGACAAGGTCCCCTTCCGCGAGGACGACGACTCGGTCCTCGGCTCGACCAGCCTGCACCGTTGGAGTTACGCCTGCGCCAAGATGCTGGACGAGTTCCTCGCCCTGGCCTGGCACCGCGAGCGCGATCTCGGCGTGACGGTGATGCGCTTCTTCAACATCACCGGCCCGCGCCAGTCGCCAGCCTACGGCATGGTCCTGCCGCGCTTCTGCCAGGCGG
>JAIFKN010000307.1 GCA_020049615.1 bacterium | reverse complement strand
GTCGGGTTCGCCCCCACTGCGAACGTCCGGGTCTGCTGGGCACCGCCACCAGCGGGCCTGAAGGCTACGCCGAGCGAGCCGGCGCCAGTGGTGAACGTGTAGGTGCCCCGAGAAGCGGCCGGCACACCATCTCCGGCCACGATGACGGAACCATTGGCGCTCTTGTACAGTCCGACCGCGATGCTGGCGCCATTCACCGTCAGGGTGATTGAACCGCCGGCCCCGTCACCCAGCTTGGCCGCAGCGTCTGAGATCTGCTTCAACTGGTCATCGGTGAAGCCGTCGGCGGCCCAGGACGAGGCCACGCAGAGTACAGTCAGCAGCACGGTGGCGATACGACGCATGGATGTCATCCCCTATGGTCTGTCCAACCTATAGGAGCCCGGTTGGCATACAAGCCCCACCTCAGCATGTATCCGCGCCGCATCCTCCGCCACGGCGCCATGGACAGCCCGCTGGGCGCACGCTACAGAGGCGGGCCATCCATGAGCCAGACCGTAGATGCACCAACCTCGATGAGCCTGGCCGATCTGGCCGCCGTTGCCTGGCGCCGGCGCTGGCTGTGCAGCGGGGTCGGGCTTGCGGTCTGTATCGGCCTGTTCGTCGGTCTCATGCGCCAGACCCCCCTCTACGAGGCCAAGGCCAAGCTGGCGGTCGACCGCGGGCGCAAGGCGGTGGAGTTCCAGGCCGATCCCGAATCGGGCCGCATCGAATTCAGCCTGCTCAACACCCAGCGCGACATGCTGCAGTCCGAGGTCGCGCTGAAGGCCGCCCTGACCGCCGCCGGGGCTGACGCCCGCCCACCCTACAGCACCGCCAACGAGCCGACCGAGGCCCTGCGCCAGCGCCTGAAGGTGGCGACCAGCCGCGACAGCTGGGTCATCCAGGTGTCGGTGCGCGACGAGTCGCCGCAGGGCGCGCTGACCCTGCTCCAGGCGACCATCGACTCCTACCTGGCGCAGCAGGCGCGGATGAAGGGCCAGCGGGCGGAGGGCGCGCTGGGCTTCCTCTCGACCCAGGTGGCCAGCGCGCGCGAGCGCCTGGAGGCGGCGCGCGCCGCAGAGCAGGAGTTCCGCACCGCCCGCAACATCATCGACAGCGACCCGGACAAGAACCTGATGACCGAGCGTCTGGTCGAGCTGGCGCGGCAGCGCAGCCTGCTCGACAACGCCCTGGCCGAGGCCGAGGCGGCGCAGCAGCAGGTCGAGGCGGCGCGCACCGGCGCCGCCGATGCCGATGCGGCGGTGACTGCGCTGCAGCGCATCGATGCGGTCAACCGCCACCCGCAGGTGGTCGAGCAGCAGCAGCTGCTCTACGCCCTGCACGACCAGTCCACCCGGCTGGCCCAGAAGTACAAGGAGGCCCATCCGCGCATGGTCGAGGTGACCGAGCAGATCCTGGCCAAGCGTGCCCACCTGCGCGAGGCGGTCGAAGCGGCCACGGCGGCCATCGCCGTGCGCACCGCCGAGCTGAAGCTGCAGCGCGCCAGCCTGCAAGACCGCGTCGCCACCGCCGAGAGCGACCTCAACGCCTATCGTGCCGACCTCATCCGCCTGCAGCAGCTGAGCGAGGAGCGCGCCACCCGCGAGCGCATGTCCGAGCGCCTGCTCACCCGCCTGGGCGAGGAGGAGGTCGCCAGCCGCCTCGACGCCAGCCAGGTGGTGGTGGTCGATCCGCCGGCCGTGGCCCAGGATCCGGTCAACATCCGCCGCAGCCTGTTCGCCGCCGCCGCCCTGCTGGCCGGCGCGGTCGCCGCCCTCGGCGCCGCCCTCGCCGCCGACGCCCTCGACCGCCGCGTGCGCGGCCCGGCCGACGCCGCCAGCCTGACCGGCCTGCCCATCCTGGTGCAGGTGCCGCACTCCACCGCACTGAAGCCGCTCGGCGCCGGCGGCGATCCGGCCCAGCCGCACGAGGTCGCCGAGGCCCTGCGCAGCCTGCGCGCCTCGCTGCGCCTGCTGCGCCGCGGCGACGGCAGCCAGGTCTACGTCGTCACCAGCAGCGGCCCGGGCGAGGGCAAGAGCACGGTGGCGGCGCGCCTGGCCCTGGCACTCGCCTCGGCCGGGGCGCGTACCGTGCTGGTCGACGCCGACATGCGCAAGCCGACCGCGCACGACCAGCTCGGGATCAACGCCGAGCGCGGCCTCAGCTTCCGCCTCGCCGGCGAGACCGACGTGGCGCCGATCGCCAGCGGCTACGCCAACCTCGACCTGCTGCCGGTGGGCGTGCGGCCGCCCAATCCCGGCGAGCTGCTGCAGCGCGGCGAGTTCCCGCGCCTGGTCGAGCAGCTGCGCGCCGGCTACGCCGCGGTGGTGATCGACACCCCGCCGATGGGCCTGGTCGCCGACGCCCTGCCCGCCGCCGAGCTGGCCGACGGCGTCGTGCTGGTGGTGCGCGACCGACGCACCCTGCGCGGCGGCCTGCGCCGGACCATCGCGCAGTTCGGCCCGCTGTCGGGCAAGCTGCTCGGCGTCGTGTTCAATGACGAGCGCAGCCACGGGCCCGGCTACGGCTATGGTTACGGCTATGGTTACGGCTACGGCTATGGCTCGAAGCCGCCGCCAGCCGAGACCGCGACCCCGCCGGCCGCTGCGCCGCCGGCCACCCCGCCGACGTGAACCTCGCTGGCTGGCTGCTGGCCGGCACCTGGATCGCCGCCCTGGCCTACATGGGCGGCGACGGACCGCTGACCAGCACCCTGGTGATGGCGGCGACCATGGTGGCGCTGCTGGTGGCCGCCCTGGCCGGGCCGCGCGCCCTGCGCCCGCCGCCGCTGGCGTGGTGGTGGCTGCTGGCCGCCGCCGTGGTGCTGCCGCCGTTGCTGCAGGCCCTGCCGCTGGGGGTCGGCCATCCCTGGGCCGCCGCCGACCACGCCGCCCTCGGCACCGCACCAGTGGCCTGGGCGCTGGATCCCGACGCCGCGGCGCGCGCTGCGGCCTGGGGGGTGCTGTGGACGGCGACCGCCTGGCTGGCGGCGCTGACCTGGCGCGGCCAGCGCGCCTGGCGCCTGGCCGCGGTGATCGCCGCCGTCGCCGCGCTGCACGCGCTGATCGCACTGCCGCTGTCGGTGCTGCTGCCGGACTGGCCCGACGACAAGGGAAGCGGCCGCGTGCGCGGCACCTTCTCCTACGTGAACCAGGCCGCCGCACTGTGGGGCGCCTGCCTGCCGTTGGCGCTGGCGCTCTGCCGCGCCGACGCGCAGCGGCGCCGCTGGTGGCTGGCCGCCGCCGTGGCCCTGGCCACCGCCCTGATCCTGTCGGCCTCGCGCGGCGGCATCCTCACCGGCACGCTGATCGCGGCCCCCTTCGCCTGGAACGCCCTGCCGCACCGCCGCCGCTGGCTGTGGGCCGGCGCCGCGCTGCTGCTGCTGGGCGGCTGGCTGACGGCGCTGAACCTCGCTCCGGTGCAGCAGCGCTTCGAGCAGCTTGGCGCTCAGAACGTCGACCTGTCAGGACGCCTGCACATCTGGTCCGCCGCCGCGCCGCAGGCCCTCGGCGTCGGACCGTGGGGTGCTGGCCCCGGGACCGAGATGATCGCCTTCCTGCGCGGCGGCACCGACGAGTTCGCAAGCATGGACATGACCCAGTTGCTGCACCTGCACAACGATCCGCTGGCCTGGCAGGTGTTCTATGGCTGGGTCGGATCCGCTGCATTGCTGCTGGCGATCCTCTGGGCGCTGGTGTGGGGCGTGCGCGCCTGGCGCCGGCTGCCGGCGACAGCCGATCCGCGTTCGCGGCCGGTGGCCCTCGCCGCCTGCGCCGGCGCCGGCATGCTGGCCTTGCACAGCTGCGGGGACTTCATCTGGTTCAACAACGTCCTGTGCCTGCTGGGAGCGCTGCTGCTGGCCGTGGCGGCGGGGGCGGCCGACGACGATCCCGGGCGCCATCCGCGGGCCGGCTGGCGCTGGCGGCTGGCCGCCGCCGGATTCGCCGTCGCGGTCGCGGTCGCGCTGCTGGCCATGTGGCCGCGCGAGGCGGAGGCGTACCTGGCGCGGGATGCCCGCCTCGACGCCTACCACCGTCAGCAGAGCGGTCTGCCGATCACCAACGCCGAATCGGTGCAGCGCCTGCTGCGCGGCCCGGTCACCACCGTGACGGCGGCCAGGACCAAGATCGAATTGGCGGACATCGCCGATGACGATGATGCGGTACGAGCCGGCCTGGCGGTGACGGCGCAGCGCTCGCCGGCCCAGCCCATGGCCTGGGCCAGCCGGGCCCTGCAAGCCAACGCCGCCAGGGACGCCGCGGCGCTGGCCACCGCCTTGGACCGCCTGCGGGTGTGGGCGCCGACCTGGCATGCGACGCGTTTCGTCCAACTGCAGGTGCTGCTGGGACCGATGGCCGCGCAGCTGGATCCCGCGCGTCGCGCCGAGACCCTGCGCGCCGCCTTCGCGACGCAGCAGGCCCTGCCGCCGGCCGTGCTGGCCATGGCCGAGACGGAGTTCGGCGCCAAGGGCCTTGCCGCCATGCTGGTGCAGGCCGAGGGCGGACTGCTGCCGCTGGCCGAGGCCTGGCTGGCGATGAACGGCTCGCTCGACGACTGGCTGGCGGTGCGCCGCCGCCAGCCGCGCCAGCGCCCGCCGGCCGGCTGGCTGGTCAGCGACGCCCTCGGCGACCCGGCGACCACGGTGCCGAACGCGCCAGCCAAGCGCCTGGAGGCGGCCCGCGCCCTCGGCCGGCAGCGCCTGCCGCTGCCGGCGCCGCTGCGCGCGCTGCTCGACGCCGACGGCCCGCCCGGTTCGCTGGAGGCGGCGCGCTGGCCCGCGCCCGGCAGTCCGGTGACCACCGACTGGTTGCGTGGACTCGCCGCCACCGCGCCGGCCTACCGCAGCCTGCTGCACGTGCCGGCCGGCCGCCAGGCCTACGAGGAGGCGCAGCTGGCCGCCGCCCTGCTGGAAGGCCGCACCGAGGGCCTCCGTCGCGACGCCTGGCCGCCGCTGACCAGACTGGCCCTGGCCGCCGCGCGCAGCGATGACGAGCACGCCCGGCTGGGCGGCATCGCCGCCGTGCAGCTGGCCCAGGGCTGGGAACCGCTGCCCGACCACCAGGGCTTCGCCTGCTGGTGGGACGGCGGAGCCGGCGCGCTGCCATGCAGCATCCCGACCTGGGTCGGACTGGCGATCGATGGCCGCTGGGTGGGCTGGCGCCGCGGGTCGTTCCAGGTCGAGGTCGAGGCGACGGGGGTGCATCGGGTGCAGGTGCTGCAGCCGTAGCGCGGGTCGGGGAGCGCCGGCCGCTGGCCTGCGGATCCCCTTCGCCACCCTCCCGTCATGGCCATCTTCGACTGGCATCGCCAGGCCCGGCTGTGCGAGAGCCTGGGCTCGACCCTCGATGCCGGGCTGGCTCCGCATGTCGCGCTCGGTCTGGCCGCCGATGCGGCCGGCGGCGCCGTCGGCCGGCGGGCGCGCCAGGCCGCCGTCGCGGTCGCCACCGGCACACCGCTGGCCGACGCCCTGGCCGCCACCGGCGAGGACGGCTTGCTCTGCGCCGTGCTCGCCGCCGGCGAGCGCTCCGGCCGGCTGCCGCCGCTGGCGCGCCAGCTCGCCGCGAGCTTCGCCCTGCGCGCCCGGCTGCGCGACGAGATCATCGGCCGGCTGGCCTATCCGGTCCTGCTCATCCATGTCGCGCTGCTGCTGCTGCCGCTGCCGTGGGTGGTCAGCGGGACGCTGCCGGGCTGGGCCATGCTCGCCGGGCCGCTGGCGGTATGGACGCTGGTGCTGGTCGGCTGGCTGGGCCTGCGCGCCGGCAGCCGCGCCGGGCTGCTCGCCCGCCTCGCCCTGCGCCAGCCCTTCCGCCTGCTCTGCCGGCCGGCGCTGATCGCCGACGCGGCGGCCCTGCTCGGCGCCGCCCTCTCGGCCGGACTGCTGGTGCCCGAAGCGCTGGAGCTGACCGCCAGCGCCTGCGCCAACCGCGAGCTGGCGGCGCGCCTGCGCGACGCCGCGACCGCTGTACGCACGGCGCGCCTGCCTGATCTGACCGCCGCCCTGGCCGCCTGCGGGCTGGAGGGCGATGAACTGGAACTCGTCCGCACCGGCGAGCGCTCGGGCAAGCTGGAGGAGGGCCTGGGCCAGGCCCGCACCGTCGCCGCCGAGCGCTTCGCCCTGCGCCTGCAGTGGACGGCGCGGCTGGTGACCGGCACGATCTATGGCTGCGCCATGCTCATCGCCGTGGTCTCGATCCTGGCGATGGCGGCCCAGACCTACGGCCCTCTGCTGCGCGAGCTGGACGGGCAGTAGCTTCCCGGGTTGCAACTGCTCAGGGGCTCCGCCCCTGCGGCGCGCGATGGGGCCCCACCTGAGTTGTTACCCCGGGTTTTCCTGCTAGGCTGCCGCCGTGGATGCGTTGACCGCCAGCATCGCCGCCGCCGCCGCCGGAGCTCTCGGCCTGCTTGGCGGGGCCATCTGGGCCCGTCGCCACGGTGGCGGCGGCTGCCAGGTCGCCCGCTCGCTGACCGAGGCGGCGCATCGTCTGGGCACCGACGAGGGCGATTCACCCGCCTTCCGCGGCGCCCTGGCCACCGTCGGTTCGGCGCTGGGCTGGCAGCGCCTCGAACTGCACGCCATCCACCATCCGCCCGGCGACGGCCTGCCGCTGACCAGCCTGCGCCAGGCCTGGGCGGCGCCGGGCGTGCCCGACCGCGCCGGCGATCCGATGCACCGCGACCGGCCCTGCCATCCGCAGCGCAGCCGCTGGCTGGCCGAGCTGGGCGCCGGCCGCGGGCTCGCCGCGGCGGTCGCCGACCTGCCGATCGACGAGCGCCTCGGCCTCGACGGCCGGGCGGTCATGCTCGAGCCGGTGATCGTCGAGGGCAAGCTGTGGGGCTACCTGCTGGCCAGCGGCCGGATCTCCGACGAGGCGCGCGCCGCCCTGCGCCTGTTCGCCGAGATCGCCGCCGCCGGGCTGGCGCGCAGCCAGACGGCGCTGGTGCTCGCCGGCGCACGCGCCGATGCCACGGCCGGCGACCGCGCCAAGCGCGAGTTCCTCGCCAACATCAGCCACGAGGTGCGCACCCCGCTCAACGGCGTGCTCGGCATGTCCGGGCTGCTGCTCGACACCGAGCTCGACGCCACCCAGCGCGAGTACGCCCAGGTGGTGCGCTCGTCGGCCGAGAACCTCCTCGCCCTGCTCAACGACCTCATCGACCTGGCCAAGGCCGAGGGCGAGCAGCGCGCCGATCGCGGCCGCTTCGACCCCCTGCGCCTGGCCGAGGACGTGGTGGCGATGCTGGCCGAGCGCGCCCACGTCAAGGGCGTGGAGATCGCGGTGCATCCCGCCGACGGCCTGCCGCGCCGGGTGACCGGCGACGCCGCCCGGCTGCGCCAGATGCTGGTCAACCTGGTCGGCAACGCGATCAAGTTCACCGTCCGCGGCCATGTCGTGGTGCGGGTGGAGTGGGACGCCGACGAGCACCTGGTCTACGCCGTCGAGGACACCGGCATCGGCATCGACGCCGAGGCCCAGGGCCGCCTGTTCGCCGTCTTCACCCAGGGCGACGGCTCGACCACCAGGCGCTACGGCGGCACCGGCCTCGGCCTGGCCATCTGCAAGCGCCACGCCGACGTCCTGGGCGGCAGGGTGACGTGCACCTCGGCCCCCGGCCAGGGTTCGACCTTCACCGTCCGCGTCCCGGCGCCCGAGGGCTCCTCGGCCGCCGCCGGCCGCTCCAGCCTGATCCCCAGCAGCGCGCTCGGCGCCCGCGTGCTGCTGGTCGAGCCCGAGGCGGCCGTGCGCGCCGCCCTGGCCGCGGTCTGCTGCCGCATCGGCCTGGTCCCCGAGGAGGCCTCCGGCTGCGCCGAGGCCGAGGCGCGCCTGGCCGCGGTCGGGGTCGAGACGCCGCGCCTGGTGCTGGTCAGCGCCAACCTGCCCGGGGCCAGCGACCTGCCGGGCCGGCTGCCCGCAGGGACGCGCTGCGTGCTGCTGTCGGCGATGGCCCGGCGGCCGTCCCAGACCGATGTCATCCGCCGCGGCTTCGCCGCCTGCCTGGTCAAGCCGCCGCGCACCGCCCGCCTCGCCGAGGCGGCCGGCCGCATCCTCAGCCGTGACGACGACGACAGCTCGGTCGATACCGGCAAGCACTCGCGCGTGGCCCTGCGCGTCCTGGTGGTGGAGGACGACGCGGTCAACCAGCGCCTGGTCAAGGCGGTGCTCGAACGCGAAGGCATGCTCGCGGACCTCGCCGGCGACGGCCTGGAGGCGCTCGAGGCGCTGACCCGGGCGCGCTACGACCTGGTGCTGCTCGATCTGCTGATGCCGGTGATGGACGGCTTCACCTGCGCGACCGAGATCCGCCGCCTGGAGCGCGAGCGCGGCACGCCGCCGATCCCGATCCTGGCGGTGTCGGCCCTCGACCAGCCCGAGATCGATGAACGCTGCCGCCTCGCCGGCATCGACGGGCAGCTGCGCAAGCCGTTCGAGCCGAAGCACCTCCGCCGCCTGCTGCGCCGCCTGCTGCAGAAGCGGGCCGGCTGAGCAGGAGAGAGGACCGCGGGCTTCAGCCCGCGTTCGAAGCCCTCCGGCGCGGGCTGAAGCCCGCGGTCCTGGGTCTAGGCGATCCCGAACAGCCTGAGGATGTCCAGTCCGCAGATGTAGATGAACAGCGCGCCGACCAGGCCGACGCCGAGGTACATCAGGCCGTTTCTGAGCCACATCGGCAGCGGCCGGCGGATCGCCGTCTCGACGCCCAGCATCAGCAGCTGGCCGCCGTCGGTGATCGGGATGGGCAGCAGGTTGACGATGAACAGGTTGAGGCCGACCAGGGCGATCAGCTTCAGGAACGAGTCGAAGCCCATCAGCTCGGCGCGCGCCTTCAGCTCGCGGAAGATGCCGATCGGCCCGGTCAGGCTCTTGTTGGCGTCGACCCCGCCGTCCTCGGGCGAGCGGAACAGGCGCGGCAGCAGCATGACGCTCTTGACCACCAGGTTGTAGGCGGCGTCGTTGACCAGATCGATGCGGTCGCCCCAGCCGGTGGCCTGGTAGGGCAGCTCCTCGCGCTCGAACAGCAGGGTGGTGCCCAGCGGTGGCGGATCGAGCTTGGCCCGCTGCACCGCGCCGGCGCCGCGCACCACCTCGATGATCGCGCCGTCGCTGGCCATGCGCGCGTCGGCGATCCAGTCGCCGGCCTGCAGGCCGGCGAAGGCGGGGCCGAAGCGCTCGGTCGGCACGACGCGCGACTCGCCCTCGAGCGGCTGCAGCACGATGGCGGTGTCGCGCTTCTCGGCCACGGTGGAGCCGGAGAGCAGCTCGGCCAGGCCGGGCGTCGGCTTCTGGCCGATCAGCTTGCGCAGCAGGCCGACGTCGTGCCAGCGGTTGGCCTCCTTCCACGCCGCCTGGTCGAGGCCGAGGGGCAGCAGGACGGCGGTGCCGCCCGAGACCCAGGCGATGTCGACGCTGTTCTCGCCGCGCTGCCACGCGACCAGGGCGTCGCCCGGCTTGACCCCGGCGCGCGACAGCTCGCTGGGGCCGCCGCCGAGGGCCGGCGGCAGCACGGCGAGGGCGCCCCGGTGCACCGGCCGCGGCCCGATGCCCAGGCGCTTGACGCCGAAGGAGTCGGCCGCCTCGACCCGTGCGACCACCGGCTGCCCGTCGCGCTGCACGGCGATCTCGCACCAGCCCTTGGCCTCGATGCCGGCGCGGACCAGGGCGAGGAAGTGCTGCAGACCGGCGATGGGGGTGCCGTCGGCCGCCACCACCCAGTCGCCGATGCGCAGGCCGGCCGCCGCCGCCGGGCTGCCGGGGGGCAGGTCGCCGATGGCCACCGGCAGGCCGGCGCGCACCTCGAAGGCGGTGTCCTCGCCGGCGTAGGTCAGGGTCAGCTCGCGGCGGGTGCCGCCGCGCTGGATGGTCAGCGCCACCGGCTTGCCGAAGTGCGGCTGCAGGCGGTCCTGCAGGTCCTGGCCGATCAGCCCGCTGACGTCCTGGCCGGCGATGGCGACGATGCGGTCGAAGCGCCGGATGCCGTCCTCGGGCGCGTCGAGCGCGAGGATGACGCGGTTGCTCCACGGGAAGCCGATGCCCAGGCTCGGCCGGCCGAAGCGGCCGTCGTAGATCGGCTCGACCGGGGCGGCGCCGGGGGCGGGCAGGTGGAGGACCTCCTGGCCGCGCTTCACGCTCAGGTCCAGCGGCTCGCCGCCGGAGAAGATGATCGCGGTCATGACGTCGTCGAACGAGCGCACCTGCTCGCCGTTGACCGTCAGCAGGCGGTCGTTGCGCTTCAGTCCCAGCTTCGCCGCCGGGCTCTCGACGCGCAGGCCGCGCTGGTCGACCGCCATCGGCTCGACGTCGCCGACCACGGGGTGGAACACCGGCATGCCCCAGGCGACCAGGCCGAGGAGGATGGCGTAGCTGCTGATCAGGTTGAACAGCACGCCGCCGAGCAGGATGGCCGCCTTCCACCCGGCGCTCTTGGCCAGGTAGCTGCGCGGATCCGGTGCTGCCGGCTGGCCCTCGCCGGACGGCACGTCCTCCTGCCCGACCATCTTGACGAAGCCGCCGAGCGGCAGCCAGTCGATGGTGTAGAGCGTCTCGCCCCACTGCTTCGACAGCAGCGGCGGCAGTTTCCACAACGGGAAGCCGATGGAGAAGCGCTCGACCCGGACCCCGGCCCACTTGGCGAAGATGAAGTGGCCGAATTCGTGGATGGCGATGACGAAGCCGAAGCCCAGCAGGGCCATGAGCACGTAGCCGATGTAGGCGAGGATGTCGAGCACGGGCGGGATGATCGTGCGGCGGCGCGGTTTGAAAGGGGAGATGGGGGGAGCCCTGTAGCGCCGGCTTCAGCCGGCACGGACGGCTGGCTTCAGCCAGCCGCGTGGCCATGCGCTGGTTGCTGGCCACTGGCTGCTGGCGCTGGGCGCTGGCCGCTGGCCGCTGGCCGCTGGCCGCTGGCGCTGGCCGCTGGCGCTGGCCGCTGGCCGCTGGGCACTGGGCGCTGGTCGCTGGGCGCTGGCCGCCCAGGAAAGCCGATGGGAACGCGGGTTGTGCAAACCCCCGAGCCCGGCTATCCTGCCGCCCGATGCCCGACGAAGCCTCTCCGACGGCAGCCCCCAACGCCGGCCTCGACGACCTCGAGCGCCGCCTCGCCTCGTTCGAGCACGCGACCCGCCGGCTGGGCCGCACGGTCAGCGACATCGCCGAGCCGGTGACCACGGGCCACTCCTCGCCGCCGCGTCCGGCGACCAGGCGGCTGAGCGAATCCGGCGTACCGCGCAGCGACGAGATCAGCGGCCTGCGCCCGGCGGTGGCCAGCCAGGG
>JAIFKN010000196.1 GCA_020049615.1 bacterium | reverse complement strand
GCAAGATGTTCGCCGGCAAGGGCTGGAACGAGATCGTCGGCAACAGCCTGGCGAAGTCCTCGACCCTGCACTTCATCGGCCTGTTCAGCGACGGCAACGTCCACAGCCACCTCGACCACCTCAAGGCGATGATCGCCGAGGCCAAGAAGCGCGGGGTGAAGAAGGTCGCGGTGCACGCGCTGATCGACGGCCGCGACGTCGGCGAGACCAGCGCGCTCGAGTACACCGAGCCGTTCGAGGCGTGGCTCGCCACGCTCGACCCGAACTACGGCATCGCCAGCGGCGGCGGCCGCATGAACATCACCATGGACCGCTACGAGGCCGACTGGTCGATGGTCGAGCGCGGCTGGAAGACCCATGTCCTCGCCGAGGGCCGCACCTTCCCCAGCGCCAGCGCGGCGGTGAAGGCGTTGCGCGCCGAGAAGCCGGGCGTCATCGACCAGGACCTGCCGCCCTTCGTCATCGAGCGTGGCGGCAAGCCGTTCGCGCCGATCGTCACTGGCGACTCGGTGGTGTTCTTCAACTTCCGCGGCGACCGCTCGATCGAGCTGTCCAAGGGCTTCGTCGGCGAGGTGCCGTTCCAGCGCGCCAAGGTCGATGTGTGCTTCGCCGGCATGATGACCTACGACGGCGACACCAACCTGCCGCCGCGCATCCTGGTCGAGCCGCCGGTGATCGACCGCGTGCTGTCGGAATACCTGATCGCCGCCGGCGTGCGCCAGCTCGCCGTCTCCGAGACGCAGAAGTTCGGCCACGTCACCTACTTCTGGAACGGCAACCGTTCCGGCTACCTCGACCAGGCGCAGGAGTGCTACATCGAGGTGCCCTCCGACCGCGTCTCGTTCGACGAGCGCCCGTGGATGAAGGCGGCCGAGGCCACCGACGCGCTGATCAACGAGCTGACCAAGCGCCCCTACGGCTTCGCCCGCATCAACTACCCCAACGGCGACATGGTCGGCCACACCGGCGTGTTCGAGGCCGCGCGCATCGGCGTCGAGTGCGTCGACCTGGTGCTCAGCCGGCTGCTGCCGGTGATCAGGAAGCTGAATGGCGTCGCGCTGATCACCGCCGACCACGGCAACGCCGACGAGATGTACGAGCTCGACAAGAAGGGCGGGGTGAAGATGGAGAACGGCAAGCCCAAGGCCAAGACCAGCCACACGCTGAACCCGGTGCCGTTCATCGTCTACGACCCGGCCCACGCCGGCGCCTACGCCCTGCGCACGGACATCGCCAAGCCGGGGCTGGCCAACGTCGCGGCCACCGCCCTCGACCTGATGGGCTACAAGGCGCCGGAAGGGTACGAGCCGTCGCTGATCCAGTGGAAGTGAGCCGGCTCGCCGTCATCGGCACCGACACCGGGGTCGGCAAGACCGCGGTGACGCTGCTGCTGGCGCGCGGCCTGCGCGCGCTGGGCGGGACGGTGTGGCTGCACAAGCCGGTGGCCTGCGGCGGCTGGGACGGGACCTCGTCCGAGGACGGTCGCGCCCTGCGCGCCGCCTGCGGCGACGGCCAGGATCCGGCGACGGTGTGTCCGCTGGAGTTTCCCGAGCCGTGCAGTCCGCACCTCGCCGCCCAGGCGGCTGGTGCGTCCGTGACCCTGTCCGGACTGCTGTCTGCGATCCCGACCCCGGACCCCCGACCCCGGACCCCGGACCTCCTGCTGGAGACCGCCGGCGGCCTGCTCGCCCCGCTCACCACTGCGCGCGAGACCAACGCCGACCTGCTGGCCGCCCTCGGCTGGCCCGTGCTGCTGGTCACCCGGCCGCATCTCGGGACGCTCAACCACACGCAGTTGACCGTCAACGAATGCCGGCGGCGCGGGCTGCGCGTGGCCGGTCTGGTGGTGAACCACCATCAGCCGGCAGGGACGGCGCTGGCGGTCCGCCAGGCAGGAAGCGAGCTGGCGGTGCTCACCGGCTTGCCGGTGCTGGGTGAACTGCCGTTCCAGCCGTGCGACGATGCCGGGCTGCGACTTGCACACGCCCTGCGCAACGTCATCTGAACGGATATGGCTCCGCAGCCGTCGCAGCGCAATCGTGGGGTCGGCGGCTGGTTCCGCCGGCAGTGGAAGGGGTCTGCGCTGATGGTGCGCCGGGTGGTCATGCTCGAGGACCACCCCGAGCGGATCGCCCGGGGCAGCGCCGCCGGCATGGCGACCGCCTATCTGCCGATGCTCGGCCAGACCCTCGTCGGCATGCTGCTGGCCTGGTGCATCCGCGGCAGCCCGTTGGCGGCGATGCCGTGGAGCTGGATCACCAATCCGTTCACCACTCTGCCGATCTGGTACGGCTGCTATCGGCTCGGCACGATGATCCTTCCGGGCTATGATGCGGTGGGCTGGTATGAACTCAGATTCATGGTCGAACAGATCCAGGCGATGAGCCTGATCGACGGCACACTGCACAGTGCCGAGGTCCTCGGCGGGGTGTATGTACCGATGCTGATCGGCTCGCTCCTCGTCGGCCTGGTCACGGCGGTGCCGACCTGGTGGCTGGTGCGCCGGGCGGTTATCGCGTTGCAGACGAAACGTGCCGCCCGCTGCGCGCACTGGAAGACGCGGCTGGTGCCGAAGGCTCCTGACGCTACGACCTGAACCGGAGCGCCACCAGCGCGTTCGACCAACCGATGCCACTCCTCTTCGCCCTCCTCCTCGCCTGCGTGCTCCAAGCCGCAGAGGTCCACAATGCCAATGTCGCCGAGGCCGGGCTTGGGCCCGAGGTTCGCGAGGCCGAGCGGTTCAGTGCGCGCATCATCGTGCGCAACCCTTACCAGCGGGCGGTGCGCATCGTCCGGCTCGATACCACCTGTTCCTGTTCGAAGCTGGAACTGGCCAGCCGCTTCCTCATTCCTGGCGAGACCACCACCCTGGACATCGAAAGCGACAACTGGCGACGCAGCGGACCGCAGCAGATCCGCGTCAGCCTGTTCCTTTCCGACCCCGATCTCGAGCCGATCGAGGTCTGGTGCTGGTGGACCGCCCGGGAGGCGGTGTCGGTCGACGCCGTGCCGCCGGGCAGCCCGGCTCTCGACCGGCCGGCCGACAGCGCCTGGCGCGACATCTACCGCTTCGTCGCCCACGAACGGCCCGACGAGCCGCAGAAGCTGCGCAAGCGCATCCGGCTCGGCTGCCCGCCTGCCGAGGCCCCGCCCGGCGGCCTGCGCCTCGAGGGCATCGACTATCCCGGCACGTTGTGGGCCTTCGCCTCGCGCACGCTCGAGAACGGCGCCATCCTCGTCACCGCCACCGCCCGCGACCAGCAGGGGCCGCTGCCCGAGGGTGATGTCAAGGAAACGGTGGTGCTGCGCACCAACCACCCCGACAAGCCGCGTATCGAACTGCGCTTCGAGGCGTTGATCAACATGCAGGCGGGCCGCGAGGCACGGGACGTGATGGGGGAGTAGGGGAGGCTGGCTCCGCTCCATTGCCCCAGGGGTTAGGGGTTGGGGGTTAGGGCCGTGTAGCTGAGTCGTCCTGGACCACGGTGGGGGTGCATACTTCGTGGTCCGTGACCACCCCCCGCCATACGACCCTAACCCCAACCCCTAACCCCTGGGGCAAGCTCTGGGGGCAATGGGCGGCAATGATTGACGCCCACCCCTCTGCCCCTCTAGCCCAAAGTCTGCGTGCTCCGCGCTGCGGGGACCAATTGCGACGCTGAAACCGCCCATGCCTTCCGCCTGGTCGGGGCCGACGCCGAGACGCTGCACGTCAACCGCCTGCGCGAGGCGCCGAACCGGCTGCGCGACTTCCAGATCCTGGCGGTGCCCGGCGGCTTCAGCTACGGCGACGACGTGGCCAGCGGGCGCATCTTCGCCAACGAACTGATGACCAGCCTGCGCGACGAACTACTCGCCTTCGTCGACCGCGGCGGCTTCGCCATCGGCATCTGCAACGGCTTCCAGGTCCTGGTGAAGTCCGGCCTGCTGCCGCGGCTCGACGGCCAGGCGGTGCAGCAGGCGACCCTCACCGACAACACCAGCGGCGTCTACCAGGACCGCTGGGTGCGCTGCACCGGCTCGGCCGGGCGCTGCGCCTGGATCCCCGACGGCGTCGAGGTCGAGCTGCCGGTGGCCCACGCCGAGGGCCGCTTCGCCGCCAGCGACGCCGTCCTCGACCGCCTGCAGGCCGCCGGCCAACTGTGCCTGCGCTACACCTCCGGCACCTGCCACAACGGCAGTGCCCGCGAGGTCGCCGGCATCTGCGATCCCACCGGCCGCGTCTTCGGCCTCATGCCGCATCCCGAGCGCTTCCTGCGCTGGGAGAACCATCCCCGCTGGACGCGCGAACCGCGCCGTCCGGAAGGTGACGGTGTCCGCTTCTTCCGCGCCGCCGTCGCCAAGCTCACCTAACCCGCATCCCCCGCGAGGTCCCATGCGCCGCATCCTGGTCCCGACCCTGCTCGCCACCGCCCTCTGCGCCGGCGAGGCCGTCGTCCCGCCCGAGGCGTTCAAGGACGGCATCAAGGACATCCCGGTCACCGCCGCCAAGGACATGCCGTTGGCCCCGAAGGCGGATCCCGACGGCCTGCTGCACTACGAGCTCTGGTACCAGAGCTTCGACGGTGCCAAGTGGGGCGCCTGGCAGAAGCACAGCCAGGTCTTCCCCAAGGGCACGCCGGTGGTGTGGTCGCCGCCCGAGGGCCGCTGGCAGATCTACCTGCGCGTGATCAAGACCTCGCTGATCGCCAGCACCGACCCGGCCAAGAACCCCGAGGCGGTCAAGCCGCAGAAGGAGTTCATCATCGATCGCAGTGCGCCGCAGGTCGCAGTGACCTATCCGGCGGCCAAGGCCAAACTGCGCGGTGGCGACAAGTACACGGTCACCTGGACCGCGGCCGATCCCTATCTGCGCAACGCTCCGATCAGCCTGAAGTGGTCGCTCGACGGCAGCGGCGCCTTCGCCACCGTGGCCGACAATCTGCCCAATAGCGGTTCGTTCGAATGGACCGTGCCGCGTGACATGACCCAGACCGGCGTGCTGCGCATCGAGGCCGCCGACAAGGCCGGCAATGTCGGCTTGGCCGAGAGCGCCAACCTGCTGGTCGATTCGATCAGGCCCAAGGGCAAGGTCGTCGGCCCGGCGATCAGCGCCAAGAGCGAGACCGCGCTCGACCTCGAGGTGGCGGACACTGGGCCGGCCGGCCTGACCGCCGCCAGGCTCTGGGTCAGCCAGGACGATGGCACCAGCTGGACCGAAGGCCCGGCCATCGAGGCCCCGTTCAAGTCGGTCGCCTTCAAGGCGCCGCAGGACGGCCGCTACCGCCTCTATGTCGTCGCCACCGACGGCGCCGGCAACGTCTCGACCGCGCCGCAGGGCAAGGTCGGCGACATCCTCACCGTCGATTCGGCCGCCCCGACCGTGCTGCTCGCCGCCGCCATCGGCATCAACGATGCCGCCGTTGCCGGCCCGGCCCAGCGCCGCGACTTCAAGCCCACTGACCGCGTCCAGGTGGTGTTCACCGCCAAGGACGCCAACCTGGTGCAGAATTCGGTCAGCGTGCTGTGGCAGACCGACGCCAACAAGCCCTGGGTCGAGCTGGGCAAGGGCCTGCCCACCGACCAGGCCTTCCGCTTCCAGATCCCGGGCGACGCGCCCGAGACCAAGAGCGCTCGCATCAAGGTGACGGCCGCCGACGCCGCCGGCAACGTCGGCGAGGTGGTGGCAGCCGAGAGCTTCACCATCCAGACCAAGGTCGACGACGTCATCATCGAGTGATGCGCGGGGCGACCCGCTGCCCAACCCGCGGCCGTCTGCGCTGTGCGCAGGCGGCCGTCGCGTCAGGATGAACCCACGTGACTCCAGCACCCTTCCTCGATGCCCTGATCAGCCCAGCCGACCTGCGCAAGCTGTCGCGTGACGAGCTGGCCCTGCTCGCCAGCGAGATGCGCCTCCGCATGAAGGAAGTGGTTTCGGAGCACGGCGGGCACCTCGCCAGCAACCTCGGCACGGTCGAGCTGACCATCGCCCTGCACCGCGTCTTCGACTTCACCAGCGACCGGCTGCTGTGGGACGTCGGCCACCAGGCCTATCCGCACAAGCTGCTCACCGGCCGCGCCGCGCGCTTCCACACCAACCGCCAGCAGGGCGGCATCAGCGGCTTCCCCGATCCGAAGGAGAGCCCCTTCGACCTGGCCAAGGTCGGCCACAGCAGCACCGCGATCTCGACCGGGGTCGGCGTGGCGGAAGGCTACCGCCGCTCCGAGCACCGCCGCTCCACCGTGGTGGTGATCGGCGATGGCGCCCTCACCGGTGGCATGGCCTACGAGGGTCTGATCAACGCCGGCCAGCTGAAGAGCGACCTCATCGTCGTGCTCAACGACAACGGCCAGTTCATCGATGCGCCGACCGGTTCGCTGCACCACCACCTCGACCGGATCCGCACCGGCTCGATGTACCAGCACCTGCGCACGCGCTTCCTCGAGACGCTGAAGCGTCTGCCTTCGGGTGCACATATCGAGAAGCTCGCCGAGCAGCTCGAGCTGGCCGCCCACAAGGCGATCACCCCCGGCTACATCTTCGAGGACCTCGGCTTCCGCTACTTCGGCCCGGTCGACGGCCACGACCTCGCCCTGGTCGAGGAGGCGCTGCACAACGTCGCCAAGCTGCGCGGCCCGATCCTGCTGCATGTGCTGACGAAGAAGGGGGGCGGCTGGGAGCCCTCCGTCGCCGACCCGCTGAAATTCCACGGCCCCAAAGGCTTCGACGTCGCCAGCGGCGTGTTCAAGCCCAAGCCGGCGGCGCGCACCTACTCGACGGTGTTCGCCGAAACGCTGACCGAACTGGCAGCCGACGATCCCGCCGTGGTGGCGATCACTGCGGCCATGCCCAGCGGCACCGCCCTGCGCCAGTTCGCCCAGCGCTTCCCCGAGCGCATGTACGACGTCGGCATCTGCGAGCAGCACAGCTTCGCCTTCGCGCAGGGGCTGGCCATCGCCGGGGCCAAGCCATTCCTCGCCCACTACAGCACCTTCGCCCAGCGTGGCTACGACCAGCTGTTCCAGGAGATCTGCCTCAGCCGCGACCTCGGCGTGATCATCACCCTCGACCGCGCCGGGCTGGTCGGCGAGGATGGCGAGACGCATCATGGCATCTACGACATCGCCTGGGCCCGCTGCCTGCCCGGCCTGGTGCTGCTGGCGCCGCGCGACGGCGCCCAGCTCGCTGCGATGATGCGCTGGTGCCACGAGCACCGTCAGCGCAAAGTCCGCTACCCCAAGGACGAGGTGCCGCAGGTGGACTGGGGCGTCGAGGCGGCGCCGATCGCCCTGGGCAAGGCCGAGGTCCTGCGCCTGGGTGGCAGTCCGCTGATGGTGTGGGCCTACGGTGCGACGGTGAAGACCTGCCATGACGCCCTCGCCCTGCTCGGCGAAGCCGGGCGTGGCGTCACCCTGGTTGACGCACGTTTCGCCAAGCCGCTGGATGGCGAGCTGCTCGCCGACCTCGCCTTCGACCACGCCGAGGTCCTGGTGGTCGAGGACCACTGCCTGCCCGGCGGGTTCGGCTCGGCGGTCGCCGAGACGGTGGCCGACCGCGGCCTGCGCCTGCGCGTGCACCGCGCCGGCATCCGCGATGAGCTGGTGCCGCACGCCACGCGCGAGCAGCAGCTCGCCGCCCACGGCCTCGATGCGGCGGGGATCGCCAAGCGCATCCGCTCCATCCTTGGCATCGGCACCTCGGTGATCCCCTTCCCCCGGACTGCCTGACCTCGCAGGTCGCATCGGACGGGCGCCTCCCCCAACCTGTCAGGGTTGCGCCCCGGTTGCACCGATGCCCTCATCGGCCCGTTGGGGGACGTGGGGCCGAGCCGGCCGAGCCGGCAGAACCCCACGAGCCAATCGCTGCCAGGGCGTGGCGCAGGGCATGGTGCAGTTCGCCGGCAACCTGCGAGCAGCCTGGCATGTCGCTGGCCTCGCCGAGCCGTTCGAGCTCCTCGGCCAGGGCCGCCAGCGGCAGCGCTCCCGCATCGCTGCACAGGACGCTGAGGGCACCAGCGGTCTTGCGGACCCCATCGGCGTCGCCTCGCGCGATCGCCAGCATCACAGCACTGACCATGGGCGGCAGGCAGCGGGCGAACTCGGACAGGCGGGTCGCGGCGCGGTCGCCAAGCCGGTTCGGATCGATCGCAGGGCCGGCAGGGTCCTGCACCCTGACGTCGTCACGCCTGCGGTCGAGGACCGGCGGCAGGTGGCCAAGGATCAAAGCTTCGAAGCCGGGAGCAGTGAACGGTCTGGACACCACGCCATCGATGCCGCACGCGATCGATACCTCCGACCCCCCCCAGGCGAGGACGACGGTATCGTGTCCGGTCGGAAGTCTGGCGTGCAGGATCGCCGGATCCGGGGTGCCGGCCTCTGTGAAATCGGCGAGCAGCAGGGCATAGGCGCGACGCGAGCAGGCTTCGGCCAGGTCGTCCGTCCGGCAGAGATCGACGCGGCAGCCGAGGCGCTGCAGCTGGACCAGTGCCAGACGCCGATCGGAGGCCTGGCTGATGGCCAGCAGCACCCAGGGTCGCCGGCGACGGCGCCGCTCGGCGAGGCTGTGCCTGGTGAGCATGCCAGTGCCGATATGACCGCCTGAGCGGATGATGCGCAGCGCTTCATGCAACTGGCCGCGTTCAAGGGGATGGACGAGGAGTCCGACGGCGCCCGCGGCCCGGGCCTCGGCGCCGAGACCCGGTCTGGCGTCGCGAACCAGCAGCAGGGTCGGGGGTCCGCCGGAATCGCGCAGCCGCGCCGCCAGGGCCAGACATTCGGCCCGGCTGCCGCGACATTCGACCACCGCCGCGGCATAGGGCTCCTGGGCGGCGGATGCCAGGGCGAGCGCCGCCTCGGGGCCATCGGCGCCATGGCAGACGAGCCCGGCTTCAGCCAGCATGTTGGCCAGGGCGGCTCGGCTGGTGGCGCTGGCGTCGACATGGAGCACGCGCAGTCCCGCCAGGTCGGTGCCTGCTGCCCGATCCGGTGGCTCGGGTCTGGCCGGCAGCGGGAGCTCGCACCAGAAGCGGCTGCCGCGGCCCGGCGTGCTGTCGACGCCGATGCGGCCGCCCATCAAGACGGCGAGACGCCGGCAGATGGCGAGGCCGAGGCCGGTGCCGCCGTGCCGCCTGGTGCCTGGCGGCTCCATCTGGGTGAACGGCTCGAACAGCCTATCCAACGCCTCCGGCAAGATGCCGATGCCGGTGTCCTCGACCTCGATCTGGAGCACCTCCGGTGCGTCCGCCCGCGGCCGCAACGTGACGGTGACGCTGCCGCAGGCAGTGAATTTCAGCGCATTGCCGACGAGGTTGGTGAGGATCTGCTTGAACCTGGTCGGGTCGCCATCGACCAGCCAAGGCACCGCGGCGTCGACCGCCAGGATCAGCTCGAGGCCCTTGCCCCGGGCGAGCGGATGGAGCAGTTCGAGCACGTCCTCGGCCGCGCTGCGTGGATCGAAGTCGATATTCTGCAGATCCATGCGTCCGGCCTCGATGCGCGAGAAGTCGAGGATCTCGTTGATCTGGCCGAGCAGCGAGGTCGCGCAGGTCCGTACTGTGCAGGCGAACTCGCGCTGCTCGGCATCGAGCGGGGTCTCCAGCAGCAGGTCGGTCATGCCGAGGATGCCGTTCATCGGCGTGCGCAGCTCGTGGCTGACCACGGCCAGGAAGTCGCTGCGCGCGTTGGCCGCCACCTCGGCCGCGTCACGCGCCTGGAGGATGGCGGCCTCGGACTGCTTGCGCGGGCCGATGTCCTGGATGATGCAGCAGGCGAACCGTCCGTCGTCCGACTGCCAGCGCGATAGGCTCACCTCGAGCTCGAGCTTGCGCCCATTGCGGGCTGTGCCGGCCAGTTGCGCAGGCCCGGCCAGATCCGGTGCTGGCAGGGAGGCAAGACCGGGGACCATGCCACCGATGAGCCGGCCGATCGCCTCATCCGACCGCCAGCCGAACAGGCGCTCGGCTCCGGGGTTCCACAGCCAGATGGCGCCGCGCTCGTCGATGATGGCGATGGCGGCCGCCGCCGATTCGACCACGGCGCGGAACTTGGCTTCGCTGCGGCCCAGCTGGGCGACCGTGGTGCGCAACTCGAGGACCGAACTGTTGAGTACCGCATTCGCCTTGGCCAGTTCGGCGGTGCGCTGCGCCACGGCCGCCTCGAGGCGGTCCCGTTCGCCTTCGGAACGCCGCGCCATCTCCCACTTCGCGGCCAGGGCGTGCGAGAGCTGCAGGATCTCGATCGGATCAAAGGGCTTCTTGAGGATGAGCAGACGGTCCGGCGTGCCGAGTCGCTGCGTCAGCTGCTGCCAGGAGTAGTCGCTGAAGGCGGTGCAGATGACCAGCTGCAGTCGCGGGTCGGCGGGCATCAGCCGGGCGATCGTCTCCAAGCCGTCCCACCCCGGAGGCATGCGCATGTCGACGAAGGCGATGGCGTAGGGGCGGTCGGCGGCCAGGGCGCGCTGCACCATGGCCAGCCCCTCCTCGCCCTGGCTGGCGCAGTCGACCTCGAAGGCGGCGGTCCGGGGCGGCGGCGCGGTGCTGCCGAAGAGCACCGCCTCGGCCGCGTCGAGGGTAGCGG
Source organism: bacterium (assembly GCA_020049615.1). The sequence goes on along the minus strand of JAIFKN010000196.1, from coordinate 17,858 downwards.
AGGAATCGTCATCGGCGCTGAGGACCTTGCGGAAGTCGCGGTGGATCTCCGGATTGTCGTCGATGACGAGGATGCGCGGGAGGCTGCTCATGCCGGGCTCCGCTCAGCCGGGATGTCGAGGGTGAAGGTGGCTCCTTGGCCCGGTCCGTCGCTGAGCGCGACCAGGCTGCCGCCCATCTCGCGGGCGGCGATGGCACTGGCGTGCAGGCCGAAGCCATGGCCATCGGGCCTGGTGGTGAAGCCATGGGTGAAGAGCCGGGGCATGATCTCGTGGGCGATCCCGACCCCATTGTCGGTCACGCTCAGCCGCAGACGTCCGGCCTCGACCGATCCGGCGATGGTCAACCGTCGATCGCCTTCGATGGGTTCCAGGGCGTTGCGCGCGTTGCCGACCAGGTTGATCAGCACCTGCAGCACCCGGCTGCGGTCGAGCAGCAGCTCCGGCATCGAGGCGTAACGGCGATCCACCACGGCGCCGAGTCGTTGCAGGGGCGGGGCGTGGACGCGCAGCGCGTCATCGCAGAGCTCCTCGGGTCGACCCGGGCTGCGCACCCCGGCGGCGCGGGCGTAGCCCTGCTGCATGGCGATGACATCCTTGATGTGGGCGACGGACGAGGCGAGCTGGCGCAGCTCCTCGCGGTGCCCCGCGTTCTCGTCGGCGATGCGCTGGCCGAGTTCGGCGAGGTACCCGGGCAGTACACGGCCGCGCTCATCGTCGGCGAGAAAGCGGCCGAGATCCCCGGCATGCTCCTGCAGGAGGGCGGTGGCGCGGGCGAGGTTGGCCGCCCGCGAGCGGGCCATCGCCTCGTCGAGAAGTGCGACCGATACGTTGACGCTGTTGAGCACGTTGCCGACATTGTGCAGGACGCTGGTGGCGATCTCGGCCCGGCCGGCCTCGCGCGAGGCGTCCATGCTGCGACGGTTGGCTTCGGCCAGCTCCTTCTCGGCCCTGGCGCGCTCGGCGATCTCGGCAGACAGCCGCTGGTTCTTCTCGGCCAGTTCGTGGGTGCGCTCGGCGACGGTCCGCTCCAGGCCTTCGCTGCCCAGGCGCAGGGCCTGGTCACGGCTCTGTACTGCTTCGCGCATGGCGGCGAACGAGACGACCAGCCGGCCGACCTCGTCCCCGCTGGCGGCTGGCAGCTCGGCGCGGTAGTCGCCTTGCGCCAGGCGGTCGCTGGCCCCGAGCAGCGCGCCGAGGCGCCGCGTCCAGCCGCGGATCGACCATGCGGCCAGCGCCAAGGTCGAAACGATGATCGCGACGCAGGCGAGCATCACCGTGCGCCGTTGCTGGGCGGCGGAGCCGAGGGCGCTATCGATGTCGGCGCGGAGCGCGCCGCTGAACCCTTCGGCTTCCTCGGCCAGGCGGAGTCGCAGTCCATCCCGCTCCTTGGCCAGCAGCGCTGCCGCTTGCTGCTGCGTGCGATCATCACCGCCGCGACTGAGTGGGCCGTAGATCTCGGCCGACGTGATGGCATGGCTGCGCAGCGTCGCGGCGAGTCCGTCGAGACGCAGCCTCACGGCCCCAGCCAAACCAGGCAAGGCGGCGACCGCCGCGAGGTTGTCGATGGCGGCTTGGCAGTGCTTGCCGGCATTCTCGAGTTGCGCAGCGTCGCCGAACACCACCGCCAGTTCGAAGGAGCGCGAGCCCTGATCGAAGGCGGCGACGGCGCGCTGGCAGCGGATGGCGGCGGGATGGGCGACGTCGACGACCTGCTGCAGCAGAGTCTGGTTGCGCAGGCCGAGTCCGACATCGAGGGCGACGGTCGCGACGTAGCCGACGACGAGGGCGGCGATGCACAGCCAGACCTGGGACGCGATGCGCATCTTGGCCCCATGCTAAGGTCTCCGCACAGCGGCGGTAGGGCCGTATCCGGCCTACCCTCGGCAGCTATCGGGTTGACAGCCGGCCGCCGGCAGCGCTATGCTCAAACAAGCATGCTAGTCAAAATCCGTTTCTTCTCCTGGGCTGGCCTGCTCGTCCTCGGGGCGCCACTCGCGGCGGTCGATCTCGACAGCGTCCAGATCCATGGGTTCATCAGCCAGGGGTATCTGCACACGACCCAGACCGACTGGTTCGGACCGACCAGCGGAAGCGGTACCTTCGAATTCACCGAGGCCGCGCTCAACGCCTCGGCCAAGCCGCTCGACAACCTGCGCATCGGGGTCCAGTTCCTGGCCCGGGATTTCGCAGACTCGGGCGACAATCGGGTCGAGATCGACTGGGCCTTCGCCGATTGGCGGGCCGCGGAGCGCAGCGGCCTGAAGGTTGGGCGGATCAAGATGCCTTATGGGCTGTACAACGAATCGCGCGATCTCGACTTCGATCATGCCACCGTCTTCCTGCCTCAGGTCATCTATCTGCCGCAGTTGCGCGACTACAATTTGGCGATCAACGGAGCCATGCTCTACGGCGGCGCGGATCTCGGACGGGTCGGCCAGTTCGAAGCCAGCCTGTTCGGCGGTGGGCAGAACGCGCGGGCCGAGGGCGATCTGGGCTATTACCTCAGCGATCTCGGTGCGGGCGAGGAGATCTCCAGCGTCCGGGTCGGCTCGGTCGCCGGCGCAGCCGTCACCTGGCAGACGCCGATCGACGGGTTGCGCGTGCGCCTGAGTGGCGTGGGTTTCTGGGACTTCGTCGCCGAGGGTCGTACCGAAGGTGCGACGCTGCCCGGGCAGCCGGGAGCCTTCGCCGACATCGACATCCACACCAGCATCGACCAGTTCTTCAGCGGCGTGGCGTCGCTCGAGTACCAGCAGTCGGGATTGACCGTTGCTGCTGAATATCTCTACGAATACGGCAAGACGATCTCCGAGCTGGATATCCATCCGTACACCTACCAGACCGTGGTGCCTGGGACGACCACCCGCCTCGAGCTGCCATTGATCACCAGTCAGCAAGTGAGCTACACCCTGACCGAAGCGATGTACGCCGCCGCCAGCTACCGGCTTGCGGATCGCTACGAACTTTCCATCTCCCGGCAGCTGCGCCTGGGCAACCGCAGCGATCCAGGGAAGAGCTACGACCGCAGCTGGTGCCTGGCCTCGCGATGCGACATCTTCTCGAACTGGCTGGTCAAGGCCGAATGGCAGTACCACGAAGGCAGCGATCTGGACACCGGATCGGACGAACCTGAAACCTGGACGGTCTTCGCGCTCAAGACGACGGTGGATTTCTGATGCGTCCAGCCCTGGCGCTGCTCTTCGCCCTCGCGTCGGCCAGTGCGGAAGACGTGCTGGTGGTCCATCCGTCGGTCGCCGTGGAGTCGGTCGACCAGGTGACCCTGCGCGATGTGTTCCTGGGTCGGCGCACCACGTGGCCCAACGGACAGCGGGTGGTCGTGGTGCTGCTGCGCGACGGACCGGCAAGCCAACGCCTGGCGGAGGAACTGGGCAAAACCCCGCAGCAACTGACCAACTGGTGGAAACGGCTGGTGTTCACCGGTGAAGGAGGCATGCCGGAACAGGTCGACGGCAGCCAGGCCCTGCTCACCCGGGTCGCCAGCCTGCCCGGCGCGATCGGCTGGATCGAACGTCCCGACAACGGGCTCCAGGGCGTCAAGGTGCTGTCGCTGCCCTGAGGCGTTGAGGAGCCGGCCGACCACGGCCAAAGCACTTGAGCGCTGGCTGCCGAGCGGCACATTTCGCGGTACCAGCGCATGAAGCAACCCATCCCGACCTCCCGCGATTCGATTCCTGCCGTCCTCGTGATCACCACGCCGACGGCGCGCAAGGCGGAGGAGGAGGACCGGGCCAAGGAGATGACGAGCCTGCTGGATACGGCGCACCGCGCGGTGGTCGGCCAGGTGCTGCAGCACTGCGACCGGCCCGTCGGCGCCACCTACATCGGCACCGGCAAGGTCGAGGAACTCGCGCGCCTGGTGGTCGAGCGCGGCGCCGAGGAGATCTATTTCGACTGCTCGCTCTCCCCGCGCCAGCAGGGCAACATCCAGGATGTGGCCAAGCGTGCGGTCTACGACTACGAATGGCTGATCCTCGAGATCTTCGCCAGCGGTGCCCGCACCGAAGAGGCCAAGCTGGCGGTCGAACTGGCCCGCGCCGAGTACCTCAAGGGCCGCCTGCGCCGCATGTGGACCCATCTCGACCGCCAGCGCGCCGGCGGTGGGCCTGGTGGCTCCGGCTTCCTCACCGGCACCGGCGAGAAGCAGATCGAGATCGACCGCCGGCTGGTGCGCGAACGCATCCAGAACCTCAAGGACAAGCTCGAGCACATCTCGGGCCGCCGCGAGCGCGTCGTCGCCGGTCGCAACGAGTGCTTCAAGATCGCGCTGGTCGGCTACACCAACTCGGGCAAGTCGACGCTGATGAACGCGCTGACCACCGCCGGGGTGCTCGCCGAGGACCGCCTCTTCGCCACCCTCGACACGCGCACCGCGCGCCTGCCGCTGGAACGGCACCACAACGTCGTCCTCTCCGACACCGTCGGCTTCATCCGCGACCTGCCGCACGGTCTGATCGCCAGCTTCCATGCCACCCTCAGCGAGGTGCGCGAGGCCGACCTGCTGCTGCATGTGGTCGACTCGGCGTCGCACGCCATGGAGCAGCAGATAGCCGCGGTGGAGGACGTGCTCAAGCAGATCGGCGCCGACGAGGTGCCGGCGATCGTGGTGTTCAACAAGGCCGATCGCGCCTACTCGCGCACCCTGGTCGGTTCGTTCAAGAAGCGCTACCGCAACAGCGTCTCGCTCAGCGCCCTGACCGGCGACGGCCTGCCCGCGCTGCGCGAGGCGATCAGCCAGGTCATCGACCGCCGCCAGGCCCGCCTGACGGTGCGCTTCAATGCCGGCGACGGCGCCCTCTCGGCCTTCATCCGCCGCCGCGCCCGCATCGAGGACGAGCAGTACGAGGGCGAGGAGGCAGTCCTGACCCTGGTCGCCGACGAGGGTCTGCAGGCCGAACTGCGGGCGCATCCCAACCTGGTGGTGGCCGAAGCGTAGCTCGCCACCGCAGACTGCCGAAACGCAGCACCCCGGGAGATCCTCCCGGGGTGCTGCGCTATCCGCCGCCGGTGGACCTTACCTGATCAGGCCGGCCAGCTCCTGCAGGATCTGGTCGGTGGTCTGGATCACGCGGGCGTTCACCTGGAAGCCGCGCTGGGCGGTGATCAGACGGGTGAACTCGCTGGCGATGTCGACGTTCGAGCCTTCGAGCGAGCCGCTGGTCAGCGAACCGGAGCCTCCCTGGCCGGGCACGCGCGGGGTCTCCTGGCCGGAGTTCGAGGACGGCTGCCACAGGTTGCTGCCCGCCGAGAGCAGGCCGGCAGCATTGCGGAAGCTGAACACCTGGATGGTGCCGACGGTCTGGCTCTGGCCGTTGGAGTAGAGGCCCTTGATGTCGCCGTTGGCTTCGACCGACATCGACTCGAGCGAGCCGTTGGCGAAGCCATCCTGGTTGATCGCCGCCGCGGTCGAGGCGGTGCCGAAGCCGGTCAGCCCGTCGGTGCCGTTGGTCGAGCCGAGTCCCATCTGCAGGGTGGTCGGGCCGCTGGCGCCCCAGGTCACCTCGAGACGGTTGTTGTCAGGCTGTCCGCGGTAGCCGTTGGCGTCGAGGCCGACGCCGCGGGCGGTGGTGCCCAGGGTCGAGTCGCCGGTGTAGCGGCCGAAGTTGTCGAACTGGATGCCGGTGACCAGATCGCCATCCATGGTGCCATCGGCCGGATTGATGTTCGCCACCATATCCCAGACGTTGGCGCGGGCGCCGGTGGCGGCATCGACCTTGGTGCCCGACTTGAAGTAGCGGGCCTCAAGGTTGTGCTTGGTGCCGTTGGTGTCGTAGACATCGATGGTCGTCGCCACCGTCTCGGGCGAGAAGCGCACGCGGTACCAGTTGAAGTTGACGTTGTTCGGCGCCGAGTACTGCCACCGGTTGACGTCGGTGGTCACCGGATCGGTCGGATTGTCCTCGAACAGGTCGGGTTGCCCGTTCGGTGCGCCGGTGGAGTCGCGATCCTGGACGATCGACAGGGTGTCGGAGTCCTTCACCATCGCGGTCGACCAGGTCAGCTCATTCGGTGCTGTGGCACCGAGGTCCATCGTGCCGCTGACGTCGAAGGTGACCACGTCGCCGACTCGCACATAGGGCAGGTTCGACATGTTGAAGGTCTTCACTGAGCCGCCGGTGTAATCGGCTGGCGGGATCGAGATCGAGCCGCGCTCCGAGCCGTTGATCTTCGAGCGGCCGACCTGGGTCGAGGCATCGATCGCCGGCATGGTGAAGGTCGGGCGGAGCAGGCCGCTGCTGGTCATGGTCACGGCGGCGACGTTCGAGGTCGAGACGCCACGGTAGTTGTAGCCGGTGGTGCCGGTGCCGTCCTCGGACAGGCGGCCGACCACGCTGTCGAAGGCGACCGCCGCGCCGGTGACCAGGTCGCCGGTGATCTCGTAGGTGACGGTGTCGGTGGCGGTGACCTGCGGGTAGCTCTGCAGGGTGAAGACGCGGTTGGTGGTGGTGTAGTTGGCGGCCGTGGTGCCGGCGCTGTTGCCGTTGACCTTGACCGTGACCAGCAGGCTGCGGCCGGTCTGGGCCGAGAGGTCGCTGTTGGGCATGGTGAAGGTCGGACGCAGGCTGCCCGCACTGCCAGATGCGACTGGCGCGACCAGTACCGTGGTGCCGGCGCCCGGATGGGCGACGCCAGCGCCGCTGAGGCCAGCGATCGAGGCGCTGAGCGTCTCCGGCGCCGACAGCGGCAGGCGGTCGTCCTCGCCGATGAACAGACTGAAGCCTTCACCGGGTTCAAGCGCCTTGGCTGTGAGGTTGCCGTTCTCCAGCTGCACCGCACCGAAGGTGCGCGTGCCGTGGGTGAGCACCTGGTTGATCTTCTCGATCAAGGCAGCTGCGTCATCCTTCCACGCGTCGACCTGGATCTTGCCGCCGTAGACCTCGCCGTCCGGCTTGGTGCCGAAGACCGACAGGTCGGTAAGCATGGCGGAATCATAGGTGTAGTTGCCGACAGCCGCTGCCGGTGGCGGGTTGCCAGGCACCGTGTCATCGGAGGCGACGATGCTGATGACGTCGCCCGGGTTGACCTTGACCGTCGATTCGATGGTGAAGGTGCGGGCCGTGGTGCTGGCGCCGATCAGGTTGGTGTTGACCGTGGTGCTGCCGATGACCACGCCGGCGCGGCGGATGGAGATCGCCATCTCGCTGCCCGCGACGCTGTAGTCCGCAGCAGGCACCGTCACCGCGGTCTTGATCGTGCCGCCGGTGGTGACCGCGCCGGCCGGGCGCAGCTCGACCGGGGCGACCGGGCCGGCTGCCACCGTGCCGAGGCCGGACAGGGCCTGGCCGGGATCGGCGCCATCGCCGCGGAAGATGGTCAGGTCCTTGAGCAGGCTGTTCTCGGTCGCCGGACTGAAGGAGGAGCGGTCGGCCGAGGCGGCGACCAGCGGCAGCACGCTGGTCAGCTCCGAGCCGCGCAGCGAGCCGCTGTTGGCGCTGAGGTTGCCCTGGAAGGTGACCTCACGCGTGGCGGTGGCGTTGATCGAGCGGTACTGGGTCAGGGAGATGTTGCCTTGGACGCCGTTCTGCAGGCCGTTCACCCGCAGGCCGCTGGCCAGGTCGACCAGATCATCGTTCTGGTCGAAGCCGAAGTTGCCGACTCGGGTGTAGTAGGTGCCATCCTGCGGGTTGACCCTGGTCACCTTGAAGAAACCGTTGCCCTGGATCGCCAGGTCGAGGGTGCGTCCGGTCGAGAGCAGTGCACCTTGGCGCATGTCGACGTCGATCGAGCCGCTCGCCACGCCGAGGCCGACCTGACGCGGGTTGGTGCCGCCGGTCTGGGCGCCGGGTGCGCCGCCGGCGCTCTGCGTCTGGTTCATCGCCGTAGCGAAGGAGATGCGACTGCCCTTGAAGCCCGGCGTCGAGACGTTGGCCAGGTTGTTGGCGGTGACATCGAGGATGGCCTGGTGGTTGCTGAGGCCCGAGACGCCGGCGAAGAGTGAGCGCTGCATGACTGTTTCTCCAGGGTGCGGTCGACGAGGTTGGTTGGGTTACGCGAAGGGCGTGCCAGATCAGGCGAGGGCATCGACGAGGGTCGGACCGACCCGGCCACCGAGCCGCTCGGCGGCGCGCATCGGCGTGGCCACCACCACCGGCTCGACGCCATCGACGGTGAAAACCGGATCATCCTCGCGCTGCCGGCGGCCCTGGCCGGTGCGCGGCTCGTCGCGGCGCTCCTGGCGGGCGTGGCCGTCACCCCAGGCGTGGCGATGTTCGGAGCGGTCGACGCTGATGTCGATGGCGGGATGGTCGCCGCGCACCTCGGCCCGGATGTGCGGCAGGGCGCGGTCGAGGGCCTGGCGCACGCCCTCGTCCTCGGCCATCAGGCGGGCTGTGACCATGCCATCGCGGGCGATGAACTCGATGCGCACGGTGCCGAGTTCAGGCGGGGTGAGGCGCATGACCATGCGCGAGCCGCCATCGGGCAGATGCTGGACTATGGCGCGTGACACCTGGTGGGCGACGGCGCGCTCGAGCGGGTTGGGTTCAGGCCGGCTGGTTGCGGGCTGACTGGCCTCGCTGCGCGCCAGAGCCGTGGGCGCTTCGATGCGAGGCGCCGTGGCGATGGCTTGGCTTGCATCGTCGCCGGTGGAGGCGGCTGCTGAAGCCGGTGCCATCGGTGCGGCTTCGGGCGGGACCTCGCTCTCGGTTACGGGCGAGATCGCAATGCCGTTGGTGGTAGCGAGCTTCGTCAGGGCTGGAGGCGCGGAGAGGACCGCCACGGATGCCTCGGGAGTGACCGGAGTTGTCGGCACAAAGCCCTGGGCAGGCACGGCAGGAGCTGCGGTCTGAGCTTCGATCGGACTCGCCGTCACCGGCAGAGGAGGTGCGATCGCCTCGCCGGTCGCGGGCGGTGGAGCCGCTTCCGCATCCAGCATGGCGGAAGGGGGAGTCAGAGCGTCCAGGGGAGCTGCCGGAGCGATGGATGGAATGCCGAGGGGTGCTGCGGCCGTCTGGATCTGGGTGCGTGCGCCGGACAGCACCGGCTGCCGGCGTGGGGATTCCATCAGTTGCGGGGTGGCGGCGAGGAGGGGGGCTGATGTCGCGATGTCGACGGCGGCATCCATCGCGCCTGGTGCCAGCGTCGCCAGGACACGCTCGGGATTCTGCGCGTTGAGTGGCGACGGCGTCTGGGCGAATGTGGCGCTGCGCGGATCGACGCGGAAAGCCATGTCCAGGGTCATGGCTTGCTGGCCGAACGCCTCCGCGATCACGACAGCGCCGGTTGCCTTGCTGTCGTCTCCGCTGCCAGGCTGGCAGGGGATGGATGCGGCGACGTCCGGCACGGGGAACGGCCTGATGGCGTCGCTCGCATCGTCAGCGATGGCTGGGGCACTGCCGGTCGCGAGGGCTTCCGGAATGATGAGGGACGGGTCGGCGCCGGATGGTTCGGGCATGAGCGTGTGAGCCGGGCATGCGGCGGTGGTGAACGCGGCGAGCAGGGCCAGCAACTCCCCATCATCGCCCGTTTCCGGCGCTGGCGTGGTCAGGTCGCGCAAGGCGGCCAGCATCGGCTCCAGCCCGGCACCGGGTTGAGGTGTCGCCTCGCCAGCCAGATCGACGGCCGTGGCCACGGCAGCGCCTTCGGCCAACGGTGCGAGCAGCACGGCGAACAGTCCGGCCTCGATGCCGGACGGGGTTCCAGCCGCCGCCGCAAGGCCGGATCCGGGAGCTGCGCCTGGCGGGGCGCTTGTGGCCGCGTCTGCGGCAACCGGGGCGATGGGCGGGGCGGCGATGGCGGCGGCGAGGGGCAGCATGCGCCAGGCTGAACGCACGTCCCGGGCCAATCCCGCAGAGTCTCAGGATCGGCCGGCAGAGGATGGCCTTCGCCGTGTCGCAACATAGGCTTACGACCATGGTCGACCCGCGATTCGAGATCCTCCGTGAAGCCGATGGCACCCTCCTGATCAGGCTGGGGGCGCGTGGAACTGTCGACGTCGACCTGTCGTCGGGATGGTCGGCGCATGTCATCGCCGAGATCGATCGGCAACGGCCGGCGCGTATCGTCATCGATGCCGGGCAGTCGGCGGCGGTTGCTTCCGCCTTCTTCTCAGGCGTTATCCGCATCCGCGATCGCAGCGGCCTGCCCCGCCAGGACATCACCTTGCGTTGCGGCAGCGACCGCATGCGTGAGGCGGCCCGTCTGCTGGGGATGGACCAACTCGTCACGGTTGCCGCGTAGACGCTGACGCGGCACTGGGAGCCAGATCCACGCTGTCCATCGTCGACCGATGGCGGAAATGGTGCCGTGGCTGGACCAGTTGCCGTTGTGGAGATTCCCCAACGTCTGAACTGCCGGGAAGCCCGCCATTTCCGTGTCGGATTCTGCGAATCTCCACACGGAAGCCCCGGTAAACCCTCGGCACGCTGTACGCTCCAATGATCCCTCAGATCACCAACCCAACGGAGGTACCAGCCATGACCAAGATCCTCGCCATCCTCGCCGCCACCCTGCTCACCCTGCCGGCCGCCGAAGGCGCCGCCGCGGGCAAGGGCCAGGGCATGCACCGCGGCCAGTTCCGCCAGCACCTGCTGGAGAAGTTCGACGCCGACAAGGACGGCAAGCTGTCCGAGGCCGAGCGCGCTGCCGCCAAGCAGGCCTGCAAGGACAAGTTCGATGCGGACCAGGACGGCACGCTGTCGGACGCCGAGCGCGATGCCGCCCGCGCCGCCCTCAGCGCCCGGCTCAAGGAGAAGCACCCCGAGCTGTTCGCCAAGATCGACAAGGACGGCGACGGCACCATCTCGCGCGAGGAGGGCCAGGCCGCCCGCGCCTGGCGACGCGAGCACCGCGGCCAGCGCGGCCAGCGCGGCCAGCACGGCCAGCACGGCCAGCGCGGTCAGGGAGCCAAGGCTGACTGATCGACTTCCACCACCGACCACCTAGCATTTCACCAGGACCACCGCCATGCATCGCACCATCATCGCCGTCCTCGCCTCGCTCTCGGTTGCCGCCGGCATCGGCGCCGCGGAGACGCCCAAGACCATGCCGCCGGCGAAGCGCCACCCCGAGCTCGCCGCCAAGCTCGATGCCAACGGCGACGGGCGCGTCTCGCGCGAGGAGTTCATCGCCGGGATGGAGAAGCGCGAGGCCTGGATCAAGGCCAACAGGCCCGAGCTGTACAAGAAGCTCGATGTCGATGGGGATGGGAATGTCACGGCCAAGGACCGTCAGGTGCTGCACGACCGCTGGCAGCAGAACCACCCCGAGCTCAAGGACCGGCTCGACCGCAACGACGACGGCAAGGTCGGCCCCGGCGAGCGTCGCGTCGCCGACCGGGTCGAGGATCGCGCCGATCGTCGCGAAGATGTGCGAGACCGGGCCGAGGAACGGCGCGATGCGGCGCATGACGGCGGCCTGCTCGATGATCTCGAGGACGCCCTCGACCATCGCGAGGACGTGCGCGACCGCCGCGAGGATCGTCGCGACCACGCGCCGGGCCGCGTCGGCGGACCGGGCCGGCAATAACCACCACGATCACCCGAGGAGATCGCCATGCGCCATATCCCGCTCATTCTGCTCGCCGCCGCGCTGTGCGGCGGCGAGGGTCCGCCACCGCCAGGCGGCGAGCGCCGCCCACCTGCTCCCTCGCCCGAGGAGCTGTTCCAGAAGGCCGATGCCGACAAGGACGGGCAGGTCACCCTCGTCGAGCTGACCGCCGCCCTTGAGGCGCGGATCAAGACCGAGCGTGAAGCCCTCTTCGGCAAGATGGATGCCAATGGCGATGGCCAGGTGTCGAAGGAGGAGTTCCTCGCTTTCGAGCCGCCTGGCCCGCCCGGCGAGGGGAACAAGAAGCGCCGCGGTCCCGACCCGGCCGAGCTGTTCAAGCGCTTCGACCGCAATGGCGACGGCACCATCACGGCCGATGAGGTGAAGCGTCCGGAGCCGCGCGAGGGCCGGGAAGGCAAGCCGCCCAAGGGCGAGGGCAAGCCGCCCAAGGGCGACGATCTGCTCGACCCGTGAACACGGCCAGGACCGTGGGGATCGCGGGCTGCGCCTGCGATCCCGTCGTGTTCAGGGCTTGCCGCCCGGCTCGCGGTCGCTCAGCGGCCATACGCCCGCTAGTTGACGCAGGTCGAGGCGGCTGCGCGCCATCTGCAGCTGGGCCGCGACCAGGCCGCTTTCGGCCTCGAACTGGCCGCTGATCGCATCGGCGTCCTCCAGGGCGGTGGCCAAGCCCTGCTTGTAGCGTGCCCGCACCTCCTCGGCGTTGGCCCTGGCCAGGCGGTCGCGGGCCTGGGCCTGGGCCAGCGAGGCCTCGGCGGTCTCGAGGTCGGCCAGGCCGGTCAGCAGCTCCTTGCGCAGACCGCGCAGCTGCTGGGTGCGGCTGAGGCCGGTCTCGCGCCGTGCCGCCTGGGCCTGGGCGATGGCGCCGCCGCGGTCGCCGCCGTCGTACAGCGCCCAGGAGGCGTTCAGCGACAGGGTGACATCGAGAGTCTTGTCAGCGCTGGCGCGGGCCGGGTCGTTGGTCTCGAATTCGCTTGCTGCCGCCCGGGCGGTCACGTCCGGGATCCAGCGGCCATAGGCGGCGCGGACGTTCTGATCGGCGGCTGCCTCGCGGAACTGCAGGGCGCGCAGGTCGGCGCGGTAGGCCAGGGCCAGGCGCTGCAGCACCTCGCCTTCGCGCGAAGGCACCTCGATGGTGGCGGGGATCTCCAGTCCGCCATCGATCGGGGCGACGATCAGGTCGGCCAGCGCCAGGCGCGTGGTGGTGACCAGGTTGCGCGCCCGCGTCACCGACAGCTGGGCCGTCGCCTCCTCGAGTTCGGCGCGGGTGACGTCGGTGCGGATCGACAGGCCGGCCTGCAGCCGCGCCTTGGCGTCGGCGACCGAGGCCTGGGACACCTCCAGCCGGCGTTCGGCGGCGACGACCTGGCGCTCGGCGGCAAGGGTGTTGAGGAACACGCCGCCGACGGCGAAGGCGAACACGCGCTTCTGTTCCAGCGACTCCAGCTGCTGGGCGCGCAGGGCGTACTTGGCCGCGGACAGGCCCGACCAGGCGCTGGCGCGCAGCAGGCCGAGCTCGGCATTGACGTTCCAGGCAGCGGTCTCGTCGGCGTCCCCGCCCCACGGCAGGTCATCCTGATCGTTGGTCGACAGCGAGCCGCCGAGGACGACGCTCGGACGCAGCGCGGCGGCCGCGCGGGTGACCGAGGCCTGGGCCGCCTCGATGCGCGAGATGGCGATCTCGGGCGTCTCATTGCGCGCCAGGGCCAGGGCGATGGCCTGATCCATGGTCAGGCCAGGAGCGGCCTGCGGAGCGGCAGGATCCGCCGGCGCCGGGGCGGCCTGGGCCGGTGGCGCGGCCGGCGCTGCTGCTGCCGGTGGCGGAGCATCCTCGGCGCACAGGGCGGCCAGGGCGAGAAGGGCGGCGACGGGACGGAGGGTGTTCATCGTTTCCTCGTGGGCGGGTCGGCTGGGTCGGTGGAGAGCGTGGCGGCGTTGTCGGCGATGGTACCGGCGATGCGGCGCAGGATCCGGCGGTCGGACACGCCGATGCCGTGCATCAGCCTGGCGAGGCGCCGGAAATGGTCGGGCAGCATGCCATCGAGGAAGCGCCGCCCGGCCGCGGTCAGGCGTACCTGCATGGTGCGACGGTCGCCCGACCCCCGGGTCCGCTCGACCAGGCCATCCTGTTCGAGTCCGTCGAGCAGGCCGGTGATGGTGGCCCGGGTGACGCCGCAGGAGTCGGCGATGCCGCTCGGAGTCAGCATGCGGTCCGGGCGGCGGTTGAGCAGGGCCAGGACGGTGAAGCGGCCGCACGAAGTGCCATAGCGCGCGAAGTGGGCGTCGGAATCGTGGAAGATCTCGCAGGCCGCGCGCATGAACGCCAGCAGGGCCGCCGCGGCCTCGGGATCCAGGTCGGGATACCGGTCAGCCAGGGCGCGCAGCTCCTCGTCGCTGGGCAGGTCGCGCAGGATGATCATTGCTTAGGGACCAAACCATTATCCCGCCGCGGGTGCGATCAACCTGGAAATCATCGGCAATGGACGTCCGGCGTCGCATGCCCCAACCGACGAGCTGGAGCCCGCCTCGCGCCGGGCTAGCGTGCCACCATGCTGCACATGGGCATCGATGAGGCCGGCTACGGACCAACCCTCGGACCGCTGGCGGTGGTCGGGGCGCTGGCGGACGTGCAGGATCCGGCCAGCTTCGCCGTCGAGCTCGCTGCGCTCGGCGTGGCCGACAGCAAGCAGGTGCACAAGCCGGGTGATCTGGCCAGCCTCGAGCGGGTCGCGCTGCCGGCGGCTGCTTGGCTATCCGGCTTCCAGCCCGACACCGCGGATGATCTGTTCGCCCTGCTTGGTGAATCGGCGGCCGAGCGGGCCACCGTGCCGTGGATGGCCGGGGCCGAGCAACTGCGGTTGCCGATCGCCGCCACACCGGCGCGGTGGTCGATCGCCAGCGGCACCGCCTGCGGCCTGCACGGCCACCTCCTCCATCCGCGCCAGCTGAACGCGGCCAAGCGCAAAGGCGTCAACCGAGCCGCGGCCGAGCTCGACGCTGTCCGCCAACTGATCCGTGCAGGAGTGGCTGATCCCGCCGTCGGAGCCGACATCGCCTGCGATCGCCTTGGCGGCCGTAAGCGCTACGGCGATCTGCTGCAGGCTGCCTGGCCAGGCCAGGAGGTCGAGATCGTCGAGGAGACCGCACCGGCATGCCGTTACCGCTGCCTGGCCACCAACGTGGCCTTCCTGGTCGGCGGGGAAGGTCATGCGCCTCTCATCGCCGCAGCGTCGTGCATCGCCAAATACGCTCGCGAACTGCATATGCACCTGTTCAACCACCATTGGACCGGCCGTTTCGCCTGGCTGAAGCCCACGGCCGGCTATCCCGAGGACGCCAAACGCTGGCTGCATCAGCTTGGCGAGGGCACGATCGGGGCTTGGCAGGACGACCTCATTCGAGGGTAGACGGGTATCGGGAAACCCCCTAGGAATGTTCTCGCAGCCTGCTAGCTTCGAGCGCTACGGCGGAGTATTCCATGGAACTCATCGGTCCCCTGCAGGTCAAAGTCATGCACCACATCTGGCGGCGCGGACCGTCGACGGTGCACGACGTCCATGACGAATTGATGGCCGATCCGGCAGCCAAGCGATTGGCCTACACCACCATCCTGACCGTGATGCGCAATCTCGCCCGGCGTGGCTTCCTGGACCAGACTCCCGAGGGCCGTGCCCACCGCTTCGCTGCCAAGATCGACGAGGGCAGCTACAAGCGCGAGTTGCTGCACCATGTCCGCACCGAGGTCTTCCGTGGCGATCTGCGCGCCATGCTCGACGCCGTGGCGGCGGATGAATCGCTCGATCCGGGCCAGCGCGACAGCCTCAAGGGCATGCTCGTCGCAGGCGGCTGAGCAGAAGCAGCGAGCCGGCCTCGCAGGCCGGCCCCACACCTCCGAGTCTGATGTGATGGAAAACCGGCCTTACTTGCGCCGACGAGGACGCAGTCCCAGCAGGAGGATCGGGAGGAGCAGGCCGGCCAGTCCGCTTCCGCAGCCGGAATCGTCTTCATTGCCGGCTGGCGCCGTATAGCTGAAGGCGCTGCCGCCGGATGCCGGACCCGTGTTGCCAGCCCGGTCGGTCGCCGTGGCGGAGACGGTGTAGGTGCCGCTGCTGATGCCAGCGGCGGTCCAGGTCCAGTTGCCGCTCGCATCGGCCGTGGTGGTCCCCACTTCTACGCCGTTCAGCAGGATATGGATGGTGGCGAACGCTTCGGAAGTGCCGCTGATCACGTTCCCGGTGACGGTCGGGGTGGAGGGCGAACCAGGCGGGAGGACGTCGATGATCACGGTGCGCTGCGTCTGGTCGTTCATTTCGGCGAACGGGCTGCTGACGCGGTTGGCGAGGACGGTAACTTGGACGGTGCCAGGCGGAGTGGTCACCGGTAGGGTGTAGACGTGGTCGATCCCAGACACCACCGGTCCGGACAGCGCCCCGGCGGTGCCGCCGGTGACGGTGATGTCGCTGGCGTCGAAGCCGGTCGCATCGGCGGGCAGGGTGAGAGCGAAGTTGATGCTGCCGGCGTTCGAGTGGGTGATGGCCGGGGTGATGATCACGTTGGGCTTGCGCACCCGCCAGCTCCAGATGCCGGTGAGGCCTGTGTTGCCAGTGGTGCCGGCCAGCGCCAGCATGGCTGACTGGTTCCCTGACTGAGGCAGCTCGAAGTAGCTGGTACCGTTGCCGGCCGAATAGCCCGCGCGAACGACCGTGCCGCCCAAACCATTGGTGCCACCGCTGGCATCACCGGTGGTCCAGTTGAGGCCCGCGTAACGCAGTTCGATGTCGAATTCCTTGCCCGAGCCAAAGCGGAGCAGGCGGATCTGGAACGAGCACCGCTTGTCGTTGTGCTCGTCGAAATAGCCGACGGCATCCCACGTCGCGGTGAAGACGCCATTCACCGTGTCGAGGTCGTAGTAGACGAGGTTCGTCTGGTTGCCGCCGCGCCACAGCTGCCCGTCGTCGCCATCCGGCACCTTGCGCGTGTCGACGTCGGCGTACCAGGCGGCGATGATCGGGTCGACGCCGCTAGCCGTTATGTAGCCGGGGGTGAAGGTCGAAGAACCCGAATTGAAGGTGATGTTGCCGTTATTGTTCAGCCATACGCTTGTGTAGTCGTTGCCGAAGAAACGCAGGCCTGCTGGCCAGATGGAGGTGATGTCGACCTCGATGTAGCCGTCATCGTTCCGGGCGAGGACTCCTTCCCCGAAGCCTTCCGATCCGCCCAGGCCGCGGATCAATTCAGCGGCATGCGACTGCACGCACAGGGCGAGGAGCAGGGCGATCAGGCCTTTCATGGGAGTCTCTCTTCTCAAGTGGTGCAACTGACGACGGGCGACGCTCATTGGATATGGTATCCGATCTCGAAACGCGCGGAAAAGCCGGTCACATCGGTTTCCGTGGACGTGCGTGCATCGATCCAGTCCTGGTGCGCATCCAGATGCATGGTGCTGTAGTCCGCGCTCAATCCGAGTACCATGCGCCGGTAGGTGAAGTAGGCGCCGGCACGCGCCCCGACCAGCCAGTAGCGTCCGCCACCGTCGGTCTGCTCCACCCCGGGATAATCCGAGAAATCCAGATCGACGAAGCCCAGTCCACCGACCCCCATCGCCTCGAGGTGGAAGTTGGAACTCAACTGCAGGCCAACGCCATACAGCAGGTTGCCGCCGATGGTCCGATACTGCAGGGAGCTTGGGTCGGCGCCGGAAGGGGTCGTCACGCCATTCTCGAGGCGGGACGACAGGTTCTGGGTAGCCGAGGTGTGCACGAGTTCGAGGCCGTAGAGGGAACCCACCGGATCGAGAAGGCCTCCGACGATCGAATAGCTGAAGGCCGTGCCACGATGTGCCACGATCCTCATCCATGATATCGGAATACTCCACCGTACCGCCACCGAAGGCCGGGAACACGTCCGCGATGACCGGGTATTCGTCCGGGATCGGGGCCATGGCCACCCCGAAACGGATGTCGACGAACGGCCGATCCTCACGAATCCAGAAGTCATCGGCCTCGACAGCGGTTGCTTGCCCTACCAGCAGGATGGGCACCAAGCTGTGCAGAATTCGCATGCGGCAGGCTGGCTGAACAGGGATGTTTGGTCAAGCAAATGCCGTGTGGCGGTGCAGACTGTGCGATTCAGTCGGATCGCTTGGCGATGGCGATGACGAGTCGCGACGTCGATAGGTGCTTATGGACCCATATGGCGGCCATATTCTTCTGAACCGTTGAATGGATGCAGTGGCATCGGCGGGTCGTCGGCTAGAGTTGCCAAGATCATGCAAGAAGCCAAGAACGTCATCATCCTGCACAGCGACGAGATGCGCGGCGACGTCGTCGGCTTC